>NZ_JBIWGC010000012.1:0-213100 GCF_044763335.1 Streptomyces sp. NPDC096105
ATACGCGCCGCGAACACCGGACAAGCGTCCAGCAACTCCCGGCCCATCCCCGCCCACTGCGTCCCCTGACCCGGGAACACCAGCACCGACCGGCCGAGGCCGGACGGGTCGGAGGCGACGCCGTGGACGGCGGAGCGTTCCAGGCGGGTGAGGAGTTGCTGCTTGTCGCCGGCGAGGACCACGGCGCGGTGGGCGAAGACGGTGCGCGCGTCGGCGAGGGTGCGGGCGGCGTCGCGCAGGGCGAGTTCCGGGGTGTGTTCGACGTGGGCGCTCAGCTGGGCGGCCTGGTCGCGCAGGGCCTCGGCGGTGCGGCCGGAGACGACGACCGGTACCACCGGCAGGCGGTGGCCGGGTTCGTCGGCCGGGGCGGTCGTGGGGGCCTGGGACAGGACCAGGTGCGCGTTGGTGCCGCCCATGCCGAAGGCGGAGACGCCGGCGAGGCGGGGGGTCGCGGTCGCGGGGTCGGCGGTCCAGGAATCCAGTTCGGTCTGGACGCTGAGGCGGAGCCCGTCGAGGTCGATGTCCGGGTGGGGCGTGGTGTGGTGCAGGCTCGGCGGCAGCTCGCCCTCCCGTACGGCGAGGACGGCCTTGAGGAGGCCGACGATGCCGGCGGCGCCTTCGAGGTGGCCGACGTTGGTCTTGGCGGAGCCGACGGCGAGCGGGGTCGCGCGGCCCGGGGCGGTTCCGAGGACGGCGCCCAGGGCAGCTGCTTCGACGGGGTCGCCGGCGCGGGTGCCGGTGCCGTGCAGTTCGACGTAGCGCACGTGTGCGGCGGGGACGCCGGCGTGGTCGTAGGCCTCGCGGAGGACGGCCTCCTGGGCTGCCCGGTCGGGTGTGGTCAGGCTGGGGCCGCCGCCGTCGTTGTTGACGGCGCCGCCCTTGATGACGCAGTGGACGCGGTCGCCGTCGGCGAGGGCGCGGCGCAGCGGCTTGAGGACGAGGACGCCGCCGCCCTCGCCGCGCACGTAGCCGTTGGCGCGGGCGTCGAAGGTGTGGCAGCGTCCGTCGGGGGAGAGGGCGCCCATCAGCTCCATGGCGGTGGTGCTGTCGTCGGCGAGGATGAGGTTGACGCCGCCGGCCAGGCACAGGTCGCTCTCGCCGCGGCGCAGGCTCTCGCAGGCGAGATGGACGGCGACGAGCGCGGAGGACTGGGCGGTGTCGACGGCCATGCTGGGTCCGCGCAGGCCGAGCAGGTGGGAGATGCGGTTGGCGGCGAGGGCGCGGTGCCGGCCGGTGGCGGTGTAGCCGTCGGCGTGGCCGGCGGCGCGGGTGAGGGTGGCGTAGTCGTCGGAGGCGAGGCCGACGTACACGCCGCCGCGGGTGGAGCCGAGGCGGGCCGGGACGATGCCTGCGTGTTCCAGTGCTTCCCAGCCGAGTTCCAGGAGCAGGCGGTGCTGGGGGTCGGTGGCGGCGGCTTCGGCGGGGGTCATGCCGAAGAATCCGGCGTCGAAGTGGCCATGTTCGGTGAGGGCCCCGCGCCAGGTGCCGTCCGGTTGGCGGGTGACGGCGTCGCGGCCGTCGCGCAGCAGGCTCCAGAATTCCCCGACGGTGGCGGCTCCGGGAAGTCGGCAGGCCATCCCCACGACGGCTATGTCGTTGTTCTCCGTGTGCTGCTCACGGGTCTTCGGGGTCATGAATTCTCCATAGCCAGGGATGAGGTGCGTAACGGCCCACGGGCAAGAATGGGGAATGCGGCCAGAGCGCCGCTGGAATCACCAGGTGACGGGCAGTTCGACCAGGCCTCGGACGAGCATTCCGCGGTGCCAGTCGAGTTCGGCGGCGGGCCGGGCGAGGCGCAGTCCGGGGAGCCGGCCGGTGAGGGCTTCGAGGGCGCACTGGAGTTCGGCGCGGGCCAAGGGGGCGCCGAGGCAGAAGTGGGGGCCCTGGCCGAAGGCGATGTGCGGGTTGGCGGTGCGGTCGAGGAGGACGTCGTCGGGGGCGTCGAAGACGGTCTCGTCGCGGTTGGCGGAGGCCAGGGAGTAGACGACGGCCTCGCCGGCGCGGATGGTGACGCCGCCGATCTCGACGTCCTCGGTGGCGACGCGGCTCGGGCCGACGCTGGCCCACAGGGGGACGTAGCGCAGGAGTTCCTCGACGGCGGCGGGGACCAGGTCGGGCCGGGCGACGAGGTGCTCGTAGCGGCGGCGGTCGTCGAGGAGGACGAGGACCTGGCCGGCGAGCTGGTTGGCGGTGGTCTCGTGGCCGCCGACGAGCATGCCGCCGGTGAGCATGAGGAGTTCGTCCTCGCTGAGCCGGCCGTCCTCGTCGCGGGCCTCGATGAGGGCGCTGAGGAGGTCGTCCTCGGGGTGGGCGCGGCGCTGGGCGACGTAGCCGCGCAGGTAGTCGGCGTACTCCTCGGCGGCCTGGGCGACCTGTTCCTCGGTGAACCGGCTGGCGGACATGAGCGCTTCGGTGAAGGCGCGGAAGATGCGCTGGTCGGTGCGGGGGATGCCGAGCATCTCGCAGATGACGGCGGTGGGCAGGGGCAGGGCGAGCCGGGTGACGAGGTCGGCGGGGCCGCCGTCGGCGACGAGGTCGTCGACGAGGTGGTGGGTGATCTCGGCTATGCGGGGGCGCAGGGCGGCGACGCGGCGGGCGGTGAAGGCGCGGGAGACCAGGCGGCGCAGCCGGGCGTGGGACTCGGGGGGCATGCCCATGAGGCCGACGGAGTCCAGGGCGCGGGGTGCGGCGCGCGGTACGTCCCGGTCGGCGGCGGCGTGCATGCTGAGCCGGGGGTCGCTGGAGGCCTTCTTGACGTCGGCGTGCCGGGTCAGGAGCCAGGCCTCGCCGCCGTAGGGCATGCGGACGCGGGTCACGGGCGTGGTGGCGCGCAGTGCGGCGTAGGCGGGGTCCAGGCGCAGGTCGGCGTGGTCGCCGAAGGGGTAGGCGGGGACGGTTCCCAGGGCCGTGGCGGCATGGGGGCAGGTCATGGCGGAATCTCCTCTGCAGACGGACCCGGGGGGGACCTTTCACCGGAACAGCACCCGACGGCGCCGCGGTGCGGATACCGCGGTCAGGTGAGGGATTGTGTCAACCGGAAGTGCGGGGAAAAGGGAATTCGAGCGGCGCTGGAGCGGAATGCGAGCGACCAGCGACGAGCATGAGAGGGCGCTGGTGCACGGTGGTCTGGCACCACCGGCCGGCGGACGACCACGCCGGGTCACTGCCGGCGGCCGTGGTGCCTCGCTCCCTGGTCGGGGGCGTGCCGGCACGCCGTATCCGATTCGCCTCGAAGGGCTGGCCCGATGGCGCACATCGCCTTTTTCATTCTTCCCGCGGCAGGTCATGTGAATCCGACGCTGTCCGTGGCGAGGGAACTCGTCGCGCGCGGGCATCGGGTCACCTACGCCCTGTCGGAGAACTACCGCGAGCGTGTTCTCGCCACCGGCGCGGAATTCCTGCCGTACGCCCTGGACCAGGACCGTTTCTGGGACACGATGGTGCCGAAGCAGGATGCGGCCGCGTACACGGACCAGCAGGAGTTCGTGAACATGATGAACTGGATGCTGGATCTGACGCGGCAGACCATCGGCGATTTCGAGCGGCACTTCGAGGAGGCGGCGGACCGGCCGGACGTGTTCGTGTGCGATCCGTCGTCGTTCTGGAGCGGGCACATCCTGGCGGCGAAGTGGGGTGTGCCGGTGATCCGGAGCACTCCGACGTACGTGGCGAACGAGCACTGGTCGCTGCATCCGCCGGTGGACACGGCCGAGGAACAGGCCGAGGACCCCGAGACGGGCGCCCTGTTCGAGGTGGTGGCCGAGCTGCTCGCCGAGCACCGGGTGCAGAAGTCCATCGGGGACTTCGCGGCCGAGGTGCACTCGGGTCCGGCGCTGGTGTACCTGCCTCGTGCGTTCCAGTACGCGGGCGACACCTTCGGCGAGGAGGTCCGGTTCGTCGGCCCGTGCACGAGCGCGAACTCCTTCCACGGCGAGTGGGAGGCGCCGGGCACCGGGCGGCCGCTGGTGCTGATCAGTCTGGGGACGCTGTACAACAAGCAGCCGGAGTTCTTCCGGGCCTGTGTGGAGGCGTTCCGCGAGACCGACTGGGACGTCGTCATCACGCACGCGGGCGGGGTGGCCGAGGGCGAACTCGGCAAGATCCCCCCGCACGTCCAGGTGTGCGACTTCGCGCCGCAGGGCGCGGTGCTGGCGCACGCCTCCCTGATGATCAATCACGGCGGTACGAGCACCGTGCTGCAGGCCGTTTCCGAGGGTGTGCCGGTGATCGCGGTGCCGCAGATGGCGGAGCTGCACGCGACCGCCACCCGGGCCGAGCAGCTCGGTGTGGGGGCGAAGATCCTGCGCAAGGACGTCACGCCCGAGCGGCTGCGCGAGACGGCGCTGGCCCTGACCGGCAGTGCCGAGGTGCGGGCCGCGGTGGGGAGGCTGCGCGGTGAGATCGAGGCCGCGGGCGGTCCCGCCGCCGCCGCCGACGCCGTCGAGGCGCTGCTCGTTCCCGTCGGGGCCGCCGCGGCCTGAGCGCCGCGCGCCGTCACCCCCGTCACTCTCCGACTTCTCACGACCTTCAGGAAGCGACACAGCGACATGACGACACAGACCGCAGAGGTCACCGACGCAGAAGTCACCGACGCCGAGGCACCCCACCCGCTGGCGCAGCCGGTGGACGCCGACGCCGCCCAGTTGCTCGACTGGTTCGCGCGCGCCCGCCGTGAGGCGCCGGTGTTCTGGGACGCGACCCGGTTCGCGTGGCAGGTCTTCTCGTACGAGGACTACAACACCGTCTCCACCAACCCGCAGCTCTTCTCGTCGGACTTCTCGCCGGTGTTCCCGGTGCCCGAGGAGCTGGCCCTGCTGATGGGCCCGGGTACCTTCGGCGGCATCGACCCGCCCCGGCACGGCCCGCTGCGCAAGCTGGTCAGCCAGGCGTTCACGCCGCGCCGGATGGCGGCGCTGGAGCCGCGGATCGAGGAGATCACCCGGCGGCTGCTGGCCGGCCTGGACGGGCGTACCGAGATCGACGTGGTGACGGACCTGGCGTATCCGCTGCCGGTGACGGTGATCGCGGAGCTGCTGGGGGTGCCGGCCGAGGACCAGGACCTGTTCCGGGAGTGGGTCGACGTCATCCTCAACAACGAGGGGATGGAGTACCCGAACCTGCCGGACGACTTCGCCGAGACGATGGGCCCGGCGATCAAGGAGTGGGCGGCCTACCTGTACGCGAAGATCGCGGAGAAGCGGGAGCGGCCGGCCGACGACCTGATGAGCGGTCTGATCGAGTCGGAGGTCGACGGGCGCAGGCTCACCGACGAGGAGATCGTCAACATCGTCGCGCTGCTGCTGACGGCGGGTCACATCTCCAGCGCCACGCTGCTGAGCAACCTGTTCATCGTGCTGGACCGGCACCCCGGGGCGCAGGCCGAACTGCGGGCGGACCGGTCGCTGATCCCGGCGGCGGTGGAGGAGACGCTGCGTTTCCGCAGCCCGTTCAACAACATCTTCCGGCTGCTGAAGGAGGACACCGACATCCTCGGTGTGCCGATGAAGGCGGGCCAGATGGTGGTGGCGTGGAGCCAGTCCGCCAACCGTGACCCGCGCCAGTTCCCGGACCCGGACACCTTCGACGTGCACCGTTCGGCGAACAAGCACATGGCCTTCGGTCACGGCATCCACCACTGCCTGGGCGCGTTCCTGGCCCGGATGGAGGCGAAGGTGTTCCTCAACCTGGTCTTCGACGCGTTCGGGTCGTTCACCGTCCACCACGACCGGGCGGAGTTCTACGAGAGCGACCAGCTCACCGCCCGTCACCTGCCGGTCTCCGTCGCCCGCGGCTGAGCGGGCCCTTATCCAGGGAGCTCGATCGTGGCGGTGGGGATCAGTACGGAAGTGGCGGTGGGCGGGGCCAGGCCCTGCACCGTCATCGACTTGGAGCAGCACGTCGACGAGCGGGGCAGCCTTTCGGTCGTGGAGTCCGAGTGGACGGCCGGATTCCCGATCCGGCGGGTGTACTACCTGCACGACCCGGGTGTCGGTTCCTCCCGCGGCGGTCACGCGCACCGGGCGCTGGAGCAGCTCGTCATCGCCGTCCACGGCGGTTTCACGATCACGGTGGACGACGGGGCGAACGAGGCCGAGTTCCGGCTGGACGACCCGGGGCAGGGGCTGTACATCGGCCCGGGGGTCTGGCGGAACCTGAAGGACTTCACGCCGGGTGCGGTGGCCCTGGTGCTGGCCTCTCTGCACTACGACGAGGCGGACTACTACCGCGACTACGCCGAGTTCCTGGCCGCCGCGAGGAGGTCGCGGTGACCGCCGCGGCGCCGGCGCGGGCGCGGCGGGTGGCCTTCCACGACCTGCGGGACCTGCACGCGCTGGACGGGGTGCAGGAGCACATCGACGCCGCCGTGCTGCGGGTGGCGCGCTCGGGCCGCTATCTGCTGGGTCCGGAACTGGCGGCGTTCGAGGAGGAGTTCGCGCGGTACTGCGAGAACGACCACTGTGTGGGCGTCGGCAGCGGGCTGGACGCGCTGGAGCTGACGCTGCGGGCGCTGGACGTGGGTCCCGGGGACGAGGTGATCGTGCCGGGGCACACCTACATCGCCAGCTGGCTGGCGGTGTCGGCGGTCGGGGCGCGGCCGGTTCCGGTGGAGCCGGAGGCCGACTCGTACCTGATGGATCCGGAGCTGGTGGCTGCCGCGATCACGTCGCGGACGCGCGCGGTGATGCCGGTGCACCCCTACGGGCATCCGGCGGACCTCGACGCGATCGACGCCGTGGCCGCCGCCCGGGGCATCCCGGTGGTGGAGGACGCGGCGCAGGCGCACGGGGCGCGCTACCGGGGGCGGCGGGCCGGTTCCCGGTACGCGGCGGCGTTCAGTTTCTACCCGGGCAAGAACCTGGGGGCGCTGGGCGACGCGGGCGCGGTGGTGACGTCGGACGCGCGGCTCGCCGAGCGGGTCCGGCTGCTGCGCAACTACGGGTCGCGGGTGAAGTACCGGCACGAGGTGCCCGGCACGAACTCGCGGCTGGACGAGATGCAGGCGGCGGCGCTGCGGGTGAAGCTGCCGTACCTGGACCGGTGGAACGCCCGCCGGGCCCGGGTCGCGGCCCGCTACACGCAGGGTCTGGCCGGGCTGCCGGGGCTTCAGGTTCCCGAGGTGCGGCCGTGGGCCGAGCCGGTGTGGCACCAGTACGTGGTGCGTGCCGCGCGGCGTGCCCCGCTGGTGTCGGCGCTGGCGGCGGCCGGGGTGGAGACGCTGGTCCACTATCCGGTGGCCGTGCACCGCTCGCAGGCCTACGCGGGGGCGGTCACCGGGCCGCTGCCCCGCTGCGAGCGCCTGGCCGACGAGGTGCTGAGCCTGCCCATGGGGCCGCAACTGACCGCGCAGGACGTCACGGCCGTCATCGCGGCGGTCCGCGAGGCGACGGAGAACAGTCATGATTGACGTGGTACGGAACACCCCGCTGCCCCCGGCGGGGCCGCCGTGGCAGGCGGCCGGCGGCGGGCCGGGCAGGCAGCCGATGAAGGGGATCGTCCTGGCCGGCGGCAGCGGCACGCGGCTGCGCCCGCTGACGGGCACGATCTCGAAGCAACTGCTCCCGGTGTACGACAAGCCGATGATCTACTACCCGTTGTCGGTGCTGATGCTGGCCGGCGTCCGGGACATCCTGATCATCTCGGCCCGGGACCACGTCGGCATGTTCCGCTCGATGCTCGGCGACGGCTCGCGGCTCGGCCTGGAGCTGAGCTACGCCGCCCAGGACGAGCCGCGGGGCATCGCGGAGGCCTTCCTCATCGGGCAGGAGCACATCGGGGACAGCCCGGTCGCGCTGATCCTGGGGGACAACGTCTTCCACGGCCCGGGCTTCTCGTCCCTGATCCACCAGGCCGCGGGCCGCCTGGACGGCTGCGAGCTGTTCGGCTACCCGGTCAACGACCCGAAGCGCTACGGCGTCGGCGAGGTCGACGCCGAGGGGCGTCTGGTGTCGCTGGTGGAGAAGCCGGTCAAGCCGCGCTCCAACCTGGCGGTCACCGGCCTGTACCTGTACGACAACGACGTGGTGGACATCGCCCGGGGCCTCACGCCGTCCGCGCGCGGCGAACTGGAGATCACGGACGTCAACCGCGCCTACCTGGCCGCCGGCCGGGCCCGCCTGACCGCCCTGGGCCGCGGTTTCGCCTGGCTGGACATGGGCACCCACGACTCCCTGCTCCAGGCCGGCCAGTACGTGCAGCTCCTGGAGCAGCGCCAGGGCGAGCGGATCGCGTGCGTGGAGGAGATCGCCCTGCGGATGGGATTCATCGGTCCCGAGCAGTGCCACGCGCTCGGCCGGGAACTGGGCGACTCCGGCTACGGCCGCTACGTGCAGGAGACCGCCCGCCGGGCCGCGGCCCGGGCCCCGGAGCCCGCCGTCGGCTTCTCCGCCGCCTGAGTGCCGCGCCCACCCCACCCACCCCCCTTCCGGAAAGGCCCTTGCCGATGCGTGTCCTGGTGACCGGAGGTGCGGGCTTCATCGGCTCGCACTTCGTCAGAGAACTGCTGTCCGACGCCTACCCGGACCTCGCGGCGACCCGGGTGGTGGTCCTGGACGCGCTGACCTACGCCGGCAACCGGGCCAACCTCGGCCCGGTGCGCACCGACGGCCGGCTGGAGTTCGTGCACGGTGACATCTGCGACGCGCCGCTGGTCGGCCGGCTGATGCGGGGCGTCGACCTGGTGGTGCACTTCGCCGCCGAGTCGCACGTGGACCGCTCCATCCAGGACGCCTCCGCCTTCGTGCGCACCAACGTGCAGGGCACCCAGACGCTGCTGGACGCCGCCGTACGCGCGGGGGCGGGGCGGTTCGTGCACGTCTCCACGGACGAGGTGTACGGGTCGATCGAGACCGGCTCCTGGCCGGAGGACCACCCGCTGGCGCCCAACTCGCCGTACGCGGCCTCCAAGGCGGCCTCGGACCTGATGGCGCTCGCCTTCCACCGCACCCACGGACTCGAGCTGTGCGTGACCCGCTGCTCCAACAACTACGGGCCGTACCAGTTCCCGGAGAAGCTCGTCCCGCTGTTCACCACCAACCTGGTCGACGGCCTGACCGTGCCCCTGTACGGGGACGGCGGCAACAGCCGGGACTGGCTGCACGTGGACGACCACTGCCGGGGCATCGCGCTGGTCGCCGCCAAGGGCCGGCCGGGCGAGGTCTACAACATCGGCGGCGGTACGGAACTGGCCAACCGCGACCTGACCGGCAGGCTGCTGGCGCTGTGCGGGCGGGACGCCTCGGCGGTGCGCCCGGTGGCGGACCGCGCCGGACACGACCGCCGGTACTCCGTGGACATCACGAAGATCTCCACCGAGCTGGGGTACGCGCCCCGGACCGGCCTGGACCGGGGTCTTGCGGACACGGTGGCCTGGTACCGGGACAACCGCGACTGGTGGGAGCCGCTGAAGGCGGACGCCCGGCAGGGGGGTGGCCGTGCGCGTCGATGAGACCGGCATCCCCGGCACCTACCGGGTGCGGCCCGAGCGCCTGTCCGACGAACGCGGCGACTTCTACGAGGCCGCCCGGTACAGCGTGCTGACCGGGCGGACCGGGATGCCCTTCGAGGTCCGCCAGGTCAACAACTCCGTCTCCCGCAAGGGCGTACTGCGCGGCGTGCACTGCAACGACGTGCCCGACGGCGCGAGCAAGCTGGTGTCCTGCGTACGCGGGTCGATGCTGGACGTGATGGTCGACCTGCGGGTGGGTTCGCCCGCCTTCGGCCGGCACGAGGTCACCCGGATGTCGGCCGACGACGGTGTCGCCCTGTACCTGCCGGGCGGCGTCGGCCACGCCTTCCTCGCCCTGGAGGACGGCACCTGCGTCAACTACCTGCTCTCCACCGAGTACGTGCCGGGCGCGATGGTCGACGTGGACGCCCTGGACGGGGAGCTGGGGCTGCCCTGGGACCTGACCGGGCCGCCCGTGCGCTCGGCCAAGGACGCCGCGGCCCCCGGCCTCGCCGAGGTCCTGGCCTCCGGCAGGCTGCCGCGCTACTCGCCGTCCCCCGTCCCTCCGTCCCCTCCCCCGCTTCCCTCGCCTCCTTCCCGTCCCCCTCGCCCGAGGAGCTGACAACCACCGTGACTGCCCCCACCACCGCACGCGGGCCGGCCGCCACCCCCGGAGGATGGCTGCGCCGCTACCACCCCGCCGACGACGCGACCGTCCGACTGGTGTGCTTCCCGCACGCGGGCGGCTCGGCCTCCGCCTACCTGCGCTTCGCGGCCGCCCTGGCCCCGGCGGGCGTGGAGGTGCTGGCCGTGCAGTACCCGGGCCGCCAGGACCGGCGCGGCGAGCCGTTCCTGGAGAGCGTCGAGGAGCTCGTCGAGGCGGTCCTGCCGGAACTGCGGCAGTGGACGCACGGCCCGCTCGCGCTGTTCGGGCACAGCCTGGGCGCGACGCTGGCCTTCGAGACGGCCCGGCGGCTCACCGCCGTCGGCCGTACGCCGGCGCACCTGTTCCTGTCCGGGCGCCGGGCGCCGGTCGTGCCGCGCACCGACACGGCCTACCTGCTGGACGACCGGTCCCTCATCGAGCGGGTGACCCGCCTTCAGGGCACCGACCCGGCGCTGCTCCAGGACGAGGAGCTGCTGCGCATGGTGCTGCCGGCGATCCGCAACGACTACGCGATGGCCGGCGCCTACCGCTACCGGCCGGGCCCGCCGCTGACCGTGCCGACCACCGTCCTGACCGGCGACGCCGACCCGAACGTGACGCCCGACGACGCCGGGCGCTGGGCGGAGGTGGTCGGCGGGAAGTTCACCCTGCACGTCCTGCCCGGGGGCCACTTCTTCCTCAACGACCACACGGCGGGGATCTCCTCGCTGATCGAGGAGGAACTGGCCGATGCTCACTGACCTCCCGGCGCCGGCCGGACCGCTGTCCTTCGCCGCGGACCGGGCCGGTACGGCCCGCAGGGTCCTGCTGTCGGCCCGGACGCCCGAGAGCACACCGATGCCCGTCGACCGGGTGCCGGCGTGGCTGGCCGAGCAGGCCCGCCGGGGCGAGTACCGGGTGACACCGGTGCCGTTCGCGCTGCTGCGGGGCTGGCACTTCGAGGAGGACAGCGGCGACCTGCGGCACGAGTCGGGCCGGTTCTTCAGCGTGGAGGGCCTGCACGTGCTCGCCGACGGGCTGCCCGCGCGGGGCCGGCGCCAGCCGATCATCGTGCAGCCCGAGGTGGGTCTGCTGGGCATCGTGGCCCGGGAGATCGACGGGGTGCTGCACTTCCTGATGCAGGCCAAGATGGAGCCGGGCAACGTCAACTCCTTCCAGCTCTCCCCCACCGTGCAGGCCACCCGCAGCAACTTCACCGGGGTGCACCGGGGCCGGGGCATCCCGTTCCTGGACCTGTTCCTGGAGCGGGGGCGCTCCCGGGTGCTGGTGGACGTGCTCCAGTCCGAGCAGGCCGACTGGTTCCTCGCCAAGCGCAACCGCAACATGATCGTCGAGATCGACGAGGACGTGGAGACCGGCGAGGGGTTCCGCTGGCTGACGCTCGGCCAGTTGCTGCGGCTGCTGCGCCTGGACAACGTGGTCAACATGGACAGCCGCTCCGTGCTGGCCTGCCTGCCGACCGCCGGCGCCGGCCCGGCCGCCGCCGACGATCCGGCCGACGCCGCGGTGCTGCGCTCCTTCCACGATCCGGGCGCCCCCTCGGTGCACGGCACGACGGAGATCCACAGTTGGCTGACCGGCGTTCGGGCGCTGCGCGAACTGGTCCAGCGGCGGGTGCCGCTGCGCGAGGTCGCCGAGGACGGCTGGCGGTTCTCCGGCACCGAGATCGGGCACGCGAGCGGCCGGCGCTTCCGGGTGATGGGCGCGGACGTCGCGGCCAGCAACCGCGAGGTGGGCTCCTGGACGCAGCCGATGATCCAGCCACAGGTCCCCGGGCTGATGGCGCTGATCGTCAAACGCATCCACGGCACCCTGCACGCCCTGGTGCAGGCCCGGGTGGACGTGGGGCACCTGAACGTGGCGGAGCTGGCGCCGACCGTGCACTGCCGGCCCGCCGACCACACCGGGCCGGGCTCCGAGCCGTTCCCGCCGTTCCTCATGGACGTGCTCACCGCGCCCGCGGAGCGGTTCCGCTACGACACCGTGCAGTCCGAGGAAGGCGGCCGCTTCTACCACGCGGAGAACCGCTACGCCGTGGTCGAGGCCCCCGACGACTTCCCCGAGGACCTTCCCGAGGACTACGCCTGGCTGACGTTCGCCCAGCTCACCGAGTTGCTGGCGCACGGCAACTACCTCAACGTCGAGCTGCGGACCCTGGTGGTCTGCGCCCACACCCTCTACTGACGGCCGACGGCCCCTCACCCACGGACGGTCATGCCCCCTCCCCTGCGCCTCGGCCTGCTCGGCTGCTCGGACATCGCCGCCCGCCGCACCCTTCCCGCACTGCCGCGCACCCCCGAGCTGCGGCTGACGGCCGTGGCCGCCCGGGACACGGACCGGGCGGCCGGCTACGCGGAACGTTTCGGCGGCACGCCCGCCGCCTCCTACGACGCCCTGCTCGACCGGGACGACGTCGACGCCGTCTACCTGTCCCTGCCGACCCTGCTGCACGCGCGGTGGGCCGAGCGGGCGCTGCGCGCGGGCAAGCACGTACTGGTGGAGAAGCCGCTGGCGGCCACGGGGGCGGACGCGACGCGGCTGTTCGCGCTGGCCGGGGAGCGCGACCTGGTGCTGCTGGAGAACTTCATGTTCCTCCACCACGGCACCCACCGGAAGGTGACGGAGATCCTCGCCTCCGGAGCCCTGGGTGCCGTGCGCGCCGTGTCGGCGGCCTTCACCATCCCGCCCCGTCCCGAGGACGACCTGCGCCTGGACCCGGAGCTGGGCGGCGGGGCGCTGCTGGACAACGGCGTCTACCCGCTGCGCGCGGCCCTGCGCTTCCTGGGGTGCGACCTCACGGTGGCCGGGGCGAGTCTGCGGCACAGCTCGCGCTTCGGGGTCGACCTGTCGGGTGCCGTCCTGTTGACCGCGCCCGACGGCGCGAGCGCGCAGGTGCGCTTCGGCATGGAGCACCACTACCGCTCCTGGTACGAGGTGCAGGGCGCCGCGGGCACGCTGGCGGTGGAGCACGTGTACACCACGGCCGCCGGCCACGCGCCGGTGATCCGCCTCGCCACGGGCCGCGACGTGGCTCGGATCCCGGTGCCGGCCGAGGACCACTTCGAGGCGATGCTGCGGTTCTTCGCGACCGCCGTGCGGGACCGTGCGGCGGTGTCGTCCGGCCTGCGCCTGCTGAGCGCGGAGTCACGGCGGCAGGCCGCCCTGCTGGACGAGACACGGGCGCGGGCGGTCGTCGTCCGCGTGTGACACGGGGTGGGCGGGCGGTCCGCGTCCGGGTGGGGAACGGACCGCCCGCAGAGGCCGTCAGGCGGTGACCCGGCGGCCTGCGGCCAGTTCCAGGTGGGTGCCGGTGAAGGCGCGGCGCATCCGGCGGTCGTGGGTGACGACGACGACCGTGCCCTTGTAGTCGGCGAGCGCGGCCTCCAGTTCCTCCACCAGCAGCGGCGAGAGGTGGTTGGTGGGCTCGTCCAGCAGCAGCAGGTCGACCGGGCGGGTGACCAGGCGGGCCAGGTCGATACGGCGGCGCTGGCCGACCGACAGGGAACCGACCGGCAGGGCGAGTTCGGAGCGCCGGAACAGACCGAGGGACAGCAGTTCGTCCGTGTACTCGTCGGGGTGCCCCGGGCGGCCCTCGGCGAACTCGGCGAGGACCGAACGGCGGGGCTGCTTGGGCAACTCGTCCTGGCGCAGCCACCCGGTGTGCCCGGCACGGCGGACGGTGCCCCGGTCGGGTTCCAGGTCGCCGGCCAGGACCCGCAGCAGGGTGGACTTCCCGGCGCCGTTCGGTCCGGTGATGAGCAGCCGTTCGCCGGGGGCGACCGCCAGGTGGTCGAGCCGCAGCCGTCCGTCGACCTCCAGACCGCTCACCTCGGCCAGCGGCGCCGAGGGGTCGGCGGCGGGATCGCCCGCGGGGGTGAGGGAGACCGTGAACCGCAGCGGGTCAGGCGGACGCGGCACGGGGTTGTCCCGCAGCCGCTTGAGCCGCTCGTTGGCGTTACGGGCCTTGCTGGAGGTGGCGGAGCTGGAGGACCGGGCGCGGTGGTGCTCGGAGCCGCTGAACGCCCAGGGGCCCTTCTTGGCGATGGAGGCGAGCATCCGCCCGGCGTTGGCAGCCAGGGTCTCCTGCCGCTCGATCTCGGCGAGATGGTCCTGGTACTCGCGCTCCCAGCGGGCGCGGGCGGCGGCCTTGGCGGTGAGGTAACCCTGGTAGCCGTCGCCGTAGCGGTTGACGGTGCGCCGGTCGGGGTCGACCTCCAGGATGGCGGTGGTCACCGCCTCCAGGAAGGCCCGGTCGTGGGTGATGACGACGACCGTGCCGCGGTGTTCGCGCAGCCGCTTCTCCAGCCAGTCCACGGCCTGGTCGTCCAGGTCGTTGGTGGGCTCGTCCAGGAGCAGCAGTTCGGGGGCGGCGGCCAGGGTGGCGGCCAGGGCGAGCCGGGAGCGCTCACCGCCGGAGAGGGTGTCCACGGCCCGGTCCCGGTCCAGTCCGGGCAGGCCCAGTCCGTGCAGGGCGGCATCCGCCCGGGCGTCCGCCTCGTAGCCGCCGCGGTACTCGAACTCGGCCTGGAGGTCGCCCAGTTCGGACATCCGGCGAGGGCCGTCGTCGCTCGCGAGGGCCGCCTCCGCCTCGTGCAGCCGCCGCTCCAGGTCCCTGAGGTCGGCGAACGCCCGGTCCAGGACGTCCCGCACTGTGGCCCCGGCCGGAAGGTCCAGGCGCTGCGGGAGATACCCGACGCCCCCGGGGGCGGCTACGGTCACCTCGCCGTTGTCGGCGCTCTCCGCTCCGGCGATCAGCCGCAGCAGGGTCGACTTGCCCGACCCGTTGTCACCGATGACGCCGGCCTTCTCACCGGGTCCGACGGTGAGCGAGACCCGGTCCAGCACGACGTGGTCGTCATACCGCTTGGTGACCTCCTCGAGGGTGAGCTGGGAATGCGCCCGGGACGCGGTGGGTGAGGACAGTCGCACAGGCATCTCCAGGTGGTGGGGGGGGCGGTCGGCGGGCGGTGCCGTCGTCCATCATCCCGGCCGGACCGCGCGCGTGGTACCGACGGTGGCCGGGACCGCTCGAGATCCGCTCGAGATCCGCTCGGGAAGCGTGCCGGGAGGGGGCGCGCGGCGTGCGGGTGCGGCCGTTCTCGAGCGGTGCCTGAGCGGTTCTCCGGGGTTCGTCGGCAGGGTGGCCGGCGTCCGTGCGCCGTCGTACCCCCGGCAGGAGGCCGCCATGACCACGCAAGTTTCGGAGCACCCCGCCACGCGGGTGCGGGCGCGGGAGGCACCCGCACCCCGCCCGCGCATCCGGGGCCGGTCGGCCGCCGCGCTCGGGGTGATCACCGGGTGCAACGCGATGATCCAGCTCGACGACCCGATCGTGAACATCGCGCTGCCCGGCATGCGCGAGGGGCTCGGGCTGTCCGCCGTCGGCGCGTCGTGGGTGATCAACGCCTATCTGCTGGCCTTCGGCGGGCTGCTGCTGCTCGGTGGCCGGGCCGGTGACCTGCTGGGCCGCCGCCGGGTGTTCATGGCGGGTGTCGCCCTGGCGGTTCGGTCGGCCTCGCGGCCCTGGTCACGGTGTCCTCGCGGACCGGCGGGATGACGGGCGGCTTCGCCACGTCGGCGGCCTTCGCCTGCCTGGTGCTGCCGGCCGCGACCCTGGTACGGGGCCGCGGCCGGGGAAGACGGTGAGCCCGGCCTTCGCTCAGAGACCGGCCGCGTCCCGCAACTGCTGGACGCGGTCGGTGCGCTCCCACGTGAAGTCGGGCAGCTCGCGGCCGAAGTGGCCGTACGCGGCGGTCTGGGCGTAGATCGGGCGCAGCAGGTCGAGGTCGCGGACGATGGCGCCGGGGCGCAGGTCGAAGACCTCGCTGACGGCGTCCTCGATGCGCCGCTGGCCGACCCGCCCGGTGCCGAAGGTCTCCACGAAGAGGCCGACCGGCTCGGCCTTGCCGATGGCGTACGCCACCTGGACCTCGCAGCGCTCGGCGAGGCCGGCGGCGACGACGTTCTTGGCGACCCAGCGCATCGCGTACGCCGCCGAACGGTCCACCTTGGAGGGGTCCTTGCCGGAGAAGGCGCCGCCGCCGTGGCGGGCCATGCCGCCGTAGGTGTCGATGATGATCTTGCGGCCGGTCAGGCCGGCGTCGCCCATCGGGCCGCCGATCTCGAAGCGGCCGGTCGGGTTGACCAGCAGGCGGTGGTCGTCGGTCTCCAGCTTGATGCCGTCCCCGGCCAGCTCGGCGAGGACGTGCTCGACGACGTACCGGCGGATGTCCGGGGTGAGCAGCCCGTCGAGGTCGATGTCGGAGGCGTGCTGGGAGGAGACCACGACCGTGTCCAGACGGACCGGGCGGCTGCCCTCGTACTCGATGGTGACCTGGGTCTTGCCGTCGGGACGCAGGTAGGGCACGGTCCCGTCCTTGCGGACCTCGGTCAGGCGGCGGGACAGCCGGTGGGCCAGTTCGATGGGCAGCGGCATCAGGGAGGGCGTCTCGGTGGTGGCGTAGCCGAACATCAGGCCCTGGTCGCCGGCGCCCTGCCGGTCCAGTTCGTCGTCCTCGCCCTCCACGCGGGCCTCGTACGCGGTGTCGACGCCCTGCGCGATGTCCGGGGACTGCGCGCCGATCGACACCGACACGCCGCAGGAGGCGCCGTCGAAGCCCTTGCGGGAGGAGTCGTAGCCGATGGCCAGGATGGTGTCCCGGACGAGCTGGGCGATCGGGGCGTACGCCGTGGTGGTGACCTCCCCGGCGATGTGCACCTGGCCGGTGGTGATGAGCGTCTCGACGGCGACGCGGGCGCCGGGGTCCTCGCGGAGGAGGGCGTCGAGGACGGCGTCACTGATCTGGTCGGCGATCTTGTCGGGATGGCCCTCGGTCACGGACTCCGAGGTGAACAGGCGACGGGACATGGCTCTCCAGTGGTGTGGCGTCCGACGGCGGCCGGCGGCCCCGGCCGTCGCTGCGCCGCCGGTATGCCGGTCACCTGGGGCGTCCGGCTCGTGCGGCGACGGATTCGAGCGTCCTGGCGAAGGCGGCGTCGTCGGTCGTGGTACCGGTGAGCACCACGAGCGGGGGCCGTCCTCCGTCCGCGGCGACGCGCCGGGCGGCCTCGCAGGCGGCGGTGCCGCCGCCGGAGAAGGCGGCGAGGACGAGCGGCGGGTCGGTGTCCCGCGCGGGGTGCGGTGCGGCGGACCGGCCGCTTCCCGTGGTGCGCAGCAGGACGACCGCCTCGGGGCCCCGGTAGGTCTCGGCGAGCCGGGCGTAGCGCGCGCGGGGCAGGCCGTGCGTCTGGACGAGACAGACGGTGCCCGCGCCGGGGCCGGCGGCCGGCCGCAGCGGGACGAGCGCGGGTTCGGTGTCCGCCCCGGGCCCGGCGGCGGGGGGCGGACCGGCGGGGGCGGCGGGGGCCGTGGACAGCAGGCGCAGCAGGTCGGCGACAGTGGTGGAGTCGGCGGCCAGGTAGGGCACCTCGGTCAGCAGCGACGCGCTGTCGGCGAGCACCGCGGTGGCGTCGGCGTAGGGGGAGCTGTCGTGGGACGCGGTCAGGACGAGTCCACCGTCGGCGTCGTGCCGGGTGACGAGGGTGACGGGGAAGGCGGTCCGGGCGCCCAGTGGTTCGGGCCGTCCCACCCGGACGCCCAGCACGGCGAGTTCGGCCGACAGGTCGTCGAGGGGGCGGGGGCCGCCTTCGAAGACCAGGAGGCTGCCGTCCGGGAACGCGGAGGCGGGCGCCTGCGGTACGGGCGTCGGGGAGGTGGACCAGTCGCGGATCTGGCCGGGCGAGACCCATTCGTAGGCCGCCATGTCCAGCATCCGGTCGCGCACCTCGGCGAGCAGGGTCGCCACCGTGGACCGGGGGTCGACCTCGACGCTCAGGGGCAGCGGGGTGCGCAGGGGGCCGGGGAGGCGTTCGGCGCCCTCCAGCAGGATGCCGCGACCGGAGGCGGCGACGCCGAAGCGGACCTGCGCCGGGCCCTTCGCCCCGCTGGCCCGGTACAGCAGGACGGCCCACAGGGTCTGCAGGACGCCGCTCTCGGTACTGCCCCAGTGGGCGGCCCAGGCGGTGAGCCGCTCGGTGAGGGCCGCGTCGAGCCGCACCTCGGTGCGCCCGGCAGGAACGGGGGACGCGGCGGCCGGCCCCGGGGGCGCGGTGAGCGGGACGGGGGAGACGGCGTCGGCGCGGGGCGCGGACCGCGACCAGTAGTCACGGGCCGGTGCGGTGTCCTGCCGGTGCAGCCAGCGGACGTAGTCCCGGATGTCGGGGCGCCGTTCGCCGCCGGGCAGCCGGCCGCCGGCCAGGTAGGCGCGGTGGAACTCGCGCACGAGCAGGCGGGCGCTGAAGTCGTCGAGCAGCGCGTGGTGGTAGGTGAGCAGCACCCGGGAGGGCGTGTCACCGTCGCGCCCGGCGGATCCGCCGCCCAGGACGGTGACCCGCAGGGCGGGGGGCAGGCGCGGGTCGAGTCCGCGCCGGACGTCGTGCGCGACCAGGTCGGGCCAGCCGACCGTGCCCTCGGGCAGCCACAGGACCTCTGCGGTCACGTCGTCGTGGAGCAGGAGCAGCGGTTCGGGGCCGTCGCCGAAGGCGGCGCGCAGGACGCTCTCCCGGTCGACGACGGACTGCCAGGAGGCGCGGAACCGCTCCGGGTCGAGCCGGCCGTGCCAGGCCCAGGTCAGGCGCTCCACGTGCCGGCCGGGGTGGGCGTCGGCGTCGGCGAGCAGTTCGCGCTGAAGTGCGGTGGGCGGCACGGACCGGGCGGTGCGGGCGCCGTGCGCCGGGTGGGTGAGCAGGTCGGCGAGCAGGCCCCAGGGGAAGGCGGCGCCGGGCTTCCCGGGGGACAGCCGCAGGGTGTGGCGCGCGGGCCCGTGACCCTCGACCCGGTGCGGCCGGGCGGGCGCGTCGGGGTGGTGGACGGCGACCTGGTCGAGGGCGGCCTCCAGCCGGTCCCCGTCCAGCGGGCCGAGCACTTCCAGTGCCGGGTCGTCGTGGGGGGCCGGCCCGAGGTCGAGGACGACGGTCGTGTCCCGGCCGGGCGGTGGCGTCGGTGCGGTGTGGTGTGCGGTCATCGACGGTGTGGGGCGGGCACCTTCCGTGGTCGCGTACGGTGTACGTCCACGCGTACGGCGGTGTGCACGGCGGCTGTGTGCACGACCTCGGCGTGCGGCTCGAAGGCCCCCTCCCTCCCCTCTGTGCGAACGCCCGACGAGTATGCGCGGCGGCGCCGACACGGGCCCGACACGGCGCTGACACGGCGCTGGACAGGGCCGGCGCCCGCGGCTCAGGTGCCCGGACCGGGCGCGGGGCCGTCCGGCGGTCCGGGGTCGAGCAGGCCGGCGACGGCGCCCATGAAGCCCTCGTCGAGCATGCTGCCGGCGGCGGTGTCGCGGGAGGTGTCCAGGCCGGCGTCGTGGCAGGCGACGCTGAGGAGGTAGCGGCCGAGCACCCGGTGCGTGCCGAAGGCCCATTCGCCGCGGGAGGCGGACCGGCCGGCGGGGGTCAGCAGGCCCGTTTCGTCGCCGCCGCCGAACCCGAACTCGGTGAAGCCGAGGCGCAGTCCCTGGCCGATGGCCTTGGTGTACGCCTCCTTCAGGGTCCACAGCCGCAGCAGGGCCGCCGACCGCTGCTCGGGGGGCATCCGCTCCAGCTCGGCGCGTTCGGCGGGGCTGCACATGTGGCCGTGCAGCAGGTCGAACGACATGGGGCGGTCGGCGGGTTCGGCGTCCACGCCGATCCGGCCGTTGCGGCTGACGCCCACGGCGATCAGGTCGTCGGTGTGGGTGAGGCTGATGTCGACCTGGTCGAGACCGCGCAGGTAGGGCCGCCCGCCGATCTTGTACGCCAGGTTCAGGTCGGTGGCGCGCGTGTCCAGCGCGGCGGCGGCCGTGAACTTGGTGACCAGGCGCGAGGTGACGAACCGGTAGCGGATGAGCGGGTCGGCGGTGCGCCGGTAGCGCTGCCAGTCCCGGCCCAGCAGGGGGCGCAGGCCCGGGTCGGTGACGGCGGTGCCGAGCCACTCGCCCCACGTGGTGAACACCGTGGCGTTGCCGCGTGCCCGCATGCCCTCGCGGACCCGCTGCCAGGGGCCGTCGGGGCCGCCGACGTGGACGGGTTCGCTGATGCGGTCGGTGTCGACGGTGCCGGTGTCCGTCAGGGTGTCTGTCAGGCGGTTCACTTCGGTCCACCCTTTCCGTGGGTCGGGCAGGCGGGGGTGCGGGGCGGTGCCGTCCGCGTGCGGTCTCCGCCGCCGGGCCGGCCGCGGTGCCGGGGGGTGTCACTGGGCCAGGACGGTGGCGTCCAGGTCGCAGCCGAGGCCGGACCGGTAGCGGCGGATCAGTTCGTCGAGCACCTGCCGTACGCAGCCGTCGGGCAGGTCGGGCACGGGGATGCCGAGCCGGGCGCCGAGCCGGGACAGGGCCAGCACGGCCCAGGCCGGGTCGGCGAGGAACGGGTCGGTGCCGTCCTGGCCCTCCCAGACGCCGAGGACCGCGGCGGCGCCGGCGAGCAGGCTGTAGCGGTCGCTGAGGACGCACACCGCCGGGTCGGCGAGGCCCCGGCTGCCATAGGGGGGCAGGGTCCGGCAGGTCTCGCGCAGGGCGCGCAGTTCGGCGACGAACGCCTCGGCCAGTTCGGCGAGCGCGCCGATCTGGCCGCCGACCGCGCGGCCCGCGGCGAGGCGGGCGGCCGAGCCGGCCAGGGACGCTGCCATGAAGTCGCCGCCGCCCGCGATGCCCAGCGTCCGGTAGTCCAGCGCGGGCAGTTCGGCGCCCGGGCGGAACAGTTCGGGCGGCGGCTCCTCCTCGGCGAACCAGGCGGTCTCGGCCAGCGTCCGGAGCTGCGGGACGATCACGGCCTGGCAGGAGGCGGTGCCGGCGTGGCCGAGGCCGGCCACCGGCAGGTCCCGGACCAGCTTGTCGAGGGCGCCGTACTCGGGGCTGTCGAGGTCGTAGCCCCGGCCGCCCAGTACGGCGGCCAGCTCCTCCAGGTCCTCCCGCAGCAGGTCGGGGACGACGTACTTGACGGCCGCGGCGAACACGTGGGCCCGGCCGGGCAGCAGGCCGAGCGCGCGCAGCGCGACGGTGGCCATCGCGTCGCAGGCCAGCAGGTCGGCGAAGACGCCGGTGAGGGGCTTGTGCCAGCGGCGGGCGACGGTGCCGCCGCGTCCGGTGGTGGCGGCGCGGACCGCGGAGTGCAGGACGGTGTCGGCGGCGGCGGTGACGACGCCGCAGATCACGCTGCGGTTGACCTGGAAGGTGCGCAGGGCCAGGGCGACGCCGTCGCCGAGGCCGCCGACGAGCGTGTCCCTCGGCACGGCGCGGCCCTCGAACTCCAGGCCGCTGAAGAGCGCTCCGCGCATGCCGGAGGTCTCCACCCGCGGCAGGTGGCGCATCGTGCCGGGCGCGGCCCGCGCGGGGTCCAGGAGGAACACCGAGTGGCTGCGCGGTCCCCGGGCGGCGTCGGTGCGGGCGTAGACGACGTGGGCGTCGGCGCGCGAGGCGTTGATGACGACGTCCTTGCGGCCGTACAGGCGGTGGCCGCCGCCGGGGGCCGGGCGGGCGGTGAACTCGTCCCGCAGGATGGCGTTGGCGTGGGCGAGTTCGTGGTGCAGGATCGTGGCGCGTCCGCCGCCCAGCAGCAGGGCGGCCACCTCGTGACGCTGGCGTTCGTCGCCGGCCGCCCAGACGGCGCCGGCCGCGAACATCGAGGTGATGCCGTGGCCGAAGCCCAGGGCGACGTCCCGCCGGAAGACCGGGCGCAGGGCCCGGGCGAGCAGGTCGGCGCGGGTGAGCCGGCCGCCGTACGCGGCGGGCACGAACTCGGCGGCCCAGCCCGCCTCGTCGAGCAGGGCCTCGGTCTCGGGCGGTGGGGTGCGCCGGCCGTCGGCGTCGAACAGGGCGCGCAGTCCGTGCGGGTTGGCCGGCTCGTACGGGTCGCCGAGCAGGGCTTCGAGCCGTGCCGCACGCGCGCGTGCGTCCGCCTCCCAGCGGCCCGGCGGGCCGCCGGGCGCCGATGCGACTGCGGCTGCGGTCTGCGCGGTGCCGGCCATGGCGCGGTGATCAGCTCCTTCGTCCCCCGACGGGGTCTCTCGCACGCCTGGGGACCACCTTGGCGGTACCGCCTCGTGAGCGGCCGCAGCGGTGGTGGAGCGGTGCCGGAGCCGGGCCTGGACCACCGCGCGGACGCGGCCCGGGGGTGTGCCGTCAGACGCCCGCCCGCGCGGACTGCTTGCGCGTGACGAAGGCGTCGAGCGCGCGGAGGGTGCGGAAGTGCTCGAGTTCCATGTCCGCCTCCTCGACGGTGACGTCGAACTCGCGCTCGACGAAGGCCACCAGTTGGAGCGCGAACAGTGAGCTGACGTAGCCCTGCTCGAAGATGTCGTCGTCGTCCCCGAGGTCGTGGACCGGGAAGAACCTGGAGAGGTACGCCGCCGTCCTCGCCTTGGCCTCCGTGCTCATCGCCTCACCCTCCTGTCGTCGTGCGGCCCGCCGGGATCCGTGGAATGACTCCACCGTCGACTGTCCCGGGCGGCGCTGGAGGGCGCCCGGAGCCGCGACGGACCCCGGGCGCACGGGCGGTTCAGCCGGAGCGGACCGCGGACTCGGCGTGTTCCCGGGCCAGTTCGAGGGTGGCCGTGGAGTTGCGGCCGAGGGCCTCGCGGACGTGGCGGCGGGCCTGCGCGAGGTCCGCGCCGGGGCCGAGGACGCGTTCGACCGCGTCCTCGCGCAGCACC
Organism: Streptomyces sp. NPDC096105; assembly: GCF_044763335.1. Lineage (NCBI taxonomy): Bacteria > Bacillati > Actinomycetota > Actinomycetes > Kitasatosporales > Streptomycetaceae > Streptomyces > Streptomyces sp. NPDC096105. The sequence continues at coordinate 22,798 of NZ_JBIWGC010000012.1, forward strand.
ACGCTGTGCTGGGAGACGGCGGTCGTCCCGCTGCCGTCGGACACCACGGACCACTCGCCGGTGTGCGCCTCCATCAGCGCGGGGGTGGCCGTCTGCTTGTAGATGATGCGGCCGGCGTGCGGGAAGCAGATCCGCACGGACTCGGTGGTGTGCGAGGCGCCGTCCGCGGTGAGCGTGTCCATCGCCATGACCTGGACGCCGGGCGCGTCCTCCGTGAGCTCCAGCCGGGACACGTGGGGGATCAGCCGGGGCCAGTCGCCGGCCCGGTAGAGGAAGTCGTAGACCAGCTCGGCGGGGGCTTCCACGCGGACCGAGTCCTCGAAGGACAGCACCAGTGCGTCGAAGCGCCGCCAGCGCTCGGCGAGCTGCCTCAGGCCGGCCAGTTCGGCGCGGGAGTTGGTGTCGACGGCGCGCTGCACCCAGTCCACGTCCTGCGGCCGGTCGCCGTGGACGGTGAAGTCGTGCAGCAGGGTCAGCAGGGTGGTGCCGCCCGGCAGCTCCTCGACCGCCCAGGTGCCGTGCATGGTCTCCACCGGCGCCTGAGGGTGCGACTGGCGGAACTCCACCCGCCGGGTCGCCGGGTCCTGCACCCGCCGTGAGATCCAGGACCGCACCTGGCCGTTGGCCGTCGCCCACATGCGCAGGCGCTCGTTGGTCCCGTCCGTCTCCAGTTTCTCGACGTGGACGTTGGGGGGGAAGAACAGCGGCCACCGCACCGCGTCCGCGATCAGTCCGTAGACGATCCCGGCCGGTGCGTCCACCTCGGTCGAGTGCGACGTCCTGTGCACGCGCTCACCCGTCACCACACACCTCTTCTCTGACGTCGTGGTCCGACGTCGTCTCAGAAATTGCCCAGTCCGCCGCAGACGTTGATCGCCTGCGCGGTGATGGACGCGGCCGGTCCGGAGGCCAGATAGGCCACGAGCGCGGCGACCTCCTGCGGCGTGGAGTAGCGGCCGAGGGGGATCTTCGCCTCGAACTGCTCCCGCACCGCGTCCTCGGTGGTGTCCCAGGCGGCGGCGTACCCCTGCCGTACGCGGGAGGCCATCGGCGTCTCGACGTAGCCCGGGCAGACCGCGTTGACGGTGACACCCGTGGGGGCGAGTTCGCGGCCCAGGGCCTTGGTGAAGCCGACGACGCCGTGCTTGGAGGCGCTGTAGGGGGCGCCGAGCAGCACGCCCTGCTTGCCGGCGGTGGACGCGATGTTGATGATCCGTCCGTGTGCGGCGCCGGACAGGCCGCCGTTCTTCAGTACCTCGCGGGTCACCAGGAACACGCTGTTGAGGTTGGTGTCGATGACGTCGTACCAGAGGTCGTCGGTGAGGTCGGCGGTGACGCCGCCGCCGCTGCGTCCGGCGTTGTTGACCAGGACCGTGACCGGCCCGTACGTGTCCACCGCGGCGCGCACCAGGTCGGCCACCGCGGTGCGGGAGCGCACGTCGGCGGCCTGGCCGTCCGCCTGGAGGCCCTCGGCGCGCAGGTCCTCGACGGTCTGCTTGACGTCGGCGTCGGTGCGGGCGCACAGGAAGACGCGGTGGCCCGCGCGGCCCAGTTCGCGGGCCACGGCCAGTCCGATGCCGCTGGTGGCGCCGGTGACCAGGGCGACGGGGGCGGTGGGGCCGCCGGGGGTGACGGCGGGTCGGGCGGCGGTCACGGTCGGTCCTCCTTCGAGCGGGGTGCGGGGACGGGGCGTGCGACGGCCGGTTCGCGCGGGGGCTCACCGGCGAGGCGCGTGGCCGGCCGCAGCGGGGCCAGCGGCTGCTCCAGCGCCGTGCGGGTCAGGGTGCGGCCGCGTGCGGCGACGTAGCCGTCCGGGCGGACCAGCAGCCAGCAGCCGGGCGCCAGGCCGAGCGCCCGGCGCAGCGCGGAGTCCGGGTCGGTGAGGGGGGCGGGGCCCTCGGTGTGGCCGCCCCCCACGGTGCGGACGGACAGCCACTCGCCGTACTGCACGGCGGCGGTGACGGCGACGCCGGCGGGTCCGTCGCCCGGTCCGGTGCCGCCGCCGGCCAGCAGCAGCGACCAGCGGGGGTCGCGCAGTTCCTCGTGCAGGGCGCGGAAGCCGGGCACGTCGGGGTCGTGGACCGGGGCCGCGGTGGCCCGCTCGCCGGGCGCGGGTCCGGCGACGATGAGGTGCGGGTGCTGATCGGGGGTGGTCAGCGGGGACCCGGGGTAGCCGAGGCGCAGTCCGGACATGCCGCCGAGCACCTTGCGCTGGATGGCGCGCCGCAGTCTCGGCACGTTGCGCACGACGGTGAAGACGACGGGCAGCGCCACCGACGCCAGGAAGTTCTTGAGCTGGACGAGGGAGGTGGCGGTGCGGGTGGAGCCGAGCAGGGCCTCGCCGATGGGCACCCGCTCCTCGCTGTAGGTCTCCAGCAGTTCCGGTCCCGCGTGCCCCTGATCGACCTGGGCCAGTTTCCAGGCCAGGTTGTAGGCCTCCTGGATGCCGGTGTTCATGCCCTGGCCGGAGGCGGGGCTGTGCACGTGCGCGGCGTCTCCGGCGACGAAGACCCGGCCCCGCTGCATGCGCCGGACCATGCGCTGCTGGAAGGTGAAGACGGAGGTCCACTCCGGTGGGCCGACCCGGGCGGTGCGTCCGAGGCCGGCCGTCAGCTTGGCGCCGAACCGGGCGGCGGTGCCGGCGGCGTCCGCGGCGGCCCGGGACGCGGCGTCGGGGCCGGGCGCGGTGTCGAGGAGCCTCCAGTACCCGTCCCGGGCGTAGGGCACCATCATCATCGTCTGGCTGCCGGTGTGCGCCCAGTAGATGGTGTCGGGCGGCAGGTCGATGTCGACGGGCGCGTCGGCGAGCATCCAGGTCTCGCTGGTCTCCCCGAGCAGTTCCAGCCCGAGCAGCTTGCGCACGGTGCTGTGCCCGCCGTCGCAGCCCACCAGCCACGACGTCTCGACGTCCTCCTCCCGGCCGTCGCGGGCCAGTCGCAGCACCACGCGGTCGTCGTCCTGCTCGAACGCGGTCAGGCGGGTCCCCCACTCGACCTCGACGCCGTGCCGGGCCACGGCCCGGCGCAGTTCGGCCTCGGTGTCGGTCTGGGCGACGATCAGCGAGTACGGGTGGGAGGTCGGCATGGTGGAGTAGTCGGCCTCCAGGCGCACCAGGCGGCGCCCGCGGGCGTACATGGTGAAGGCCCGGTTCCGGCGGCCCCGCGCGATCACGGCGTCGGCGATGCCCATCTGCGCGAACGTCTCCAGGGTGCGCGGGTGCGCGGCCACCGCCCTGCTGGTGCGCGCGGGTCCGTCGGCGGCGTCGATCAGGCGCACCGCGACGCCCCTGCGGGCGAGTTCGTGTGCGGCGGTCAGTCCGACGGGGCCGGCGCCCACGACGACGGCCCGGGGCCGCCCGGGGCCGGTCATCAGGCGCTCACCTCCACCGTCTCGAACAGTCCGGGCTCGGGGGTGGCGAGCGGGCCGAGCTGCTTGACCAGGGACTGGAACTCGTCGCTGCGCACGGCCTTCTGGTGCGCTTCGGCGTCCTCCCAGACGGCCAGCTCCAGGTAGACGTTGGGGTGCCAGGCGTGGCGCATGACCTGGTGGCTGACGTAGCCGGGCTGGGCGGCCATGTAGGCGGTGAGCTGGTTCTTGACGCTGAGGAAGGTGTCGAGGTCGCCGTGCACGGTCAGTTTGTTGACGAAGGTCACCATGGTCTGCTCCTGGAGGTGGTCGAGGGAACGGGGCGCGGACCGGGTGCGGAACGCGGCCCGCTCGGCGAGCGCCTGCCGCACGCGGCTGCGCGCGGGTTTGCCGGTGGGGGTGCGTGGTACGGCTGACAGGACTTCGGCGGCCCGGATGTGCTCGAAGGAGGCGAGGCGTTCGTTGGCGCGCGCGACGACGGAGCGCAGGACGGCGTCCGCCCTCCGCTCGCCCGGGTCCTCGCGCAGGACGACGCCGGCCCAGGCCGTCCGGCCGTGCTCGGCGTCGCGCAGGCCCGCGACGACGCAGTCGGCGACCCGCGGGTCCCGGGCGAGGGCCCGTTCGACGCGGGCGGGCGAGACGATCTCGTTGTCGTACTTGAAGATGTCGTCGACGCGGTCCACCAGCCGCAGCACCCCGTCGTCGTCGGCCGTTCCGATGTCCCCGGTGCTGAACCAGCCGTCCGCGTCGACGCGGGAGCGGGTCTCCTCACCGAGGTACCCGGCCATCAGCTGCGGTCCCCTGACCTGCACCTCGCCCAGGGAGCCGGCGTCGACCGGGCGGCGGGTGACGAGGTCCACGAGCCGGCAGTCGGTCCCGGGCACGGGGGTGCCGACGGTGCCGGGCCGTGGCGGGCCGCCAGGGCGCAGGCAGTGGGTGAGCGGGGACAGTTCGGCCATGCCGTAGCCCTGAACGACGGGGACGCCGAGCAGGTCGCCGAGGATGTGCGCGGTCTCGGGCAGCAGCGCCGAGCCGCCGGACAGGACGGCGGTGAGGCGGGTGCCGCCGCGGGCGGCGCGGGGGGTGCGGGGCAGCCGCTCGTCGGCGGCGAGCCGGTGCAGGCGGGCGGGCAGCCCGTAGTAGTGGGTGGCGCCGGTGCCGGCGGCGACGGCCAGTGAGGTCACCGGGTCGGGGTCGGCGCACAGGACCTGGGAGGCGCCCGCGTCCAGCGCGCTGTTGAGGTGCATGACGTGGTAGAGCGGCAGGTGGTTGAGGGTGACCGAGCCGGGGCCGAGACCGTGCGCGAGGGCGGTCTGGCGGGCGTTGGCGACGAGGTTGCGGTGGGTGAGCAGGACGCCCTTGGGCATTCCGGTGGTCCCGGTGGTGAACTGCACGCAGGCGACCGCGCCGGGGTCCGTGCCGCCGGGGCGTCCCAGGGCGGCCTCGGTCAGGCCTTCGAGGGCCGCGCTCAGGGGCAGGCAGCCGGAAGGCACCGCGCCGGAGGCGTCGGCGTCGGTCACGACGATCGTGTGCAGGGCGGGCAGGGCGCCGCGCAGTCCGGCCAGGTGCCCGGCGACGGCCGGGGGCACCAGGGCCAGTTCGACGTCCGCGGCGGTGAGGACGTGCCGCAGTCCGTGCGCGCCGATCAGCGGATTGACCAGCACGACCGTGGCGCCGCCGCGCGCGACGCCGTGGTAGGCGGCGGCGAACACCGGGTCGAGGACGCAGGCGACACCCACGCGCGCGCCCGGCCGTCCCCCGGTCGCGCGCCGTACGAACGCGGCGATCCGGTCGGCCAGCGCGTCCAGCTCGCCGAAGGTCCAGGCGCGGCGCCCGGTGCGTACGGCGAGCCCCTCGGGATCACGGACGGCGGCCGTGCGCAGCAGGCCGTCCACCGTCATGTCGGGGTACGCGAGGTTCGCCACGGGCTCGTCCTCCAGCGGGTCTCGGGGGCGCTACCCACGTTCTGCCGCACCGCTTGAGGAAGGTTCGAAGAGCACTCGATCCGGGCGGCGGACAGTGGGCGCTACCGACGGAACGAAAGGCTGGTCCGCATGACCACCGAGACGCTCGAACGCTCCGTAGACCTCGCCGGGCAGACGGGGTTCGGCGACCTGTACGCACGGGTGCAGCGGTTCTACGCGCACCAGATGCAGCTTTTCGACCTGCACGACGCCGACCGCTGGGCCGCGACGTTCACCGAGGACGCCGTGTTCAGCGTGCCGACCCTGGACGCGCCGGTGCGCGGCCGGGCGGGCCTGGTCGCCAACGTGCTGCGCAACCGGCGCCGCCAGGAGGAGAGCGGCGAACAGCACCGGCACTGGATCGGCATGCTCGACGTGCGCCCCGGCCCGGACGGGACGCTGCGCACCCGCTGCTACGCCCTGGTGCACGTCACGCCCCGGGGCGGCGGTTCGCGACTGCTGCGGGTCTGCGTCATGGAGGACGAGCTGGTCCCCGCGGGCGGCGACTGGCAGACCCGGCGACGTGTGGTCACCCGGGACGACCTGGCCTGAAGGAGGCTGACGACATGACGGTGCAGACGATCGGGGAAGGGTCCGCCACCGACGGGGCCGCCCTGTACGCGCGCGTCCAGCAGTTCTACGCGGACCAGGTCGCGCTGCTGGACGAGCTGCGGGCTCAGGAGTTCGCGGAGACGTTCACCGAGGACGGCGTCTTCTCGCCCTCGCCCTCGGTGCCGGCCGTCCACGGGCGCGCGGCCATCGCGGCGGCGCTGCTGGCCGCCCACGAACGGCGGTTCCGCTCGGAAGAGGTGCGCAGGCGGCACTGGTACAACATGCTGCGGGTGTCGGTCCGTCCGGACGGGGCGCTGCACACGCGGTACTACACGCTGGTGGCCGTCACCCGGCCCTGGAACCCGGTGCCGGACATCGGGCCGAGCAGCGTGGTGGAGGACCTGCTGGTGGTCCAGGACGGCGCGTTGCTCACCCGCGAGCGGCGCGTCGTCCCGGACCACCTGTCCTTCTGAGGGCCTCCTGCGGGGCGCTCCCGGGCCGCGCTCAGGCGCGGCAGACCGGGAGCCCACCGTGGTAGCGCGCCATCTCCGCGAAGAGCGCGGGGATGTCCAGCGGGTCGCCGGGCCGGCCGCCGAGCGCCTCGTGGAAGGCGCGGTGCAGGTTGGGCACCAGCCGTTCCGCGTCGAGCAGTTCGGCGTAGGGACCGGGGCCGGCCTCGCGGGCGGTCTCCAGGGGTCCCAGTCCGGCGGCCAGGCCGTCGGCGGCCAGGCGCTGGAGGCGGCGCAGGTAGGCCTCGTTGGCGTCGAACAGCTCCGGTCCGCCCACCGGGCCGTGGCCGGGGACGACGGTGCGGGCGCCGAGGGCGCGCAGGGTGTCCAGTGCCTCGATCGACCCGGCGACCGACCCCATCGGGCAGAACGGCGTCACCCCCGACATGACGAGGTCGCCGGTGAAGAGCACCCCCTGCCCGGGCAGCCAGACGACGGTGTCGCCGGTGGTGTGCGCGGGTCCCGGGTGCAGCAGTTCGGCGCGCAGCGGGCCCGTGTGCACGGTCATCCGGTCGCGGTAGGTGAGCTGCGGCGCCACCACCTCCGGGTCGCCCCAGCCCACGTCGGGCCACAGGCCGGTCAGGTGCAGGCCGGCCGCCGTGACGTCCTCGCGGGCCCGTTCGTGGGCGACGACCAGGGCCTCGGGGAAGAGGTGGTTGCCGAAGGTGTGGTCCCCGTGGAAGTGGGTGCTGACCAGCAGGCGCGGCGGGCGCGGCACGGTCCGCAGCACCGCCTCGCGCAGCCGCAGGGTCCGCGCGCGGGTCGCCGCGGTGTCCACGAGGAGGGCGTCGTTCCCGTCGGTGACCAGTCCGGCGTTGCTGAGGCACCATCCGCCGTCCCTCTGCACGTACGCGTACACGCCGTCGGCGACCTCGACCAGCTCCCCCGCCGTGCCGGCCGCGCTCACGCCCCGCTCCGGGCACCCGACGAGACGTCGGCCTCGTGCCCCGTCGGGGGCGCGGGGGTGGTGAACAGGTCCGTGCGTACGGTGGCCGGGTCGGGTCCGTAGGCGATGCGGTGGGTGATGCGCTCGCCGATCCCGGAGCGGGTGACCACCGACGCGGCCCGGGAGCGCAGCCTGGTGGCGACCGGGCCGCTGCGGCCCAGCAGCGCCTTGGCCTGGATCCGCTGGATGCGGTGCACGGTGGCCGCCGCCGGCCTGCGCCGCCGTTCGTAGGGCAGCAGCCGCTCCCGGCTCGCGTCGCCCGTGCGGACGGCGTCGAGCAGGACGGGGTGCGCGGCGGCGGCGTCCTGGAGGGCGAGGTTGATGCCCTGGGCGCCGATCGGTCCGTGGGTGTGGGCGCTGTCGCCGATCAGCAGCAGCCCGTCGTCCACCCACCGGGCGGCCTGTGCGGCGAACACGTCGAGCAGGGTGAGGTCGGACAGCGAGCGCAGGTGCTCATGGAGGAGGTCCGCGAGGTGCGGCAGGGCGTCGGCCAGTTCGCGGCGGACGTCCTCGATGCCGCGGACCGCGACCCGGCTCCAGGTGCGGTGCGGCAGGGTCCAGCCGACGCGCAGCCGGTCCGGGTGGGTGTCGTGCACGAGCAGCGCGCCCGTCCCCGTGCGGTGGATGCGTACCGCGCCGGTGGCGTGCCCCGGCGCGGGCAGCGCGAACCAGGCGACGTCCTGGTCGAAGGCCTCCCGGCGGCCGGCGTCGACGCCGGCCAGCATCCGGGTGCGGGAGTGGCGGCCGTCGGCGCCGACCACGACCCGGGCCCGCACGCCGGTGCTGCCGCCGTCGTGCCGGTGCGCCACCACGCCCGCGATCCGCTCGCCCTCGCGCAGCAGCCCGGAGACGCGGTGCCCTTCCAGGAACGTGAACCCGGGCAGCGCCCGGCAGGCGGCGAGCAGTTCGTCCAGCAGGTGGCGCTGGGGCAGCGCGAGCAGACGGTCGTAGGGTGCGGCGAGCCGCCGGTAGTCGATGTCGAGCAGCACCCGCCCGTCCTGGAGGACCTGGAAGGCGTCCAGGTCGCGGGCGCCGCGGGCGCGGGCGGCGGACAGCACGCCGAGTTCGTCGAGGACGCGTTGTCCGCCGGGCTGGAGTATCTCGCCGTGGAAGTCGCGGCGCAGGCCGGTGGAGCGCTCCACCAGGGCGACCTCGACGCCGGAGCGCAGCAGCATCAGGGTGAGGGCCAGTCCGGCGGGCCCTGCGCCGACCACACAGACGTCGACGCGCGGCGCGTCGACGCGGCTCGTCCCGGGTACGCCCAGCGAGGCCATGTCGGTTTCCCCCTTCAGGCGGTGGCGCGCGCGGACAGGGCCCCGTTGACGAGGTCGAGGTACTGGCGCGGCGTCTCGGCCTCGTCCAGTGCCTCCTCGTCGAGCGTGACGTCGTGGTCGCGTTCGATGATGCCGGTGACCTGGAGCAGGGCGAGCGAGTCGTAGCCCAGGTCGAGGAAGGGGGTGTCCAGGACGTCGCCGTTCAGGTCGATGCCCTCGCCCTCGCCGGCGCACGCGCGCAGCAGGGCGGTGAGTTCGGTCAGCTCCAGCCGGTCCACGATGTGCCTCGTCTTCCTTGGGTCCGTGGGTGGTCCGGGCCGGGCGTGGCCGCCCGGCCCGGGGGTCGTCGTCAGCCGGCGGCCCGCAGGACCGTCGCGGCGTTGAAGCCGCCCCGGCCGCGGGCCAGGACCAGCGCGGTGCGCAGCCGGGCGGGCCGGGCCGCGCCGGTCACCAGGTCCACCGGGCAGTCGTCGGCGACGCGCCGTGTGCCGACGGTCGGGGGGATCACCTGGTCGCGCAGGGCGAGCAGGGCCGCCGCCAGGTCCACCGCCGAGCCGCCCGACAGCAGCCGCCCGGTCATCGTCTTGGGCGCGGTGACGGGCACACCGAACGGCCCGAACAGGGTGGTCAGCGCCTGTGCCTCGGCCCGGTCGGCGGCCCGTTCGCCCGCGGCGTCGGCGAAGACGACGTCCACGTCGGCCGGGGTGGCCCCGGCGTCGGCCAGGGCGAGTTCGGCGGCGGCCAGCAGCCGAGGCCGGCCGGTGCCGGGTGCGGGGTCGAAGGTGGCCGCGCAGCCGGCGACGACGCCGAGGGCGTCGGCGCCCCGGGCGCGCGCCGTGTCGCCGTCCTCGACGACGAACAGGGCACCGCCCTCCCCGACGACGTGTCCGCGTGCGGCGGCGTCGAAGGGCAGGTAGGCCCGGTCGGGGTCCTCGGCGGTGCTCAGGCCGCCCGCGGCCAGGTGGGCGGTCCAGCCCCAGGGGCACAGGGTGGAATCGGCGCCGCCGGTCACCACGGCGCCCGTGCCCCGGCGCAGCAGGCGGCGTGCCTGGGCGACGGCGTCGAGGCCGCCGGCCTGTTCGGAGACGACCACGCCGCTGGGGCCGCGCAGCCCGTGCCGGATGGAGATCTGGCCGGAGTTGGCGGCGTAGAACCAGGCGAAGGACTGGTAGGCGCCGACGTGCCGGCTGCCCCGGCTCCACAGGGCCTGGAGTTCACGCTGCCCGAACTCGAACCCGCCGGCGGCGTTGGCGGTGACGACGCCGCCGGCGTAGTCGGGCAGTCGGGCGGGATCCAGCGCGGCCGTCTCCAGGGCCTGGGCGGCGGCGGCGAGCGCGAGCCGGGTGACGCGGTCGGTCTGCGGCAGCAGCCGCCCGGACACGTGCTCCTCGTCGGTGAACCCGCTGACCTCGCCGGCGAGCCGGACGGGGTACCCGGACGCGTCGAAGCGGGTGACGGGGCCGATGGCGTTGTGGCCGCGCAGCACGGAGGCCCACCAGGCCTCGGTGCCGACCCCGCCGGGCGCCACGACGCCGAGGCCGGTGACGACGGCCGTGACGTCGCGGGCGCCGATCAGTCCGCGTTCCTGTCCGGCCAGGGCGGTCATGCCGCCACCTCCGGTCGCCCGCCGGTGAGGACCATCGCGCTCTGGAAGCCGCCGAAGCCGCTGCCGACGCTGAGCACGGTGTCGGTGCGCTGTTCGCGGGCGGTCAGCGGCGTGTAGTCGAGGTCGCAGTCGGGGTCGGGGTCGTGCAGGTTGGCGGTGGGCGGCACGGTGTCGTGCTTGATGGCCAGGGCGCAGGCGGCGATCTCCAGGGAGCCGATCGCGCCGAGTGAGTGCCCGATCATCGACTTGATGGAACTGACCGGGATGCGACGGGCGTGCTCGCCCAGGGCGCGTTTGAAGGCGGCCGTCTCGTGCTTGTCGTTCTGCTTGGTGCCGGAGCCGTGGGCGTTGACGTAGTCGACGTCCTCGGGGTTCAGCCGTGCCTCCAGCAGCGCGACGCGGATGGCTTCCGCCATCTCCGCGCCGTCCAGGCGCAGTCCGGTCATGTGGTAGGCGTTGGAGCGGCCGGCAAACCCGGCGATCTCGGCGTACACGGGCGCGCCACGCCGCAGCGCGTGTCCGTACTCCTCCAGGACGAGCACGGCGCAGCCCTCGCCGAGGACGAAGCCGTTGCGGGTGCGGTCGAAGGGGCGCGAGGCGGTCCCCGGTTCGTCGTTGCGGGCGGAGGTGGCGCGGATGGCGTCGAAGGAGGCCAGGGTGATCGGGGTGATCGGCGCCTCGGAGGCGCCCGCGACCATCACGTCGGCGCTGCCCTCGCGGATGAGTTCGACGGCGTGGCCGAGGGCGTCCAGGCCGGAGGTGCAGCCGGTGGAGACGACGGCGACGGGTCCCAGTGCCCCGGCGTCCCGGGCGACCTCGGCGGCCAGGGAGCTGGGTACCAGGTAGTCGCCGAGCCGTGCCTCGGCACGGGTGTGGTCCAGTTGCCAGCCGGCGCCGCGCTCGCTGACGTGCGCGTAGATCTCGTCGAGGCCGGTGCTGCACCCGACGGCGCTGCCCAGCACCACGCCGGTGCGTTCCGCCGTCGCGGCGGTGTCCAGTCCGCTGTCGGCGACCGCCTCGCGGGCGGCGACCAGCCCGAACTGGGCGGCCCGGTCCAGGCGCCGGGTCTCCTCGGCGGTGAAGCCGTGCCGGGCGGGGTCGAAGTCGGCCTCGGCCGCGATGCGCGACCGGAACGCCGAGGCGTCGAAGAGGGTGATCGGCCGGGTGGCGGTGCGTCCCTCGGTGAGCAGCGACCAGAAGGCGGCGGTGCCCACGCCCCCGGGCGCGACCACCCCGATCCCGGTGATGGCGACTCGTCTCATCGGCTGTCCCTCACGTTCGTCCTCCGGTGGTCGACAGTGCGGGCGGTGCCGCCAGTCTGCGTACGACGCGGCAGGCCCGCCCGAGCAGGTGGGGCAGGGGCTGCTCCCGGACGAAGAAGTGGTTACCGGGCAGGGTGCGGGTGACCGCCCGTCCCGCCGTCCAGCGCTGCCAGCCCGCCACCGCCGCGGGCGGCGCCAGCGGGTCGTGCGCGCCGGAGACGGCCAGCACCGGCACCCGGAACGGGCCGCCGGTCACCGGCCGGCGGGCGGCGGCGCGCAGGGCGTCGGCGAGGGCGAGGTCGTCGCGCAGCACCGGCAGCACCATGCGCTGCCACAGGTCGCGGGGGACCGCGTCCCCCGGGCCGGCGCCGACGGCGTCGAGCAGGTCCCGCAGCTTCCCCGGGGACTCGCGGGAGGCGTCGGAGAGCACGGAGCCGGCGTCGGGCGGCGGGCAGGCGCCCACGGCCAGCAGCGCGGGGGTGGGCAGCCCGGCCTCGTGCAGCGCCCGGGCGAGGGTGTAGGCGACCAGCGCGCCGAGGCTGTGGCCGTAGAGCGCGTACGGGCCGGCCGGCGCGCGGAAGCCGTCGAGCAGGTCGGCGAGGAGCGCCTCGCGTCCGGTCGCCCGGGCCTCGCGGCGGCGGCGTTCGCGGCCCGGCAGCAGATGGGGCACGGGCACGGCGCCGTCGCCCAGGGCGGCGGACCAGCCGTGGAAGGCGGAGATCCCGGCCCCGGCGTGCGCGAAGCAGTGCAGGGGCAGCGGCGGTGCGTCGGACATGAACCGTCCCTCCCTCGCGGTCGCCCCGGACGTCCGGGCCCGGTGTGACGCGGGCGTCCGGGCCCCGTCGTCGGACTCGGGTACGCCTCAGGCGGCGTACAGGTTGAAGGTGGAGGTGCGGCGCGGTCCGCACACGACGTCCAGGGCCGGGTCGACGGTGAGCATCGCCTGGTGCAGCCGCTGCAACTGCGGCGACGGCTCCACGCCCAGCTCCTCAATCAGGCGGCCGCGCAGCCGCCGGTAGACGTCGAGCGCGGTGGCCTGCCGGCCGGAGCGGTACAGCGCGACCATCGCCTGCGAGTGCAGTCCCTCGTGCTGCGGGTGACGGGCTATCAGATCAGTGAGTTCGGCGATGAGTTCGGCGTGCCGGCCGAGCCTGAGGTCGACGTCGATGCGCCGTTCCACGGTGCCCAGGCGGCTCTCCTCCAACCGCATGACCTCGATCTCCAGGATCGGTCCGACGCGGACGTCGACCAGGGCCGGGCCCTGCCACAGGGCCAGCGCGTCGCGGAACAGGTCGGCGGCCTGCTCGTCCCTGGCCTCCTCGAAGGCGGCCTGACCGGCCGTCACCAGTTGCTCGTAGCGGTGCACGTCGACGCTCTCCGGCGGGACCTGGAGCAGGTATCCGCCGTGCCGGGTGGCGAGCACCTCCTTGGCCCGGCCGGGTGCGTCGGGCCCCATCGCGGTGCCGAGGCGGCGGCGGAGCTGCAGTATGTACGTCTGCATGGTCGTCATGGCGCTCTGCGGCATGTTGGTGCCCCAGATCTCCTCCATGAGCGTGGGCACGGGCATGACCCGGCCCGGATAGAACGAGAGCAGGGCGAGGATCTGCCTCGGCTTGCCCGCTGTCGGAACGATCGAGACCCCGTTGACGTCGGCGCGCAACGGACCCAGAACCTGAATCTCCATGGTTTCCTCCCCGTACCGGTCCAAGTGGTCGAGGCCCCTCGGTGGCTCAAAGCCGTCGGCCGTTAGGCAAGCTAGCCCCGTTCGGGCCGTACCCCCCGGGATCTCCAGTGGCGTTCGAGCGACTCTCCACGTACGGGCTTCCGCCTTGTCGACGCCCTGCTCAAGAACGCTTGTACGACAGCTGGAGGCGGGCTCGTGGCTCCGTCGCCGGGCCCTCGCGGCGGTTACCGTCCGGAGCGTCCATCCCTCTGCCCTCCGACCGCCCCTGGACCGGATTACCGCCCTCCGCTTCCCGGGTCGCCCCGCCGACGACCACCCGCCGACCGCACCACGCCGAGGGAGCCCTCATGGAACACCCACCGGACGGTGCCCCGCCGATCGCCCGGGGCGGCACCGCCACCGGTCACCGCCCGCCGTCACCCGGAGCCGCCGGGGAGACCGAGTTCCGGCTGCTGGGACCGGTCGGGCTGCACGACGGCACGACCGGCGCGGGCATCGTGCCCTCGGGTTCCAAGCAGCGGGCCCTGCTGTCGGCGCTGGTCCTGCACGCCGACCAGCTGCTGTCCGTCGACCGGCTCACCGAGGAACTCTGGGGCGACCGGCCGCCGGCCAACTCCCAGAACGCCCTCCAGGCCCACGTGGCCCGGCTGCGCAGGCTGCTGCCCGAACCGGGCGAGCGCTCCGCCGGCCACGAGTGGATCAGCACCCTGCCGACCGGCTACCAGCTGAGCCTCGGCCCCGCCACCACCGACGTCGAGCGCTTCCAGCGGCTGTCCGCCCTCGGCCGGGCGGCGGTCTCGACCGACCCCGGGTACGCCGTCCGGCTGCTGCGGCACGCCCTGTCCCTGTGGCGCGGCCCCGCCCTCCAGGACAGCCGCCTCGGCCCGCTGTGCACGAGCGAGGCGGACCGGCTGGAGGAACACCGGCTGACGGCACTGGAGTCGCTGTACGAGGCGAGCCTGCGCTGCGCCCAGCACGGCCAGATCACCGGGGAACTGGAGAAGCTGACCATCGACCACCCGCTGCGTGAACGGTTCTACGACCTGCTGATGGTCGCCCTGTACCGCGGTGGCCGCCAGGCCGAGGCCCTCGGCGTCTACGAACGCGCCCGCCGGCGCCTGGTGGAGGTCCTCGGCATCGAGCCGGGCCCGGCGCTGCGCGCCCGGATGGAAGCCGTCCTCAACCACGCCCCCGACCTGTCCGTCCCGCCCCACCTGCTCCCCCGCGGCGGGCCCGCGACCCTCTCCGAGGCCCTGGAACTCGGCGGCGAGATCGCCCGCCTGCAACGGCGCATCGACGAACTGAGCCGCTCCCAGGACGCCCTCGTACGCCGCTACGACAGCATGGTCGCCCACCTCGCCCACACCGCCGCCGAGCCGGCCGTCCCCTGACAGCGCCCTGACGGGACCTCTGACGACGCCCCTTGACGGCACCCGGCGGGCGCGCACCCCCTGGGGCCCCCTGCCCTCCCCCTGGACCGGGGCGGGCGGAAACCGGGGGTTGTCTGGGGTGCCGCGGACCCGCCCCGGTGTTCCACGCTGCTGTCCGACGTGCCATTGCGCAGCCGTGTCGAGAGGACCGGGAACTCACGTGGACGAGATCATCCAAGCCGTTGCCTGCGGCGGTGACGCCTCGTCGGAGGACTTCGCGGGGCTTCGGCTGCCGGAGTCGTACCGGGGAGCCGTGGTGCGCCGCGAGGACGTGGCCATGTTCGAGGGCATGGCCTCCAGGGACAAGGACCCCCGCAAGTCGTTGCAGGTCCAGCGGGTTCCGGTGCCGCTGCCGGGGCCCGGCGAGGCACTGGTGGCGGTGATGGCGTCCTCGGTGAACTACAACACCGTCTGGTCGTCGATCTTCGAGCCGCTGTCGACGTTCGGGTTCCTCGAGCGCTACGCGAAGCTGTCGCCGCACACCGCCCGCCACGACCTGCCGTACCACGTGCTCGGCTCCGACCTGGCCGGGGTGGTGCTGCGCACCGGTCCGGGAGTGAGCCGGTGGAAGCCCGGCGACCGGGTGGTGGCGCACTGCCTGTCGGTGGAGCTGGAGTCGGCCGACGGCCACGACGACACGATGCTCGACCCCGAGCAGCGGATCTGGGGGTTCGAGACGAACTTCGGCGGCCTCGCGGAACTCGCCCTCGTCAAGTCCAACCAGCTCATGCCCAAACCCGCCCACCTCACGTGGGAGGAGGCCGCCGCCCCCGGCCTGGTCAACTCCACCGCCTACCGGCAGCTGGTCTCCCGCAACGGCGCCCAGATGAAGCAGGGCGACAACGTGCTCATCTGGGGTGCGAGCGGCGGACTCGGCTCGTACGCCACCCAGTTGGCGCTGGCCGGCGGCGCCCACCCGGTCTGTGTCGTCTCCAGCGAGCAGAAGGCCGCGATCTGCCGGTCGATGGGCGCGGAGGCGGTCATCGACCGGGACGCCGAGGGCTACCGGTTCTGGAAGGACGAGCACACCCAGGACCCGAAGGAGTGGAAGCGCTTCGGCAGGCGCATCCGTGAACTGACCGGCGGCGAGGACGTCGACATCGTCTTCGAGCACCCCGGCCGCGAGACCTTCGGCGCCTCGGTCTACGTCACCCGCAAGGGCGGCACCATCGTCACCTGCGCCTCCACCTCCGGCTACCGGCACGAGTACGACAACCGCTACCTGTGGATGTCGCTGAAGCGCATCGTCGGCTCGCACTTCGCCAACTACCGCGAGGCGTGGGAGGCCAACCGGCTGGTCGTCAAGGGGAGGATCCACCCGACGCTCTCCAAGGTGTACGCGCTCCAGGACACCGGCCAGGCGGCCTACGACGTCCACCGCAACCTCCACCAGGGCAAGGTCGGCGTGCTGTGCCTGGCTCCCGAGGAGGGCCTCGGCGTCACCGACCCCGATCTGCGCGCCCGGCACATCGGCGCCATCAACCGCTTCCGCGAAGGGCAGGCTCCGACCCCATGACCCAGCAGACCCCGCGCACCCCCGCCGCGCCGATCGGCGTCGTCGGCCTCGGCTCCGTCGGCGAGGCACTGACGCTCCTGCTGCACGCGGCCGGCCATCCGGTCGTCGGTGTGGACACCGACCTCGACGCACTGGCCCGCGCCGGCACCCGGGTGAAGGCGTCGCCCGCCCCCGAGGGCACACCCGACCCCGTCCTCACCGACGACCCGGCGGCTCTGCGCGGTGCCCGCCTGGTCGTCGAGGCCGTACCCGAGGACCGGGCCGTCAAGACGGAGGTGCTGCGCCGGATCTCCGGGGTCTGCCCGCCCGGCACACCGCTCGTCACCACCACGGCGGCCCTGTCCGTCGCCCGGCTGGCCATCGCCTGCGGGCGCCCCGCCGACCTCGCCGGACTGCGCCTGTTCACCCCGCCCGCCCCGGGCGGACCTGCCGAGCCGGTGCCCACGGGTCTCACCAGCACGCGGACCGCGGACGCGGTGCGCGAGCTGGTGGCCGCCGCGGGACTCACCGAGGTCGAGGTCGGCGCGGGACCCGCCGCCGACGCGAACGCCCTGGTGCTCGGGCTGCTGAACCGCGCGGTCGTCCTGTGCTCGGAGGGCTACGCCCCGCACGAGGACGTCGACACCGCGATGCGGCTGGGCTGCGGGCTGCCGGCGGGACCGCTGGAGACCATGGACCGCATCGGGCTCGACACCGCCCACGCCGCCCTGACGGACCTGTGGCGGCGTACCGGCGACACCGCCTTCGAACCGGCACCGCTGCTCAGCCGGATGGTCGCGGCCGGACGCCTGGGCCGCAAGAGCGGCGGCGGCTTCTACTCCTACGACGAGACCGGCGCCGAGGTCCGGGAGCGGGGCGCCGCGCCGGACGAGACCGGCGCCCGGCCGGTACGCCGGGTCGGTGTCCTCGGCTCGGGCGCGATGGCCCGGGGCATCGCCGAGGTCACCGCCCTCGCCGGCCACCCCACCGTGCTGGTCGCCCGTACCGCGGCGAAGGCGGACGCCGCCCTGGAGTCGGTCGCAGACTCGCTCACCCGCGGGGTGCGCCGCGGCAGGGTGACGCCGGCCGGCCGGGAGGCGACGCTGGACCGGCTGAGCGCCGCCACCGGCCTCGACGCGTTCGCCGACTGCGACCTCGTGATCGAGGCGGTCGCCGAGGACCCGGACGTCAAGCGGACGGTGTTCGCGGCCCTCGGCGAGGCGTGCGCCCCCGGCACGGTGCTGACGACCACGACCTCCAGCCTGTCCGTGGCCGCCTGCGCCGAGGCGTCCGGCCGGCCCGCCGACGTCGTCGGCCTGCACTTCTTCAACCCGGCCCCGGTGATGCGGCTGGTGGAGCTGGCGCACGCCCCCGGCACGGACCCCGGGGTGCTCGCCACCGCCCGTGCCTTCTGCCGGGGGCTGGACAAGACCGTGGTGGAGTGCCCCGACCGCACCGGTTTCATCGTCAACAGCCTGCTGTTCCCCTATCTCGGGGCGGCGCTGGCGCTGCTCGACCGGCCCGGGGCGGACGACCGTGTCGTCGAGCGCACCGACGCCGCCGTGGAGCGCGGATTCGGCTACCCCATGGGCCCGTTCGCGCTGCTGGACACCATCGGCCTGGACGTCTCCCTGGCCATCCAGCACCGCCTGTTCGACCACTTCGAGACGCCGGAGCACGAGCCCTCCGACGCCCTCGCGGAACTGGTGTCGGCCGGGCTGCTCGGCCGCAAGAACCGCCGGGGCCTGCGCACCGGCAGCCGCTGACCCGCCGCCCGGCTACCCCGCGCCGTCGGCGGACCCGGCGGCGCGGACGGCGGCCAGCTTCGCCAGGTCGCCGCGCGATCTCACGCGCAGCTTGCGGTAGACGTGGGTGAGGTGCTGCTCGACGGTGCTGGGCGTGACGTACAGCTTGGCGGCGATGGCGCGGTTGGTGCAGCCGGCCGCGGCGAGCAGCGCGACGCGCCGCTCGGCCCGGGTGAGCACGGCGACGGGGTCGCCGTCCGGGGTGTCGCCCAGGCGGCGCAGCGCCCGCTCGGCGGGCGTCCGCCAGTCCAGTCCGTCCCGGCTCCGCTCGCCCCAGTAGGCCAGCAGGTCGCGGCAGGCGTGGAAGTCGGCGAGCGCGGTCCGCGCCCGTCCGGCGGCCAGCAGATGACCGCCCCTGGCCAGCAGGTAGTGCAGCCCGGCCCGGGTGCGGAACATGGCGTCCGGCACCGGGACCCGCAGCAGCCGCGCCGCCTCCTCGTGCGCCTGCCGTGCGGTCGCCGCGCGCACGGCGGCCGCCAGCGGCATGCCCACGGCCACGCCCCAGGCCGCGGGCGACAGCAGGGCCAGCGCCCGCGCCGCGTGCCCGGCGCCGGCGTCGTACGAGCCGGTGCGGACGTGCAGTACGGCGGTGGTGGCGGCGACGACGGCCTGCCGGGCCGGTGTGGTCCCGGCCGGTTCCGCCGCGCCGGTCAGCTCGCGCCACCGCGCGGCCCGGTCGGTCTCTCCGGCGTACAGCAGGGCGACGAGCAGGGCGGGGACGGAGGGCGGTGGGGCGAGGGTGTGGACGAGCGACTCCAGGACCCGCTCCACCGCGTCGGGTCCTGGTGCCGGACCCTGCCGGCCCGGGCCCGGGTACAGGTGGGCGAGCGCGGTCCGCACCTCACGGGCCCGCGTGCCGTCGCCGGCGCCGGCGGCGCCACGGGCCACCGTGTCGTGCCGGCCGTGCCACAGCAGCAGGGCCGCCGCCTCCGCCCACCGCCCGTCGTCGGGCCGCAGTGCGGCCAGATCGCGTTCCAGGGCGGGCAGATGGCGGATGACGGACGCCGGATCGCTCTCCCACTCGGCGCGGGCGAGCGTGGTCAGCATGCCGTCCGGGCGCTGCCCGCCGTCGTGCAGGCGGTGGGCGGTGCGCAGGAACTCGGCGGCGCGGCGCGCCTGCCCGGCCGGCATCGCGTGCCGGGCCGCCTCCGCCAGTACGGGGACGGCCCACGACGGGGCGTCGCCGGTGCCGCCGTCGGCGGTCCGGGCCGCCTGGGCGGCGACGAGGTGGCCGGCCACGACGGGCGGTTCGGCTCCGGTGTCGTAGAGCACCCGGGCGGCGTGGGCGTGCAGGCGGGCGCTCTCCTCGGCGGTCAGCGACTCCAGTACGGCGGCGCTCACCCCCTGGTGGCGCAGCCGGCCCGCGTCGAGCAGTCCGGTCGCCTCCAGCGCGGCGAGGCTGGGGACCACGGCCCGTTCGGGCATGCCCAGGAACCGGGCGAGCAGCGTCAGCGTCACCTGGTCGGCGAGGACGGCCAGCGCCTTCGCGGTACGCGTCACCGCGGGCTCCGCACCGCGCAGGCAGCCGACGACGGCCCGCCGGAAGGCGGTACCGGCGACCGGCCGGGCGGGACGGACCGGCCCGCAGTCCCGGTGGTCGGCCAGCACGCCGTGCAGCAGCCGCGGGTTGCCGCCGGTGAAGCGGTGCCAGTCGGGGGCCAGCCGCCGGGCCGTCGCCGCGTCCATCGCGCCCGCCGGGCGTGCGCCGAGGAACTCGGCGACCCCGTCCTCGGACAGGGTGCGCAGGGGCACGGGGACGCAGCGCGGGTGCCGCAGCACCTCGGCCAGCGGCAGCGACGGCGTCGTCGGCGGCCGTCCGGCGAGCACCAGCAGGACGCCGGTGGCGGCCAGGCGCCCGCACAGGTAGAGCAGGCAGCGCGCGGACGGTTCGTCGGTGTGGTGGACGTCGTCCACGGTCACGACCAGGGGCCGGTGGGCACCGAGCGCGCGCAGCGCCTCGTACAGCGTCTCGGGCCGGTTCGCGTCCCGGCCGTCCCGTGCGCCGGACGGGGGGCCCGTGCCGCCGGCGGTGCCGCTGAGGAGCTGGCCCACCACGCCGTACGGCAGGCTCCGCTCGGCCTCGGTCGCGCACGCACCGAGCACCGTGGCCCCGGCCTCGGCGGCGCGTGCGGACAGGGCGCGCAGCACGGCGCTCTTGCCGGTACCGGGGCTGCCGGTGAGCGCGGCGGCACTCCCCCTGCCCTGCCCGGCGTCCGTCAGCAGCCCCTCCAGCAGTCGCAGCGGGTCCTCCCGCCGGATCAGGTCCCCCACCGTCCCCACGCGCTCACCCCGTCGTCGGCGCCGGTTCGGGCAGGGTCACCAGCCGGGGGGCGGACCGGCCCCACGGGAAGCCGTGGTGGAGCTGGAGGGCGGGCGGCGCGTCGGAGTCGGCCAGGACGGCCACCGCGACCAGCACGTCGGGCACCGGCTCCAGTTCGACGAACCGCCACCGCCGCTCGGCGTCGTTCCCGGGCGGCTGGAACCCGAGGACGCCGCGGTCCTCGGCCAGCCTGAAGGAGAACGCGTCGAAGGGCAGGCCGAGCCCCAGCCCGCGTGCCTTGGAGTACGCCTCCTTCAGCGTCCACAGCCGCAGCAGCCGCCGGTCCCGGGGGCGGCCGGGCGCGGCGCGCGCCACCCAGGCCTGTTCCGAGGCGGCGAACGTCTCCAGGACCGCGTCGAAGCCCTGGTCGCCGCGGTCGAGCCGTTCCACGTCCACGCCGATGCGGTGCCGTCTGACCACGCCGAGCAAGTTGTGCCCGCCCGCGTGCGAGAGGTTGAAGTCCAGCTCCCGGCCACCGCGCGGCAGCCCGTCCGGCGGTTTCTGCAGGAACGGCCGTCCGCGCGAGGAGCGCCAGATGACGGCCTCCGCCTCCGGCAGGCCGCACTCCAGGGCGAGTACGCGCCGAACGAGGGCGTGCGCGACGAGGTACTGGCGCCGGTCACGTTCGAAGAGGAAGCGGCCGGCGATCTCCTGCTCGTGTTCGTCCAGCCAGTGCCGGGCCAGGACGGCCGCGATGCCCGGGGCCAGTTCGTCGTTGGGACAGAACCACAGCTTCACGGGTTCGGTGCCGTCGGTACGCTCCAGGACGGCCGGGCCGCCGGCCGCGTGTGCCTCGTCGTTCATCCCGTCGGCTCCGGTTCCCGCGGGGCGCCGGCGCCGTCGGTGCTCAGCCACAGCGGCCTGCGCAGGTGGACGGAGGGCGGCGGTTCCGCGGGTGCCGTGCCCGGCGAGGCGGCCTCCAGCGCGGTCCAGTCGACGTCGACGCCGTTCAGCCAGAGCCGGGTCACCTGCGCCCGGTGTCCGGCGCGCCACAGGGCGGTGAGGTAGTCGCGGGTCTGCGGCAGGCCGCCCAGGTCCATCGGGTCGGCTCCGCCGCGCAGGTCGGCCGTACGGGCCTCCTCGCCGGCGCTTCCGGTGTCCGCGAAGCGCCGCAGCGCGGCGATGACGCCGGGCGCGTCCGAGGCGGGCAGCGCGAGCCGGCACGGCAGGGCGGCGCGTCCGGCGCGCAGGGCGCGCGCGAGGCCCGCGGGCAGCGCGCCGGCCGGGTGGCCTGCGTCGGCGGCCCCGGCCAGCCAGTCGGCGAACCGGCGGGCGGTGGCGGCCAGATGGGCGGGCGTCGGGGCCGACAGCAGGAACGGCCCGTCGTCGCCGCCGGGTTCCTCCCCGGCCGGCGCCTCGGCTGCCGGGTGCTCCTCGACCACGGCCCGTGCCGCACACCCGCCGTCGGCCGCGATCTCGACCGTGGCGGTACGCGGCAGTTCCCGTCCCGTGTCGTCGCACGTCCGCGGCCAGGGGGCCGCCGCGCCCCGGCCGTCGCGGGGTGCGAGGACCCCGTGCCGCACCTGGAGCACGGCTGCGGTCAGCGCCGCGATCCCGGTGGCCGCGCCGGCCGAGCCGATCCGCCGGGCGGTGCTCTCGCGGGTCTCGTGCGCCCCGTCCGTCCGCTGGTGGGTGCGGGTGTCGGCGGGGCGGTCGCGGTGCCGGGCGGTGCGGCCGTCGGCGGTGTCGCGGATGACGGCGTGCACCCGGTCCCCGTCGTCGAGCGCCCGGCGCAGCGGTTTGAGCACCACGGCGCCCACGCCCTCACCGGCGCCCTCCCTGATCCGGGAGGGGTGCAGCAGGAGTTCGACGCCTCCGACGACGGCTGCCGCGCACTCCTCGCGGCGCAGCGCGCCGACGGCGAGGTGGAGGGCGGTCAGGGCGGAGCACTCCGCGGTGTCGACGGCCCGCGCGGGCCCGGTCAGCTCCAGTGCCGAGGCCAGCCTGCCGGGCAGGCCCCCGTGGCCGGCCGCGGGGGCCGGGCGTCCGTCGGTCCAGGAGGCGGCGGCCAGGAGGGCGTAGTCGTGGCTGCTCGCGCCGACGAACACGCCCAGGGCGCGCGGCGGTCCGCCCGGGGTGGTCAGGGCGTCCAGCCGTGAGCCGGTGCACCCCGCGTTCTCCAGCGCTTCCCAGGCGACCTCCAGGAAGAGCCGTTCCTGCGGGTCCGTCAGGGCGCCCTCGGCGGGCGTGATGCCGAAGAACTCGGGGTCGAACTCGGCCACGTCGTCCAGGAAGTGGCCGCGCCGGCCGGGCGGCGCCGGGGCGAGGCCGGGCCGGGTGACGGGCACGGCGCGGGACGTGTCGCGGCCGGTCCGCAGGTTCTCCCAGTGGGCGTGCAGGTCGGGGGCGAGCGGATAGCGGCCGGCGATGCCCACGACGGCGTAGCGGTCCTCCACCGCCGGACGCCCAGGGGGCGGCACGGCACCCGGCTCGGCGTACCACGGGCCGGGAGGCGGCGCGTACGGCCCGGCGGACGGCCGCGCGTACGGCTCGGCGGACGGCTCCGCGTCCAGGGGGACGGGCGGGTCGGCGTCGGGCCGCACGGACGGTTGCGCGTACGGCTCGGCGGGGGTCGCGGCGGGCGGCTGTACGGGCGGCTGCGTGTACGGGTCGCCGGGTGGTGCGGCGGGGGGCCGCGCGTACGGGTCGGTGGGCCGGGGCGCCGTCTCCGGCCGGGTCCTCGTGAGCGGGGGGTCCGCGCGGGGCCGCGGGGGCGCGGTGTCCGCGCGGGCCTGCCGTGCCCCGGTCAGCAGGCGGGCGGCGTCGTCCCGGCCGAGGGTCCCGGCCTTGAACCGGGTGAGGATCTCGCGTTCGTCCATCGGGCACACCGGTCCGTTCAGGCCTGCCGGGGCAGCAGGGCGAGGGCGTCGTCCACGGAGATCCGGTCCTCGCGCACGGCGTCGAGGAGGTCCGCGAGGTCCGGGGAGCCGCCCGGGGCGGGTGCGTGGCGGGCGGTGAGGGAGGCGATGTGCGCGGCCATCGCCGCCAGGTTCGGGTGGTCGTACAGCGTGACGGCGCGCTCCCGCACGCCGTAGATCTCATTGACCGTCGCCACGAACTCCGCGCCGAGGATGGAGTCGATGCCCAGGACGTTGAAGGCGGCGGTGGTGCTGATCTCCCAGGGGTCGCAGCACAGGATGCGGGCGAGTTCCTCGCTCAGCACGTCCAGTACCGCCTCCTGCGCCGAGGTGTCGGTCCGGGTCTGCCCGGACGGCGCGCCGGTGTGCCCGCGGCCGGGGCCGGCCGCCGGGGAGGCGGCGGGCGCCTCCGGGACCGGCCGGTGAGCGGGTGCCGGGGCACCCACGGGCCGCATGCCGGAGTGGTCCGGTGCGTCGGCCCGGGTGGTGGTGCCCGGACCCGCCCCCTCGCGGGCCACGTGCCGGGCGAAGGCCTGTGGGGTGGGGTGGTCGAACAGCGCGTCGGGTTTGACGGCGAGGCCGTGGCGCGCGTTGACGGTGGCGACGAACTCGACGATCAGCAGCGAGTCGAGGCCCAGCGACCGGAACGTCCGGGCCGGGTCGATCTTCTCGGGCTTGAGGTGCAGGACGGCGGCGAGTATCCCGACGAGGTCGGTCAGCAGGCCCTCGGGGGCCGGTGCGAGGCTCGTGGGCGGGCGGGTCCGGCTGCTGTCATAGGACATGGTCTGACTCCTGGGGTTCCGTTCCGGAGGGCCGGTGACGGACGGGGCGAAGGTGCGCACGGTCCGCCGGGTGGATGGGCGGGAGGCCACGTTCAGGCCACCTCGGCGGGCCGTGCGCACAGGTTCGTGGAGTGGACGTCGTAGCGCCCCACGTGCGCGGCGGGGACGAGGGCGGGCAGCAGGAACTCCCACAACGCCGCGACCCGCCGTCCGGGTTCACCGGGACCGGTGCCGGTGCGGGACAGTGCCGCCAGTCCGTACACGGCCGCGGACAGCACGGTCTCCGGCCCTTCGGCACCGAGGTGCTCGCGCAGTTCCCCCGCCGTCCGGGCGCGGGAGACCAGCCGCAGCACTTCGGTGATCCATGCCTGCCGGACGTCGGCGACCGGGGGCTGCCGCCCGCTGCACTCGTCGGTGATGCGCAGACCCGCCCGGACCACCGGGTCCTCGCGCAGCACCCGCGTCAGCCAGTGCGAGGTGTCGATGAGGCTCTGCACGGCCGGCACGCCGGCCTCGCGCTGCCGGTGCGCGAAGTCGCGCAGCACGGCGTGCGCCTGTTCCTGCACGGCGTCGACGAGACCGTCCTTGGAGGCGAAGTGGAAGTACAGGGCGCCCTTGGTCATGCCCGCGGCGTCCGCGATCTGTTCGAGGGAGGCGCTGGCGTAGCCGTGCTGGTCGAACATCCGCGCCCCGGCGCGGACCAGCCTGCGTCGCGTCCTCTCCGACCTGGCCTGCATACCCGTCCCTCCCCGCCTACCCGACGCGGCTGAGCCGCTCACCACCGACGGCCGCGCCGACCGGCACGGACTCGGGGCCGGACATGAGGATCGAACGCTGCATCCGGCGCAGGCCCGCGGAGGGTTCCAGGCCGAGTTCCCGGACCAGGGCGTTGCGCAGCCGCTGGTAGACCTCCAGGGCCTCGCTGCGCCGGCCGGAACGGTGCAGGGCGAGCATGAGCTGGCCGTGCAGGTTCTCGTGGGTGCGGTGGCGGCTGACGAGCACGGTGAGCTCGCCCAGCAGTTCGCGGTGGCGGCCCAGCCGCAGGTCGGCCTCGATGCGCTGGTCCAGCGCGCACAGCCGGGTCTCCTCCAGCCGCCTGGTCTCGATCTCCAGTTGGGCCCCGGTCTGCACGTCGGCCAGCGCGCCGCCGGTCCACAGCCCGAGGGCGTCGCGCAGATAGCGGGCCGCGCCCGCGAAGTCGTCGGCGTCCATGGCCCGGTAGCCCAGGCCGGCCAGCCGCTCGAACTCGTGGACGTCACTGGTGCCGTCCGACGTGTTGAGCAGGTATCCGCCGGGCAGGGTGACGAGCACGTCCTTGGCGGTGCGCCCGGCGGTGTTCTCCGGGTCGCGCCGCAGGGCGGCCGAGATCAGCTCCCGGAGCTGGAGCACGTACGTCTGGAGCGTGGTGCGTGCGCTGCGGGGCGGCCGTTCGCCCCACAGTTCGTCTATGAGCGTCCGGACGGGCACCACCTGGTCCGCCTGGAGGGCGAGCAGCGCGAGCACCTGACGCGGCTTCGGTGCTGTCGGGGTGACCGAGATACCGTTTTCCCTGACGCTGAGCGCCCCCAGAACGTCGATGTCCATGCCGTCTCCCCTATCCCTGCATGAGTCGTCCTGACACAGCCGCTTCCTGGCATGCCCCCAACTAAAAAACAGGACAGTTGGTTTGTCAATACCAAACCAACCATGCTGTTTTATTTCCACGGACGCACTTGAGTGCCGCTGGAGCTGAAGATAAAGCCAACAAAACCGACATTTTTACCGACTGTACGGTCTTTTCATTGAAGGGTGAAACAGCGTCGGTCGTCAGCCTGTCGGCCACTTCCCCCGGCCGCCGACCGCCCGGACCGGCGTGGGCCGCTCCGTCAGGCGGGGCAGCAGCAGCCTCCAGAGACCCGCGACCCGCTCCTGCGACAGCCACGCCGCTTCCTCGCCGCCGAGCACCTCGAAGCCCACCGTCGCGGCCACGACGACGGTCGCGGCGTCGTCGGCCGAGACCCCCCGGGCCAGCCAGCCGTCCCGCTCAGCGCGCCGCACCGTCTCCTCGACCCAGTGCTGCCATTCCCGCCTGAGCGAGGCGCTCTCGCCGCGGCCGGGGTCGTCGCCCAGCTCGAAGCCGGCCCGGACCACGACGTCCTCGGCGATCCGGTCCACCAGTCCGTAGGTCGCGTCCACCAGGGCCGGCAGGGCGCGGCCGTCCCGCCCCAGCGACTCCTCGATGACCAGGCGCAGCCTCACCAGGGCCTCGTCCTCGACGGCCCGCGCCAGGGCCCGCTTGTTCGCGAAGTGGAAGTGCAGGGCCCCGTTGCTGACCCCCGCCTCACCGCTGATCGTGGACAGCGAGGCGGCCACGAATCCCTCCCTGGCGAAGAGTTCGGCCCCGGCGCGGATCAGCGCCTGGCGCGTACGGAGCGCCCGCTCCTGCTTGACCATCAGTCGCCTCCTGGCTGGGACCTGGGCTCATGGCACACGGGGCGGCCTGTGCCGTCTCTGCCACCTGCGGTTCGTCAGCCCCAGACTAACAAACCGCCTGTGCGGTTTTGCAGAGGGGTAGGTGCGATGCACATGAATCTGCCCGGGACGGTGCGCACGACCCTCCACCCGTGGCGCGACGGGCTTCATCGCCAACTGCGAGGAGAGCGATAGGTCACGGGGGGCCACTGCGGGCGACGCCGCGACGGGGCACCGGACGGCACCCTCCCGGCGTCCGTCCCGCCGCGCCCGGCCAGCACCGAGCACAGCACGAGGACCACGGCCGCCAGCTCGTCCTCGTCGGCGCGCCCGCGTTCTATGCGCAACGCGAGCTCAAGGGAACCAGGTTCGCCCATCTCCGCCCCTCCCCATCCCCGCCACGGTGCGGCGCCGCGCCACAGACACGCTCCAGTCCCGCTGGAGAGCGCGGCGCCGGCCGGCCCGGACGGCAGGGCGCCCGCGGTGCAGATGAGCTGGAGGAACGGTCGAGAAAAGACCAGAAATGAGAGATGTCATTCCGCTCCCGGTCCACGACGGCTCTGATCGATCGTTGGCGGAGGCTTCGATTCCTCTAGAAATCAAACCGGCTGGTCTCTATCTTTTGAACTCCGCAGTACACACTCCGATCACGTCCAGGGGGAGCGATGACCGCGAGCACCTTTCAGACAGAAGGCCCGTCGATCGAACAGAGTGCGGCACCGGCCGCCCTGTCGTCCTTCCGGGCGGCAGTCGCATACGACAGAAAGCTGACGACCACGGTCCCCAGGGAACTGGTGCACCGCGCGGCCGTCGCCGAGGTCATGCTGACCGACTGGAAGCGGCTGGACGACACCCACTTCGACGTGACCGCCCAGTGGCCGCGGGGCCACAGCTTCTTCACCGCCGTGGAAGGGGTCCACCACGACCCGCTGATCGCCGCCGAAACGATTCGACAGATCGGCTCCCTGCTCGCCCACGCCGAGTTCGGCGTCCCCTTCGGCCACCAGTTCCTGATGGAGGAACTCAGCCTCACCGTGCACCCCGAGCAGCTCGAGGTCGCCCGGACGCCCGCCGCACTGGACCTGGAGGTCCTGTGCAAGGAGGTCAAGAAGCGCGGCAACCGGCTGACCGCCCTGTGCTACGAGACGACGGTCCTGCGCGAGGGACGGCTCGCCGCGTCGGGGCGGTTCTCCTTCGGCTGCATCGCTCCGGCCGTGTACCGCCGGCTGCGCCCGGAGCGCGTGTTCGACGCCGAGTACGGCCCGATCCCGCTGACCGCTCCGGTGGCGCCGCAGAGCGTGGGGCGCACGTCGCCGGCCGACGTGGTCCTCTCCCCCACCGGGGAGCCGAACCACTGGCAGCTCCGGGTGGACACCCGGCACCCCGTGCTCTTCGACCACCAGGTCGACCATGTCCCGGGCATGGTGCTGCTGGAGGCGGCCCGCCAGGGGGCGACCGTGGCCCTGGGCGGCTCCCCCATCCTGCCGCTCGGCCTGGAGTGCGAGTTCAAGAAGTACGCGGAGCTGGACCGGCCCTGCCTGATCGACGCCCTGCGCCTGCCCAAGGCCCCCTCCGACCCGGAGACGGTCCTGGTCACGGGCCACCAGGACGGCAACATCGTGTTCACCGCGACGGTGACCGCCGCGCCCGCCGCCTGACGTCACGAGAGCCAGGGGGTCGGCCGGTGGGCCTCCCCCCTCGCTCTCACCCGGCACGACGCCCCCGGACCTGCCGGCTCACCCAGTACGAAGCCCCCGGACCTGCCGGCTCACCCGGCACGAAGGCCCCCGGACCGGCCGGGCAGCCCGCCCCCCGCGTCGTCCGCCCCGCCGCCGAACGCCGCGATGTGGTCCCGCGCCCAGGCCGAGAAGGGCCGCGCCGGACGTCCGGTCAGCCGCACAACCGTGTCCTCGGCATGGGCCTTGGCCCCCGCCCGCTGCCGCTCCGCGCCGGCCAGCAACGCCTCGGCGACGGCCTCGGGGTGACGCTGCCGCAGGGCCGCGCGCGCCTGGGCGAGGGAGAGTTCCTCGAAACGCAGGGGAACGCCCAGCAGCTCCCCGAGCCGCGCCGTCTGCTCCGCGGCGCTGATCGGTTCCGGCCCGGTCAGGGTGTAGGCGCGCCCCTCGTGCCCGTCCTCGGTCAGCGCGCACACGGCCGCCTCGGCGACGTCCCGCGGGTCGACGCAGACGTTGGCCGAGTCCCCGTACAGCGCGCGCACGACCCGCTCGGACCTGATGGACGCCGCCCAGGACAGCGTGTTGGACATGAAGGCGCGGGGGCGCAGCACCGTCCATCCCATCCCGGAATCGCGCAGCAGGTCCTCGTTGGCGCGGTGCCAGCGGGCGATCAGGTCGTCCGCCCCGCTGTCCGCGACGGCGGCCGCGGACAGCCTGACCAGATGCCGGACACCCGCCGTGCGCGCGGCCCGGACGAAACGCGCGTCGTCGTCACCGCCGATCCGGCTGGTGAGGAGGAAGGCGCGGCGCACGCCCCGCAGGGCGCGTTCCAGTGAGAGCTGGTCCGCGTAGTCGCCGGCCACCACCTCGGTCCCGTCGGGCGCTCCCACCACCTTCGACGGGTCCCTGGCCATGACGCGTACCGCGACACCGGCGGGGAGCCGCCGCAGCACTTCCCCTCCGATGGTTCCGGTGGTCCCGGTCACGAGAATCACCCGTACGTCCTCCCTCGGGACGGGCAGGCGCGGAGTGCGCCGCACGATTTTTCGGCTACCTCACGGCTACGCGAAGCTCAACAGGCTATAAGATACGTACTGGGCGGTTTTTTTGGGAGCTGGTCCGAGGCTCCCAGGCCGCCGGGCGAACTTCGTTTTCGACGAGAAGGGGAGGGCGGCAGCGTGGTGAAGCAGGACCGTGCCATCCGTACCCGCAGGAACATCCTTGAGGCGGCGGCGAAGGTCTTCGAGGAACGCGGGTACCAGGCCGCGACCATCGCCGAGATCCTCGGCACCGCCGGCGTGACCAAGGGGGCGCTGTACTTCCACTTCAGTTCGAAGGAACAGCTCGCCCTCGGGGTGCTGCACGAGCAGGACCAGCGTTTCGTGATCCCCGAACGCTCCTGCAAGTTGCAGGAGCTGGCGGACGAGGTGCTGTTGCATGCCTACCGCCTCCAGTCCGACCCCATGGTGCGCGCGGGCGTGCGCCTGAGCATGGACCAGCACGCGGAGGGACTCGACCGCAGCGGTCCCTTCATACGCTGGAGCGATGTCTGCCGGGAGCTGCTGGAGCGGGGGCAGGCCCAGGGCGAGCTGCTGCCCCACGTGGTCCCGTCGGTGACCGCCGACATCGTGGTCGGCACGTTCGCCGGCATCCAGTCCATGTCCCAGGCGGTCAGCGACTACCAGGATCTGCTCCACCGGTCCTCCGAGCTGCTGCGTCATCTGTTCCCCAGCATCGCCGTGCCCTCCGTGCTGGCCTCGCTGAACCTCTCCGAGCGGCGGGGCGAAGAGGTCTACCTGGAGATCCGGCACGGACTGCGGGAGCCGGTGGCCGCCGCTAGCTGAGCGCCCCCGCACCCGCCATGGCCGGCCGGTCGGCGACGGTGGCCGGCCGGCCACCGAAGTACAGTGCGAGCGCGTCGCCCAGGCCGTCACCCAGGCCGTCGTCCTGCCCGGAGGCCGACGCCCAGGCGACGTAGCCGTCGGGCCGTACCAGCAGGGCGTCGCAGGGGACTTCGGGGGTCGGTTCGGCGTGGACCAGCCGCAGTACTCCCGCCCATCCGCGCGGTCCGCGCGCGCACCGGAGCCCTTCCTCACCGAAGGCCAGCAGCAGGGGCCGGCCCGCCCGGAGCAGTTCGATCACGTCGGTCCGGCCCGCGCTCGTGTTCAGGGCCACGTTGCGCAGGAATCTTCCTTCCCACGCGGAGGGCCGCTTGGTGCGGCCCGGCAGGACGGTGTCCTGTCCGCTGATCATGTCGCTGAGGTACCGGCTCTCCCGGCCCGCCGTCACGAGTTCGGCGAACACACCGCGCAGCGCGTCGGCGTCGGGGCCCGGCCGCATCAGGGCGAGCTGGGCCCGCGTGTTGTCGATGACCCGCTGGGCCTCCGGACGGCGTTCCGCGTCGTAGGTGTCCAGCAGGTCGCCCCCGGCGCGGCCCAGCACGGTGAGCGCGAGCTTCCAGCCGAGGTTGAGGGCGTCCTGGACGCCGGCGCTCAGGCCCTGGGCGCCGACCGGGAAGTGCATGTGTGCCGCGTCTCCGGCCAGGAGGACGCGGCCGAAGCGGTAGGAGCGGACGAGCTGGGCGAAGTCGCTGAACCTGCTGAGCCAGCGCGGCTCCCGGATCCCGATGTCCTTCCCCGCGATCCGGGCGAGCTCGCCGCGCAACTCCTGCGGGGTCGGCGGCAGATGGCGTTCGGGGTGGGCGCCGGCGCAGTCGAGGGTCTTGACGTGGGTTCCGGCGCCGGGGAGGTCGTGCGCGACGATCCAGCCGCGCGGGGTGCGGTGCCAGCCCGGCGGCAGCGACCGCGCGTCCTCCAGCGTGACCAGCCCGGAGAGCCCCGAGGTCGTCGCCCGGTACGTCCGGGCGGGTATGCCCGCCAGTGCGCGGACGGTGCTGCGTCCCCCGTCCGCCCCCACCAGGTACCGAGCGGTGCAGAGCAGGGGGCCGTGCGGCCCCTTGGCCATGACCCGGACGCCGTTCCGGTCCTGGGCGACCTCGGTCACGTGGTGCGCCCGCAGGATCCGGACCCCGACGGCCCGCGCCCGCTTCTCGAACAGGCGCTCGAGGTCAGCCTGGGGCCGTTGCAGCACGGGACCGGGCTCCGAGGCGGGGGCGGTGATGGACAGGCCGGGTATCCCGGCGTAGCGGAACGGGGCCCGGGCCTCGGGCGCGGTGGCATCCGCCTGCGCCACGAGTTCGGGGAAGTACCCCCGCCTGGCGAGCCCTTGCAGGGCCCTGGCGTGCAGCACTCTCGCCTTGGGCCGCTCCGACACAGTGGCCTGCGCCTCCAGCAGGAGCGTACGAACCCCGTGGGCGCCCAGCTCGGCCGCCACCAGCAGGCCGACCGGCCCGCCCCCCACGATCACCACCTGCGCATGCTCACGACGCCTCACCCCAGGACCTCCCCTTGACCTCGAAGGCGCCGCGGCACGGGACCCGGACGGGAAACCACCATGTGACAACCGCACGATGCACGCCCCTTCCCCCTGCCGTGGCGTACGGAATGCCGACCTCCGGCCCCCTGTGGTGCCGGACGGCTTCGACGTCGAGAAATATACCGGATGGACGGTTCTTTTCAAGAGGGGATTCCTCTCACGTCACCGTCACAGCTTGTACCGAAGAACGTCAAGAACAAGAGGAATCCATGCTCCCGACCGAACGCCACCGGCAGGGCGGGCCGGGGACCCGGAGGTCGCAGGGTTGAAAACAAAACCGGGTGGTACGTATCTTACTCAGGGCCGGGCTCCTGTGGGGGGTTACACAGGATCAGAGTCGCTTGAGTCGCTCGGGTCGCCGTCGGGGGGAAGCACATGGGTTCTGAGCTGCTCGAAGTCACCAGCGAATCACGACACCGGAGGACACCGCCGCCAGGACCGCTCCCGGGGAGCCTGACCGACCGCGGCCTGGCCGAGCTCTTCGCCCAACGGTACGCCGACAGGTACCGTCACGTCCCGGGCCTGGGCTGGTACCGCTGGACGGGCGCCCGCTGGCAGCCCGACGGGGACGGCACGGTGCTCTGGGCGGCCGGCGACCTCGTGGAGTCCCTCGCCTCCTCCGATCCCCTCGGCCGGTACTCCGACACCGCGCTGCGGCGCCACCGTTGCCGGAGCCTGTCCACCGCGGGCATCAACGCGATGCTGGCCCAGGCGAGGTCGGCGCCCGGCATGGTGCTCAACGCGGCCCGTCTGGACGCCGACCCGTACGCGCTGTGCACCCCGGACGGCATCGTCGGCCTGCGCACCGGACTGCTCGAACCACCCGGCCCGGGCAACGGCCTGCACTCCCGCTGCACCGCCCTGACGCCGCGGCCGGCGAAGACGCCGCTCTGGGAGCGGTTCCTGACCGACACCTTCGGCGACGACGCCGAGGGCCGGGAAATGATCGACTACCTGCAGCTCCTCCTCGGCTACTCGGTCACCGGGGACGTGGGCGCCCAGGTGCTGCCGTTCCTGTTCGGTTCCGGCAAGAACGGCAAGTCCGTCCTCCTGGACGTGCTCATGAGGCTCCTCGGGGACTACGCCGACGCCGCTCCGCCGGGCTTCCTGATGACGCGTCCCCATGAGGGCCATCCGACGGACCTGGCGGAACTGCACGGGCGCCGGGTGATCGTGTGCAGCGAGGTCAGGCCCGGCGACCGGTTCGACGAGGCACGCCTGAAGCTGCTGACCGGCGGTGACCGCATCAAGGCGCGCCGGATGCGGCAGGACTTCTTCAGCTTCACGCCGACGCACAAGCTGTGGCTGCTGGGCAACCACCGTCCCGAGGTCGGCACCGGCGGCTTCGCCTTCTGGCGCCGGATGCGCCTGATCCCCTTCGAACGCGTCGTCCCCGACGACCGGCGGATCGACAACCTCGCCGACGTCCTGGTGCGCGAGGAAGGGCCGGGGATCCTCCACTGGCTGGTCCTGGGGGCCCGCCGCTACCTGGCCGGTGCGAGGGACCTCGCCGGGCCGGAGCGCGTACGGGTCGCGACCGCCGCGTACGCGCAGACCGAGGACCACATGGGGCGCTTCGTGTCGGAGGTGTGCGCCCTCGGACCCGCGCTGCGGGCCGAGCAGACCCAACTGCACGCGGCGTACCGGGAGTGGTGCCGGGCGGAGGGTGTGCACCCGGTCTCCTCGCGCGCGCTGGCGGCGAGGATCCGCGAGACCGTGGGACTGGCGTCGCCGAAGGCGATGGTCCTCTCCCGGCAGCGCAAGTACTACCCGGGCATCGGGCTGCCGGCCGCCGGGGAGGCGGCATGAACCGGGCAGGGGTCAGAGCGGGGCCGGCGCCAGATGCGTGAGCGCCCGGGCGGCCAGACGGTAGCCGTAGGCTCCGAGGCCGACGACGACACCGCTGGCCAGCGGGGCGATGACCGACTCGTGCCGGAACTGCTCCCGGGCCCACACGTTGCTGAGGTGCACCTCGATCCAGGGCGGCGCGTAGCTGGCGAGGGCGTCGCGAAGACTCCAGCCGGCGATCATCAGGGCGCCGGGGTTGACGATGGCTCCCACGGTGCTGTCGCTGTGCCGGTGCACGGCGCCGACGAGGTCGCCCTCCGAGTCGTGCTGGACGGAGAGCACCTTCCAGCCCCTGTCGCTCAGTTCGTCGGCGACCGCCGCCTCGATGTCGGCGAGCGTGTCCGTGCCGTAGATCTCCGGTTCCCGGCGGCCGAGAATTCCCAGATTCGGGCCGTTCAGGAGAAGCACGGTACTCAAGAGGCCCACCTCTGTATTCGCCGCGGCCCGCTCGTCTCGGCCGCGGAGCCGGCGGAGTCGGGATTTCCTCCATGCTGTCGCCGCACTTCGCCGCGCGCCACCCTCAGAGCTGATAGTCCCGCTCCCGGAGCCGTCCGCCGCCCAGGCCGGCCTGTGCGTGGTCCCCCGCGCGCCCGGCCGCGCCGCTCAAGGACCGCTCGTACACACGTCGAGGCCCTCTACACGCCGCGTCGGCCCGCGCCGCCCCGGCCCGCACCCCCGCCCTAACCTGGTCCGCGCACGGACCCCACTCGGACGGCACGGATCCCATGACTGGAGATGTGATGCTCGATTCTCCGTTTCGCCTGCGGCTGCCCCCCGTTTTCTCCGTCCTACGTGTCTGCCGGAACAACGCCTGCGCATCCTCCGCCCTGCCGGAATCTTCTTTCTCCGCCTGGTCCCGCGGAGATCTGGAGGAAGGTATTCGCTTGGCAGCGGCCGCTGTTCGAACGGAACCCGATTGCGCCGGGGACTGCAAGGCGCTGGCACGGGTCTGGCACGCGGCACTGCTGGTCAGGGTCCGCCGGCTGTCGTCCGCCGCGCTGGTCCTGGCCGAGGTGGACGAACTGTCGGCCCGGTCGGACGCCGACGGCGGTCCCGCTGTCGCCTCCCTGCTCGGCGCGGCGGACCTCGCCTTCGCCAGGGGCGACACCTCGGCAGCCGTCGATCTCGCCGCCCGGGGCGCCGACCGCGCGCGGCGGGCCGGGCTGCACGGCTTCCTGCCCGACGCGCACACCGTGCTGGCGCTCGGCGCGCTTCGGCAGGGCGACATGAGTGTGAGTGCGCAGTTCGCCGATCAGCTACGGGACTGCGCTCTGCTCGGCCGGACCGCGCACGGGCCGAGCCAGTGCGCCTGGGCGGCGGCCCAGCTCCTCGAGGTGCAGGGCGGCCCGGCGAGCGCGGCCCAGCTCATCGCGGGCATCGTCACGGACGACCGGTTGCTGCTGGAGCTGCTGACCTCCCAGCCCACCGCCGCCGCCTGGCTCGTGCGGGCCACCCGCAAGCTGGGCGACGAGGTACTCGCCCGGCGGGTGGTGGCGGGAGCCGGCGCGCTCGCGGTGCGCAACCCGGGGCTGTGCTCCGTGGGCGCGGCGGCGGGGCATGCCGCCGGGCTGCTGGACGGCGATCCGGACGGGGTGCTCGCCGCGGCCGCCGCGCACCAGGACCCGTGGGCCGCCGCGTCCGCCGCGGAGGACGCGGGCAGGTTCCTCGCCGCGCGCCCCGCCGAACGCCAACGGGCCGTCGACGCCTTCGAGTCGGCGGCGGACGGCTACGCGGGGGCCGGGGCCCCGCGGGACGCGCGGCGGGTCGCGAGCCGGTTACGTGCGCTCGGCGTGCGGCGGGGCCGCCATCCGCAGTACGCCGGCCGGAGCGGCCCGGACGCCGGCACGCTCACCAACACCGAGGCCGCCGTGGCCGAGCTGGTGAGCCAGGGGTTCACCAACTCACAGGTGGGGGAACGGCTCTTCATCTCCGGGCACACCGTGGCCTTCCACCTGAAGAAGATCTTCCGGAAGATGAACGTGGCCTCGCGGGTGGAACTGACGCGGGCCTGGAGCCGGGTGCCGGGCGCGTCCCCCGAAGGCGCGAGGGCCTCCTGAGCCCGGCGCCGCCGCACGGACGGCCGCGGTTCGGTGGGTGGTCGGTCCGGTGAGGGGCCGGGGCCCGGTGAGGGGCCGGGATCCGGTGAGGGGCCGGGATCCGGTGAGCGGCCGGGGTCCGGTGAGCGGCCTGGCGGTGGTCCACCGGTCACAGGATCGTGCGGGGCGTGCCCGGCGGGGTCTGCCGCCTGCGCCACTCGCGGGGGTAGCCCACGGACACCTCCTCGAAGCGTACGCCCTCGTGGTGGGTGGTCCGCGGGATGTGGAGGTGGCCGTACACCACGGCAGCCGTGGGGTACCTGCGGTGCCAGTCGGCGGTCAGCCGGGTGCCGCACCACATGGCGAACTCCGGGTACCACAGCACCTCCGTCGGGTGCCGGTGCAGCGGATAGTGGTTGACCAGGACGACCGGCGTCCCGTCGGGCAGTGAGGCGAGCCGGCGTTCGGTCTCGGCGACCCGGGCCCGGCACCATGCCTCACGGCTCGGGTAGGGATCGGGGTGGAGCAGGCTCTCGTCGTTGCACACGACGCCGGTCTCGTGCGCGTAGGCGAGTCCCTCGTCCTTGGTGGCGCACCCGGCCGGCAGGAACGAGTAGTCGTACAGCAGGAACAGGGGCGCCACCACCACCGGCCCGTCCGGCCCGTGCCAGAGCGGGTAGGGGTCCTCGGGCGTCGTGACGCCGAGGTCCCGGCAGAGTCCCACCAGGTGCTCGTAGCGTGCGACGCCGCGCAGGGTGACGGTGTCGCTCGGGTGGGTCCACAGCTCGTGGTTGCCGGGCACCCAGACGACCTTGCGGAAGCGGCCGGCGAGGGTCTTCAGACACCAGTGGATGTCGGTGACGGTCTCCGCCACGTCACCGGCCACCAGCAGCCAGTCCTCGTCCGTCCCGGGTGCCATCCGCTCGACCAGGGCACGGTTGTCGGCGTGGCCGACGTGCAGGTCGCTGATGGCGAGCAGTCGTCCGCCGCGGTACGTCCCCGCCGTCGTCACGTCCCGCTCCTCTCTCCCGCTCACACCGAGGCGGACGGCGGCGCCGCCAGGTCGCGCGGTGCCGTGCCGGCCATGCCCATCCCCGCCTCGGCGTCCTCGTCGATCCGGGCCATCGCGACGCGCAGCACGGGCGGCGCCATCAGCGAGGTGACGATCGCGACGAGGATGATGATGGTGTACGCCTCGGCGCTGAGGACCCCGAGTTGCAGACCCACCATCGCCACGACAACCTCGATCACCCCCCGGGAGTTCATGCCGGCGCCGAGGGCGAGGCCCTCCCAGCGGCCGAGGCCGCTCATCTTCGCGCCGGCGAAGGCGCCGGCGAACTTCCCTGTGATCGCCACGGCGAGCACCGCGCAGGCCGCGGCCAGGACGGTGGGGTCGGTCAGCGCGGTCAGGTCCATCCGGATACCGGCCGTGGCGAAGAAGACCGGTGCGAGGAAGGCGAGGACGGTGGTCCGCAGCGGGGCCAGCTTCTCCCGGTCCAGCTGCCCGCTCGTGCCGATCAGCGCACCGCACACGAACGCGCCGAAGACCGCCTCCAGGTGCAGCGCCTGGGTCGCCGCCGAGCCCAGCAGCACGATCAGCGCCGTCACCGCGACGGTGGGCACCGGTGACGCGGAGCGGCCCGCCGCGCGCAGCGCCGCCTTCACCAGGGGGCGGCCCACCACCCAGGCGACCAGGACGACGCCGACGGGATAGAGCAGGGAGGTGGCGACCGTGCCGGTGCTCAGTCCGGCCGTCGCCATCGCCGACACGATGGAGAGCAGGAA
The DNA here is from genome assembly GCF_044763335.1 of Streptomyces sp. NPDC096105. NCBI lineage: Bacteria > Bacillati > Actinomycetota > Actinomycetes > Kitasatosporales > Streptomycetaceae > Streptomyces > Streptomyces sp. NPDC096105. Next base: position 59,882 of record NZ_JBIWGC010000012.1, read on the forward strand.
CCAGCCCACGACGTCGTCGAGGACTCCGGCGGCGAGGGTGAGCTGCCCGATGTCGCGGTGCAGCAGGTTCATGTCCATCAGGGTCTTGGCGATCACGGGGATCGCGGTGACGCACAAGGCCACACCGAGGAAGATCGCGAAGACCGTCGGGCTGGTACCGTCCGGCAGGATCGAGGAGGGCAGCAGGAAGCCGACCCCGACGCCGAGCGCCAGGGGCAGGACCAGACCGCAGACGCTCACCCGGGCCGCGGTGAGCCGGCGCCGCCTGACGAGGTCGAACTTCAGCTCCATGCCGGTGATGCCGACGAGCAGCACGACGCCCACCTGCCCGACCGCGTCGAGCATGTGCATCTGGGCGGTGTCCTTCGGCATCAGCCAGTCGGCGAGGGCGGGCCAGGCGTGGCTGAGGACCGAGGGTCCCACGAGCACTCCGGCGAGCAGTTCGCCGACGATCGCGGGCATCTTGAACCGTGCGGCCAGCTGTCCCAGGGACAGGGCCAGCAGGAGCAGGACCGCGAGCTGGAGGAGGAACACCAGGAGCGAGTGGTGGGGGATGGTGGGGACGGGTGTGGAGTTCAACTCGGTCACCTCAGACGCGGGCTTCGTGGGGCGCGCCGACGGGCCGGCGGGGCAGGCGGTCCGCGAGGAGCCGGGTCAGGCGCGCGTTCTGGTCGAGCAGGAAGAAGTGGCCGCCGGGGAACACTTCCAGCTCCGTCGGGCCGTTGGTGTGCTCCTCCCAGGCCGTCGCCTCGTCGACCGAGACGCGGGGGTCGCTGTCCCCGGTGAGCACCGTCACGGGGCATTCCAGGCGCCGGCCGGGTGCGCAGCGGTAGCTCTCGACGGCGCGGTAGTCGCTGCGCAGCGCCGGCATGATCATGTCCCGTACGTCCGGCTCGGCGAGCAGCGCCGCGTGCGGGCCGCCCAGCTTGCGCACCTCGGCCAGGAGGCGCTCGTCCGAGCCCAGGTGGAGCCGTTCGTCACGGTCCCGGGAGGGGGCGCGCCGTCCGGAGACGAAGAGCCTCACGGGGGCGGGGAGTCCGGCGTCGTGCAGGCGCAGCGCGACCTCGTAGGCGAGGACGGCGCCCATGCTGTGGCCGAACAGCGCCAGCGGCCGGTCGTCGAGGTGGCGTATCACCTCGAAGATCTTGTCGGCCAGCTCGGGAAGGCTGTCGATGTTCGGTTCGCGGAGCCGGTCCTGCCGTCCCGGGTACTGCACCGCCAGGACGTCCACGGCGGGCGTGAGCGACTTGGCCAGCGGAAAGTAGAAGCTCGCGGACCCGCCGGCGTGCGGCAGGCACACGAGACGGACGTCGGCGTCCGTCGCCGGACGGAACCGGCGGACCCATGTTTCGAATTGCTCCGGGGTTCGAGGCACGGCCTTAATTCCCTTCAGGAATCGTCGTCCGGCACGCCGTTTTCCCCGTCACGGATCGACGGACGTACGGAATGAGAATCGCGCCGGTCCCGTGATGCACATGTCCAGCGACAGGATAGGAAGGGCTTCACGGACGCGATATCCCTCGATCTGATAGGACTTTTCGCCACGGTCCTTGTCGCCGCGGTCCTTATGGGCGTGCGCTCGAATTCGACTGGAGCGGCACCGGCGAATCGCGGCGTCCGGGACGGTGTGCCGTATTCCTCGGGCATCATGGCCGACGGCCTGCATTCCACCCGTAGGAGGCGATCGCTGTGAAGATATTCGCGGACACCGACAAGTGCGTCGGCGCGGGTCAGTGCGTGCGCGTCGCGCCGGAACTGTTCGACCAGGGCGAGGACGACGGCGTGGTGGTCGTGCTGGACCCGGAGCCCGGTCGGGCCCTGTGGCCGGCGGCCGACGAGGCAGTCGACCTGTGCCCGGCCCGGGCGCTCACCGCGGACGGCTGATCCGGTGCTCCGGGCGGCGCTCGAGCGGGGCTCCGGGGGGAATCCAGGGGACGGTGGGGACACTCGGGCAGCCGATGCCGCAGTGCGGATCCAGTGCCGTTTCCATGCCCTCGCGCTCTTCGACCCCTGCGAGTTGGGATGACGATGTCCACCACGCGCCCGCACGACCCCTACGAGTCCCCGACGGACACCGGCACGGACACGGACGTGGCCGTCGTCGGCAACGGGCCGGTCGGCGCGGCGCTGTCGGTGCTGCTCGCCCAGCGCGGGCTGCGCGTGACCGTCCTCGAACGCCGGCCCCGGCCGTACCTGCTGCCGCGGGCGACCAGCTTCGACGGGGAGACCGCGCGGCTGCTCGCGGCCACGGGCGTCGGGGACCGGTTCGGTGAGATCACGGAGCCGGCCACCGGCTACCAGTGGCACACCGCGGCGGGCGAGACGCTGCTGGACATCGCCTTCTCCCCGACGGGGCGCTACGGCTGGCCGGACGCCAACACCATGCACCAGCCGGCGCTGGAGGGACTGCTCGCGGCCCGCGCCGCGGCGCTGCCCGGCGTCACGGTGCTGCGCGGGCACCGGGTCGTGGACCTCGCCGAGCGGGACGACCGGGTGTCGCTGACCGTCGAGACCGACGACGGAGCCGCCCGCACGGTCGTCGCGCGCTGGGTCGTGGGCTGCGACGGCGCCAACAGCTTCGTGCGCGAGCACCTCGGCGTCCCCATGACCGACCTCGGGTTCTCCTACGAGTGGCTGCTGTGCGACGTCGAGCTGCGCGAACCGCGCGAGTTCACGCCCACCAACGTCCAGATCTGTGACCCGGCGCGGCCCACGACGCTCGTCGGCAGCGGGCCGGGGCACCGCCGCTGGGAGTTCATGCGGCTGCCGGGCGAGAGCAGCGCCGAGCTGAACCGTCCGGAGACCGCCTGGCGCCTGCTCAAGCCGTTCGGTGTCACTCCGGAGACGGCCACGCTGCTGCGCAGCACGACCTACATCTTCCGGGCCGCCTGGGCCGACGAGTGGCGCTCGGGCCGGGTCCTGCTGGCCGGGGACGCGGCCCACCTGATGCCGCCGTTCGCCGGGCAGGGCATGTGTTCCGGCCTCCGGGACGCGGCCAACCTGGCGTGGAAGCTGGACCTGACGCTGCGCGGCCTGGCCGACGCGTCGCTCCTCGACACCTACGCCGAGGAGCGGCGGCAGCACGTGAAGGAGTCGATCCTGTCGTCGGTGCAGCTCGGCCGGGTGATCTGTGTGACGGACCCGGCGGCCGCCGCGGAGCGGGACGCCACGGTCCTGGCGGGCCGGCGCGGCCGTACGGGGCCGGGGGCGCCGGATGCGGCGAAGCCGCTGTCGGCCGGGCTGCTGCGGACGCCGGCGGGCGCGCCGCGGGCTCCGGCCGGCGAGGTGGTGCCGCAGTGGCGGGTGAGCACGGCGGGCGGCACGGGCCTGTTCGACGCGGTCGTGGGGGGCGGCTTCGTGCTGCTCACCACGAACGATCCGCGCCCGGCGCTCGGGGAGGACCGGTGGTCCTTTCTCGCGGCTCTCGACACCCGTGTGGTGCGCCTGTCGCCGCCCGGCACGGTCCTGCCGCCCGAGGACACCGGGCCCGGCCTGACGGACGTCATCGACACGGACGGCTTCTACCGGGCGTACCTGGCCGAGCACGACGCGAGCGCACTCCTGGTCCGCCCGGACTACCACGTCTTCGGTGCCGCGCGCGGCACCGAGGACACCGCCGCGCTCGTCGACGGCCTGCGCGACCGGTTGGCGACGGCCGTGCCGGCGGGGGGACCGCACCGCAGGACCTGACCGGGGGCACCCGTGCCTGAGCGCACGAGCGCTCAGGCGCACGAGCGTGAGCGGCAGCGATCGCCGCGCTCGAGGACCCCGGCGTTCACCCGCCGGCCCTCACGCGTGCGTCAGGCGGGCCAGTTCCACCGCTCCGCGCAGGGACGACAGGCCGCCCAGGGAGGCGGGGCGCACCGTGAGGGGTGGGTGGCCCGGACGGGCGAGGCCGGCCAGGTGCTCGGTCAGGAGGGCGTCCAGGCCGGGCAGGCCGCTCGCGAAGCCGCCGCCGATCAGCAGCAGCCGCGGGTGGAGCAGTTCCTGGACGCCGGTCGCGGCGGCGGCCAGGGCCCGGCAGGTGCGGCGCAGGGCCGTCACCGCCCAGGGGGCCGCGTCCAGCCAGGCCTGCCGCAGCGCGTCGTAGCCGACGTCGCTCCCCCGCAGCCGGGCCGCGTGGCGCAGGGTGGCCGGGCCCGAGGCGATGGCCTGGAGGCAGCCCCGGCGTCCGCACACGCACCGCGGGCCGTCCAGGTCGACGACCGTGTGCCCGATCTCGAAGGAACCGCGGCCCAGCCCCGGGCAGAGGTCGCCGCGCAGGACGAGGCCGCCGCCGACGCCCGTACCGACCCCTATGTAGAGGAGGTCGGCGCAGTCGGCGGCCCGTGCCTCGGCGAGGGCGCCGAGGTCGCCGTCGTCCGCCCAGGCGACGGGCGTGCCCGGCAGCAGTGCGCGCAGCGCAGCGCCCAGGTCCGTGCCGGTCCACTCGGGCCGGCTCGGCCAGGCGGTGACCCGCTCGTCGGGTCCGACGGTCGCCGGTACGGCGACGCCCACCGCCCTCGGGGGGACGGCCAGCCGCTCGCTCAGCCCGCCGACGTGCGCGGCGAGTTGGGCGAGGTCGCGGTCGGCGCTGTGCCGCGGCTGCCAGGCGAAGACGGTCTCGGCCACGCACCGCGCGCCGGCCTCGACCCGCAGGGCGACCTTGGTGCCCCCGATGTCGACACCGAGGCAGGGCCCGTCCTCAGTCACCGGGTACGGAGGGGCACAGGGCCAGCAGGTCACCGGGGCGGGCCAGGACGATGTCGGGCCCGGCGGCGAGCAGTTCTTCGGCGTCGGACAGCGCCCACAGCGCGCCGGCCGAGGTCACGCCGGCGCCGTGGGCGCTGGCGATGTCGGTCGGCGCGTCACCGATCATGACGGCCTGCTCGGGCGTGAAGCCCATCAGGTCCAGGGCGTGCTCCACGATGTCCGGGGCCGGTTTGGGCCGGGCGACCTCGTCCGAGCCGATCACGTGGTCGAAGAAGGGCAGCAGCCCGAGCAGGCCGAGCAGCGACCGAGCCCGTTCCCCGCTCTTGCCGGTGGCCACGGCGAGCCGGTAGCCGCGTACCCGCAGGGTGGTGAGCAGCTCCACGACGCCGTCGAAGACCGGCACCTGGGAGGCGAGCCGGTAGCTCTCGCGGACGAAGGGCTCCTCCATCTCCAGGGGCAGGCCCATGATCCGCATGATGTCGGGGAAGAAACGCCCCAGGTGGCGCCGGTACTCGTCGAACGGCGCGGGGCCGTCGCCGACGACCTCCTTGTACGCGACGGCGAACGCCTCGTACATCACCGCGAAACTGTCGACGAGGACTCCGTCCAGGTCGAAGACCACGGCGCGTCCGACCGGCCGGAGCGTCCCCGTCGCCGGCCGGCCGGCGTCCGGGGCGGCGGGCCGCTGCGCGAGCCACGCTGGTCCTGTCGAAATGGGTGATGTCACCGGCTTCCTCACCTTCTAGTGACGGGCGGGCACGGCGGTCTGCTCGTGCGCGCGGCGGGCCGCGGCGTAGAAGTCCTCGATGACGCGGACCGTCGTACGGGCCTCCTCGGCGGTCCTGCCGCGGTGGCCCGGATCGGACAGGACGCCGGGGAGGACGTCCAGCTGCCGCCGGTACTCGGTGCCGATGGGCTCCTGGGGTACCGGCAGGGAGGTCGTGGTGCCCTCACGCGTCAGCGTCAGCCCGGCGTGGGGGTGGCGGTTGGGGCTGAAGCCGAACGTGCAGCGCAGTTCGGCGGTGGCGGCGCTGCCCGTCACCCGGATCCGGGTGACGTCCCGCGCCTGGTGCGACGCCCAGCCGGCGCGGAGGCCCACGGAGACGCCGTCGTCGCGGACGAGGAAGCCCCGGGCCGTGTCCTCGACATCGACGGCTCCGGCGGCCGGGGCGGGCACCGCGTCCTGCCGCCAGGCGGCGCTCCAGGCGCCGGTGCCCAGGAAGTCGTTGGTGGTGACGCCGAGGACCTGGGTGAAGCGGGCGGGGCCGAGCAGGGACGTGAGCGTGTCGAGCAGGTGCCAGCCCAGGTCGAAGAGGACGCCGCCGCCGGCCTTGTTGCGCTGGGTGAACCAGCCGCCGGCCTGCGGGATGCCCCGGGCCCGCACCCACGACAGGTCGACGTGGCGGATGCGGCCCAGGCCGGGCAGGAGGTTCGCCAGGGCGCCCACGTCCGCGCGGTGCGGGGCGGCGCTGCCGGCCAGCAGGGTGGCGCCGCCGTGCCGTTCGGCGGCGGCCAGGGTGTCGGCCTCGCGGGAGGTCAGGCACACCGGCTTCTCCAGGAAGACGCTCACGCCCCGGCGGAGCAGCCCGGCAGCCACGTCGGCGTGCAGGTGGTTGGGTACGGCGACGACGGCCAGGTCGACCGCGCGGGCGGTGAGCGCGTCCGCCGTCGGGTGCACGGGCACGCCCGGGGCCGCGTCGAGGGCGGTACGCGCCCGCGGGGCGGGGTCGACGACGGCGACCACGTCGAAGCCGGTGTGCTCGGTCAGGCGGGGCAGCCACAGCTCCCGCCCCGCCCAGCCGAGCCCGACGACGGCGGTCCTGACACTCATACCGCGGCCACGGCGTCCGCGATGATCTCCGCGGTCCGGTGCATGTCCTGTTCGCCGGCGAGCAGGACGCGGTGGTGCAGCCAGACGCAGTCCCGGCTGATGGCTTCCGTGTGGGGGCAGCGTTCGGCGATCTGCTCCGGGGTCTCGTCCGGGGCGCCGGTCTCCCAGAAGGCGTCGGTGCGGTAGATCGCGCGGAAGGCGGCGAACGCCGGCACGCCGGCCTCCACGAGCCGGTCGACCAGGGCGTTGCGGTCGTCCTCGCCGATCCCGGGGACGCGGAACATCGCCATGTAGTGCGAGGGGGAGTCGGTGCGGACGTCGGGGCGCTGCGGGACGACGCCGTCGATGGCGTCGAGCAGCGGGGAGAGCACGGCCCAGCGCTGCCGGCGGGTGGCGATCTGCTGCTCCAGGCGGCTGAGCTGGGCGCGCAGTACGGCCGCGGAGAACTCGTTGAGCCGCAGGTTGGTGCCGGCGACCTGGTGCAGGTAGCGGCGGTCGGTGCGCGGGCGTCCGCAGCTGTGCCGCAGGAACGCCGCCTCGTAGCTCTCCGTGTCGGGGAACAGGACGGCGCCGCCCTCGCCGGCGGTCATCAGCTTGCCGTTCTGGAAGCTGAACGCGGCGATGGTGCCGAGTTCGCCGACGCGCTTGCCCTGCCAGCGGGCGGCCTGGGCGTGGGCGGCGTCCTGGAGCAGCGGGACACCGGTGTCGGCGGAGAGCTTGGCCAGCGCGTCCATGTCGGCCAGGAAGCCCGCCATGTGCACGGGCATGATGGCCCGGGTGCGGGACGTCACGGCCGCCGCTGCCGCCGCCACGTCGATGTTGTAGGTGTCGGGTTCGACGTCCACGGGGACCGCGACCGCGCCGAGCCGCTGCGCCGCCTGCGACGACGAGATGAAGGTGAAGGCCGGGACGACGACTTCGGTGCCCGGTCCCACTCCCATGACCTGGAGGGCCAGTTCCAGGGCGTGGGTTCCGTTGGTGACGGCCAGGGCGTGGGGGGCGCCGTGCAGTTCGGCGAACTCCCGCTCGAAGGAGTCGACCTCACTCCCGCCCATGCGCCACCACTGGCCCTGCTCGAGTGCGCGGATAAGACCTTCCCGCTCCTTCTCGTCGTACTGCGGCCACTGGGGGTATTCCGGCGCCTGTCGCACGTTCATGATTCTCCAAGAAACTGGATGTGACTCGATTCCAAGGCACGGAACAGATTTGACGGCGGTTTCCAAATTAGGTTTCCGCCGCGGCCGTTGCATCCCTCGGTCCGGTAGTTGTCGGCGTGGTTCAGCGAAGGTCGAAGAATTCCCGGTAGGAATTCAGTTGTCCCTCGAGCATGTGAATGCCGTGGTGGATCCGGTGTCCTCGTGCGGCGGCTTCGCGCAACAGCCGTGTCTCGCGGGGTTTCATGATGATGTCGGCCACGACGCAGCCCGGTGGCAGGGGTTCCAGCGGGAAGGGCAGCGGATCGTGGGCGCGCAGTCCGAGCGGGGTGGCGTTGACCGCGATGTCGGTGTCCTCCAGCGTGGGGGCGGCGAGCGGGCGCACGCGGCCCGGCCAGTGCGCGTCGAGCCGGGCGGCCAGCGCGCCGAGCTTCGCGGTGTCGGTGTCGTGGACGAGCAGGTGCTCGACGCCGGCCGCGAGGAGCGCCGCGGCGATGGCGCTGCCCGCGCCGCCGGTGCCGACCAGTGCGGCCCTGCTGCCCCGGGGGTCGTGGCCGGCCGCGACGAGGCCCGCGACGAAGCCCGAGCCGTCGAAGTTCTCCGCGAGCCAGGTCCCGTCGGGCTCGCGGCGCAGCACGTTCGCGCTGCCGACGATGTCGACGGTCGGGCCGCACCGGTCGGCGAGGCGCCGGACGGCCACCTTGTGCGGCACGGTGACGAACAGGCCGTCGAGGTTCTCCACGCGTTGCAGGCCGCGTACGACGGTCTCCAGGTGCGGGGGCCGGGCGTGCACCGGGACGACCACGGCGTCGCGGTGCAGGGCGGCGAGCAGGGGGTTGATCAGCGCGGGCGCCTGGACCTGGGCGACGGGGTCGCCGAGGACGGCGTACAGCCGGGTGGTGCCGCCGATGGGCGCGGCGGGGGCCGGTGCGGTCATCGTGGTCCTTCCTCACGGTGGGCGGCGGCGCCGGCCGCCAGCCGGGCCACGACGTGGGCGAGTTCGCGTGCCTGGTCCGCGTTGAGGCGGGGGTCGCAGGCGGTGCGGTAGCGGTCGGGCAGGTCGCTCTCCGCCGGGCCCCCGGGGCCGCCGACGCACTCGGTGACGGGGTCGCCGGTGACTTCGAGGTGGACGCCGCCGGGGTGGGTGCCGAGCGCCCGGTGCACGTCGAAGAAGCCGGTGATCTCGTCGGCGATCGCGTTCCAGTGCCGGGTCTTGTGGCCGCCCGCCGTGGTGTAGGTGTTGCCGTGCATCGGGTCGCACTGCCAGATCACCTGGTGGCCGTCGGCGGTGACCTTCTCGACGATCGGCGGCAGCACGTCCCGGACCCGGGTGTGCCCCATGCGGCTGATCAGTGTGAGCCGCCCGGGTTCGGCGTGCGGGTCCAGGCGGCGCACGTAGGCGGCGGCCTGTTCCGGGGTGGTGCCCGGGCCGATCTTCAGGCCGAGGGGATTGGAGAGGAGTTCCGCGAACGCGATGTGCGCGCCGTCGGGCTCGCGGGTGCGTTCGCCGATCCACAGGAAGTGGCCGAGCCCACTGGTCAGGCGGGGTTCGGGGCCGTTGGTGTCGGCGCGCAGCGAGGACCGCTCGTAGTCGAGGAGCAGCGCCTCGTGGCTGACGTAGACGTCGCCCCGGCCGGTCCTGCGGACCAGCGCCATCGTGCGGGCGGCCTCGGCGTGGACGCGCAGCATCCGGCCGGGGTCGGGGGTGCGGGCGGCCCTGGTGGGCTCGGCGGAGTTGACCATGTCGCCGCGGTAGGCGGGCAGCCCTTGGGCGTCGACGGCCCGGGAGCGGGGCTTGGCGTACTGGCCGGCCATGCGGGCGATCTTGACGACGGGCAGTCCGGTGCGGCGGGTGAGCACGTCGGCCATCTCCGCCAGCGTGCTCAGGTTGGCCCGCTGGTGGGCCTGCGTGTTCTCGGCGAAGGCCTCGGCACAGTCGCCGGCCTGGAGGAGGAACGCCTCACCCCGGGCGACCGCGGCGAGTTCCGCGCGCAGGCGGGCCGTCTCGTCCGGCGTGACGACGGGCGCGGCGCGGCCGAGCAGGGCGGTGATTTGCTCGGCGCGGGCCGGGTCGGGCCAGTGCGGCTGCTGTGCGGCGGGCCGCGCCAGGGCATCGGCGAGCCTGCCGGCGAGCGGGCTGCCGACGAGGGCGGCCGGGTCGTGGGTGGGGGCCGGGGCGCCGGTCGAGGCGGTGTCGCCGGTGAGGCCGGCCGGCCCGCCGGTGGGGGCCGGGGCGCGCGGGAGGGTGGTGTCGCCGGTGGGGGTGGCCGGGGTTTCGGCGGGGAGCGCTTCGTCGGCGGGGGTGTGCGCCGCGGTGCCGGGCGGCCACTGGGTCGGCTGCCTCATGAGCGTGCCGTGTCCGGCGTGGCGGCGGGCTCGGCGTCGCCGACGAGTTCGGCCAGGGGCGCCCTGGGCATCCGGTCGAGGACACGCGTGACCAGCTCGGGCGGTACGTCGTACACGAGTTCCACACCCTTCGGACCGTCGAGGACGAACGTGAGTCCGCTGAGCGCCTTCTTGTCGTGCCGCATCAGCCGTACCAGTTCCGCGGGTCCGGTCTCGGCGGGCAGCGCGGCGGGCAGCCCGTAGGCGCGGACGACGTCGTGGTGTTCGGCCACCCGTTCCCCGCCGATCCGGCCGAGGGCGCCGGCGAGGCGTCCCGCGAAGACCGTGCCGACGGCCACCGCCTCGCCGTGGCGCAGGGCGAACCCGGTCGCCAGCTCCAGCGCGTGGCCCAGCGTGTGGCCGTAGTTGAGGATGTGCCGCGGTCCGGCGTCCCGCTCGTCGGCCTCCACGACGCGGGCCTTGAGGGCCACGCTCGCGGCGATCTGCTCGGCGGGCGGCAGCGCGCGCAGGTCCGGCGCGCCGATGAAGTGGCAGCGGGCGATCTCGCCGTAGCCGTTGAGCAGTTCCCGCCGCGGCAGGGTGGACAGGTAGTCCGTGTCGCACAGGACCGCGCTCGGCTGCCAGTACGCGCCGACCAGGTTCTTCCCGGCGGGCAGGTTGACCGCGGTCTTCCCGCCGACACTCGCGTCCACCTGGGCCAGCAGCGTGGTGGGCAGGTGTACGACCGCGACGCCGCGGTGGTAGAGGGCGGCGGCGAGTCCGACCACGTCGGTGGTGGTTCCGCCGCCGCACGAGACGACGACGTCGGACCGGGTGAGACCGAAGCGTACGAACTCGCCGCACAGCTGCTCCACCGTGCCGAGCGTCTTGGCCCGTTCCCCGTCGCGTGCCGGAAGGAACAGGGTGTCCACACCGGTGTCGGGCACCCATTCCCGCGGGCGGGCCGACACGACGACCGCCCGTCCGGCGCCCAGCCGCCCGACGACCTCGGCGAGCGACGTACGCACCCCGGGACCGACGAGGACGTCGTAGGAATGGTCTTTCAGGCGCAGCGGAATGGATGCCATGACCGTTCCCTACCGGCCCGCCGTCACCCGGCGGACGCGTGCCTCGGACCGCTCCTTGCGGTCGAGTTCGTCCAGGTGCGGGTAGGACGGGCAGCCGTAGACCCGCTGGAACGGCTCGAAGGTGTCCCACTCCTTGCGGCGCCGCATCTCCTGGGCCACCGAGTTGTGCTCGCTCCAGAAGTCGCCCCCGATCAGCCGCATGAGGTACTTCTCCAGGGTTTCGCGGTCGGTGGAGCGGGCGGCGTCGGCGGCCATGGCGACCAGTTCGCCGTCGTAGTAGGAGTGGATGAGCCGGATGTAGGTGTCGTAACCGGTCTTGAAGTAGTTGGAGTACCTCTCCAGCAGGCGGTCCTCGGCCGACGGGTCGGCCAGCACCTCGCCGAGCGTCTCGGCGGCGCGGACGGCGGTGGCCGTCGCCACGAGGACGCCGCCGGAGAACATCGGGTCGCCGAAGCAGCCGGCGTCGCCGACCATGAGCCAGCCGGGGCCGGTGACCGTGTCGGTGTGGTAGCAGTAGTCGGTCTCGACCTTGAGGTCCATCGAGGGGCGGGTGCCGGTCAGACGGGCGACGATCCTGGGGACGCGGGCCAGGTGCTCGTCGAACCGCTCCTGCGTCGTCGCCCCGCGCAGCACGTCGCGCGGCATGACCGTGCCGACGCTGATGGTGTCCTTGGTCAGCGGGATCGCCCAGACCCAGCCGTCGTCGTGGGCGCCGACCTGGATGTCGCCCTCGACACCGGGGTTGTGGCGCTCGTCGAGGCCGCTGTAGTGGCGGAACACGGCGACCATGCGGAGCTTCTCGAGGGTCTTGCGCAGCCCGAAGCGGTTGGCGATCCGCCCGGAACGGCCGCTGGCGTCGACCACGTAGGCGGAGCGCACCTCGTGGCTCTCGCCGTCGCGCTCGTAGCGGACGCCGACCATCCGGTCACCGTCCATGAGCAGCTCGTTGACGTTCGCACCGAACAGGACGCGCGCGCCGGCGGCCTCGGCCTGCTCGGCGAGCATCCGGTCGAACTTGGCGCGCTCGACCTGGAAGGCGTTGTCATGCCGGCCCACGCCCTGCTTGGTGAAGTCCGCGCGGAAGACGCCCTCGAAGAACTTCTTCTCCGTCGGGTCGATGAACTCGCCGCCGAACTTGGGCACGTAGCCCTGGGCCGCGACCGTCTCCCGCAGTCCGATCCGCTCGAACAGGCCCATCATGTACGGCAGCAGGGACTCGCCGATGTGGAAGCGTGAACTCAGCTCCTTCTCCAGGAGCACCACGGAGTGCCCCTGTTTGGCGAGCACGTAGGCGCAGACCGAACCGGCCGGCCCTCCGCCGATCACGACCACATCGGCTGTTTCCTTCGCCATCTTCTTCCCTTTCCGGTGCGCGGTCTGGTGCGAACGTGTGTGTCCGCAGTGCTGGGTGCTGGGTGCTGGGTGCAGGAGTGCTGGGTGACGGCAGGCGGTTCGGCTCAGCCGAATGCGTCGGACAGCAGGTGGGAGACCAGCCGCTGGTGCTCGTCGTCGTCCGTGATCGTGCGGATTTCCTCGCGGCCGTCCCGGACCGTCAGGTAGCGGCGTCCTTTCAGGACGGCCTGGCCGTTGTCAAGCGTGCGGCCGCACAGGATGTTCCGGCCGTCCCGCGGTCCTGCGTCCGCGGCGATCTCCCGGACGAGGAACTCCTCCATTTCCTTCCAGTCGCTCCACTGCCGGGCCTGCGGCGTGAAGGTGTAGACGACGCTCCACCGTGTGATCCTTCCCCGGCGCTGTAGAGCGGTCCTGGATCCGCGGTCGACCAGGCGGTACTGGCAGCCGTACTGGTTCTGCACCGCGTCGGTGATCAGCAGCGGCTCCACGTAGGAGGGGCCGGGGTAGCCGACGTCCACGAGCCAGTCGGCGCCGTCCAGGGCGACGCGGTTGAACATGTGCTCCACGTCGAGCCCGGACGCCTCCCGTCCCTCCGCGGTGCTGGCCGCCAGCAGTGTGACGTCGTGGCCGAGTTCCGTCAGCAGCCGTGAGAACAGCCGGTTGAGCTGGAAGCACGTGCCGCCCCGCCCCTGGATGACGCACGTCTCGAACGTGGCGTCCTCGTCGAGGTCGACGAGCCGCACCCCGTCCGCGAAGTCCTGGGTGGCCCCGTTGTACGGGATCGCCATGAGGTGGTTGCGGTGCAGCTTGCGCAGGGTCGCGATGTCCACACCGGTCTCTCCGGCACAGCCGATCCGCGCCAGGTACCTGTCCACGTCGAACACTTGCGTCACCTTCTCTCGGGGTGGGTTCGCCGCGTCACACGGAGACCGCTACGGGGCCCGCGACCGGAAGTGCCGCCTGTTCGCCGCACATGAGCCGGTGCAGGTAGCCGGCGAGCGACGCTGCCGTCGGGTGGTCGAAGACCAGGTGGGGCGGGAGTTTGCGCTCGGTGAGGTCACGGAGCCGGTTGCGCAGTTCGATGGAGGTGAGGGAGTCGAAGCCGACCTCGAACAGCCCCTGGTCCGCGTCGATGCGGAACGTGGCGCTGTGCCCCAGCACCGCGGCCACCTGGTCGCGGACCACGTCGAGCAGCAGCTCGGCCTGCTCTGCGGCCGGGAGTGCGGCCAGCCGCTCGGACAGGGCCTTGCCCTGGTCGCCGACGCTCGCCGTGTGGGCCGTCTGCCGGCCGGCGCGGACCAGGCCGCGCAGCAGGTGCGGGACTCCCCCGCCGTCCGTGGCCCGGGTGCGCAGCGACGCCAGGTCCAGTTTGGCGGGCACGAGCTGCGCCTGCCCGGACCGCACGGCGGCGTCGAACAGTTCCATGCCTTCGGCCGGGGTGATCGCCTGGAGGCCGCCTCGCCGGTTCATCCGGGAGCGGGTGAGTTCGTCGGTGTTCGCCGCCATGCCGCTGGTCTGCTCCCACAGGCCCCAGGCCAGCGACAGCCCCGGCAGACCCGCGGCCCGCCGGGCGGCCATCAGACCGTCCAGGTAGGCGTTGGCCGCCGCGTAACTGCCGCTGCCCGCGCCCATGAACACCGCCGAGACGGACGAGTAGACGACGAACGCGTCCAGGGCCAGGTCACGGGTCAGTGCGTCCAGGTGCCGTACGGCGTCCACCTTCGGCGCGAACACCCGCGCCAGCCGCTCCGGGGTCAGCGCCCCGATGACACCGTCGTCGGTCACGCCCGCGGTGTGGACCACACCGCGCAGGGGGTGCGCGTCGGGCACCGCGGCGAGGAGGGCCTCGACCTGGGTCCGGTCGGACACGTCACAGGCGACGACCTCGACGGCCGCCCCCTGCCCGGCCAGCTCGGCGACCAGTTCCGGTACGCCCTCGGCGTCCGGGCCCCGGCGGCTGGCCAGGACCAGGTGCCGTACGCCGTGCCGGGACACCAGATGCCGGGCCACCAGACCGCCCAGCGAACCGGCACCGGAGACCAGGACGGTCCCTTCCGGTCCGAACGCCGTGTGCGGGTCGGCGCCCTGGGCACCGGCCCGGACGAGCCGGGGCACCGAGAGCACCCCGCCGCGCACCGCCACCTGCGGCTCGCCGCCGGCCAGCGCGACGCCCAGCGCGGTCACCGCCGTCTCGACGGGAGCAGTGCCGGCCGTGACCGCCGGGTTGGTCAGTGCGCCCTCCTCGGGCGAACGGGCCGGGTCAGTCGCTTCGGTCGCTTCGGTCGCTCGGGCCGGGTCCGTGTCGACGAGGAGGATGCGGTCCGGGTTCTCGGCCTGCGCGGCGCGCACGAGGCCCCACACCGCCGACCCCGCCGGATCGGTCACCGTCTCCTCGCCGCCGGCGGGCACCGCGCCCCGGGTCACCACGGCCAGCCGCGTCTCTTCCAGGCCCGGCCCGTCCAGCCAGCACTGCACGGCCTCCAGCACCCGGGTGGCCAGGTCCAGCGCCGCGTCGTCACCCTCACCCCCGATGGCCTCGAGGACCGCCAGGGCAGGTGCCGGGGCACCCGATTCCACGTCGTCGGCCAGGGTGGCCACCTCTTCCGCGGTGGACACCGGCGACCAGGCGGGTACGGTCTCCGTGCCCAGGAGCGGCAGCAGCTCGGTCCATTCCACCCGGAACAGCGAGTCGGCCCGGGTGGTGCCCGCCGCCGTCTCGAGCTGGTCGGCGGAGACCACCCGGGACACCAGGGAGTCCATCGTCACGACCAGCGCGCCGGTCTCGTCCGCCGCGGCCAGCGACAGCGCGTCGTGCTCGGACCGCGCGATGCGCACCCGCAGGACCGAGGCACCCGCGGCGTGCAGCACCAGGCCGTTCCATGCGAACGGCAGCCGCAGCTCGGGCCCGCCCGGCGCCGCGTCGGCCGCGCCGTCGCCCGCGTCCACCCCGGCGATCTGGAGCAGCGGCGAGTGCAGGGCGGCGTCGAGAAGCGCGGGGTGGATACCGAACCGGGCGGCTTCCGCGCGGTGCTCCTCGGGCAGGGCGACCTCGGCGAAGATCTCGTCGTCGCGCCGCCACAGGGCGCGCACGCCCTGGAACGCCGGGCCGTACCCGTAACCCACCTCGGTGAGCAGACCGTACCCACCGGCGACGTCCACCGGCCGCGCCCCCGGGGGCGGCCAGGTGGCGAAGTCGAACTCGGCCGCACGGGAAGCCGGTTGGGGTGTGCCGGCCAGCATGCCGGTGGCGTGCCGCGTCCAGGCGTCCGCACCGCTCCGCAGGGAGCCGGCGTCTTCGGGCCGCGAGTAGACGTCCACGGTGCGTGCGCCGTTCTCGCCCGGTGCGCCCACGGCGACCTGGACGCGCACCCCGCCGTGCTCCGGCACCACCAACGGCGCCTCGATGACCAGTTCCTCCAGCACCCCGCACCCGGCCTCGTCACCGGCCCGCACCGCCAGCTCCACCAGCCCGGTACCGGGGACGAGTACGACACCACCGACCCTGTGATCGGCCAGCCAGGGCTGCGACTTCAGCGACAGCCGTGAGGTGAACACCAGTCCGTCGGAGTACGGCAGCTCCACCATCGCGCCGAGCAGCGGGTGATCGGTGCCGGCCAGTCCGAGGCTGGTGGCGTCGACGGGGCCGGCATCGGTGGCCTGGAGCCAGTAGTGCTGGTGGTCGAAGGCGTACGTCGGCAGGTCCACGTCCAGAGAGGTGGCCCCGGCCGGGAGCACTCCGGTCCAGTCGACGGTGACCCCGCGCACGAACAGCTCGGCCATCGAGGCCAGCAGCCGGCGCATGCCGCCGTCGTCACGGCGCAGCGAACCGGTCACCACGGCATCGGCGCCGTCACCACCGTCATCAAGGATCTCCGTGATCGGCTGGACCAGCACCGGATGCGCACTGACCTCGACGAAGACGCCGTGGCCCTGACCGGTCAACTCCGCGACAGCCGGGCCGAAGCCGACCTGGCCCCGCAGGTTGCGATACCAGTAGGCGCCGTCCAGGACACCCGCCTGGTCCACCCACTCGCCGGTCACCGTCGAGTAGAACGGCACCATCGGCGCCTGCGCGTTCACCCCGGCAAGAGTCTCGGCCAGGATCTCGCGGATGTCCTCCACGTGCCGGGTGTGCGACGCGTAATCCACCGCCACCCGCCGCACCCGCACGCCCTCGGCCGAGAGGGCCTCCAGCGCCTCGTCCAACGCCTCCGCATCACCCGCGACGACCACGGAGGACGGGCCGTTGACGGCCGCGACCTCCACCCGGCCCGCCCAACGCTCCAGGCGCGCCGAGGCGTCGGCCTCGCTCAGGGCGACCGAGGCCATCCCTCCCCGCCCGGCGAGCTGATCGCGGATGGCCTGACTCCGCAGCGCCACCACCCGCGCCGCATCCTCCAGCGACAACGCACCCGACACACACGCGGCAGCGATCTCACCCTGCGAATGCCCCAGCACCGCATCCGGCAGCACACCCACCGACGACCAGACCGCAGCCAGACCCACCATCACCGCGAAGCTGGCCGGCTGAAGCACATCCACCCGCTCCAGCAACGCGGGCTCCACCTCACCCCGCACCACATCAACCAAAGACCAGTCGACCCACCGCTCCAAAGCAGCCGCACACTCCGCGATCCGCTCCGCGAACACCGGCGAGGCGTCCAGAAGTTCCCGGCCCATACCCGCCCACTGCGAGCCCTGCCCCGGGAACACCCACACCACCTTCCCCGGAACACCCGCACCACTCACCCTTCCAGTGACCAGGCCGGCCGGGCTCTCGCCGTGCTCCAGCGCCCGCAGGCCGGCCAGGGCCTCCGTGTCCGAGTCGGCCACGACGACCGCGCGCTCGCTCAGCACCGCGCGCCCGACGACCAGCGCACCGGCCACGGCAGCCAGTGGCACCCCGTCCGTGCCTTCGACGAACGCGGCGAGCCGCCCCGCCTGACCGGCCAGTGATCCCGCACTCCGCGCCGACACCACCAACGGCACCACACCCCCACCACCGGCAGGCAGCGGCTGCGAGGCATCCCCCTCCGGCGCCTCCTCCAAGATCAGGTGCGCGTTGGTACCGCTCACCCCGAAGGACGAGACACCGGCCCGGCGCGGACGGCCCTCCCGCGGCCACTCCCGCGCCTCGGTCAGCAGCTCGATGGCGCCCGCCGACCAGTCCACCCGCGAGGACGGTGCGTCCACGTGCAGCGTGGGCGGCATGATCCGGTGCCGCAGCGCCTGCACCATCTTGATGACGCTGGCCACACCGGCAGCCGCCTGTGTGTGTCCGATGTTCGACTTCAGCGAGCCGAGCCACAGCGGCTGCCGGGGGTCACGGTCCTTGCCGTAGGTGGCGAGCAGCGCCTGCGCCTCGATCGGGTCGCCCAGCGCCGTACCCGTACCGTGCCCCTCCACCACGTCCACGTCGGCCGCCGACAGCCCCGCACTGGACAGGGCGCGCCGGATCACCCGTTGCTGCGAGGGGCCGTTGGGGGCGGTGAGGCCGTTGGAGGCGCCGTCCTGGTTGACCGCGCTGCCCCGCAGCACCGCCAGAACCTTGTGTCCGCGTTCCCGGGCCACCGACAGGCGCTCCAGGACGATCAGGCCGATGCCCTCGGCCCAGCCGGTGCCGTCCGCGCCGTCGGCGTACGCCTTGCAGCGGCCGTCGCCGGCCAGGCCCCGCTGGCGGGAGAACTCCACGAAGCTGACCGGTGTCGCCATGACCGTGACGCCACCGGCCAGCGCCATGGAGCACTCGCCCTGCCGCAGCGCCTGCGCGGCCAGGTGCATCGCGACCAGCGACGACGAGCAGGCCGTGTCCACGGTGACCGCGGGACCCTCGAAGCCGAAGACGTACGACACCCGGCCCGACGCCACACTCGACGCGGTGCCCGTGCTCGCGAAGCCCTCCAGTTCCGGGGCGGTCACGCCGGCCCCGTAGCCCTGGCTGGAGACTCCGGAGAAGACGCCGACGTCGGTGCCCTTCAGGGACAGCGGGTCGATGCCGGCGCTTTCGAAGGCCTCCCAGGAGGTCTCCAGGAGCAGCCGCTGCTGCGGGTCCATCGCCAGCGCCTCACGCGGCGAGATCCCGAAGAACCCCGCGTCGAAGAGACCCGCTTCCTGAACGAATCCACCCCGGCTCGTGTACGAGGTGCCCGCGCTCTCCGGGTCGGCGTCGAACAGGCTCTCCAGGTCCCAGCCGCGGTCCCCGGGGAAGGCGGACGTACCCTCACGGCCCTCGGACACCAGGCGCCACAGGTCGTCGGGGCTCGTCACACCGCCCGGCAGCTTGCAGGACATGCCCACGACCGCGATCGGTTCGCCGGGGTCCGCGGCGGTGGCCGTGGACGGGGCCGGCGCGCCGGACGTCGCCGTGGTGTCCCCGAACTCCTCGCGCAGGAAGCCCGCGAGGGCCTGCGGGTTCGGGTAGTCGAAGATCAGCGTGGCGGGGAGCTTGAGGCCGGTCGCCTCGCGCAGCCGGTTGCGCAGCTCCACCGAGGTGAGCGAGTCGAACCCGGCTTCGCTGAACGCGGTGTCGGCGCGGACGCTGTCGGGTCCGCTGTGGCCGAGGACGACCGCGGCCTGGGTCCGTACGAGGTCGAGGAGGAGGGCGTCCTGTTCCGGCCCGGTGAGTGCGGACAGCCGGCGGGGCAGGTCGTCGCCGCCCGTGCCGGCCGCCGCCCGCGCCTGCCTGCGTCCTGCCGGTACGAGGCCGCGCAGCAGGTGCGGGACCGCTGCCCCGGTCGCCGCGCCGGCCCGCGCCGCGCCCAGGTCCATCTTGATCGGTACGAGCAGTGCCTGCCCGGAGACGAGGGCGGCGTCGAACAGTTCGGTGCCCTCGGTGGCGGTGATCGCCAGGACGCCGCCGCGCCCGGCGCGGGCCTGGTCGGCGTCGCCGAGGTGGGCGGTCATTCCGGCGTCCTGCTCCCACAGGCCCCAGGCCAGGGAGAGGCCGGGCAGGCCCGCGGCCCGGCGGTCGGCCATGAGACCGTCCAGGAAGGCGTTGGCCGCCGCGTAGTTGCCCTGGCCCGCCGATCCGAAGACGCCGGAGGCGGACGAGAACACGACGAACGCGTCCAGGGTCAGGTCGCGGGTCAGTGCGTCGAGGTGGCGTACGGCGTCCACCTTCGGCGCGAACACCCGCGCCAGCCGCTCCGGGGTCAGCGCCCCGATGACACCGTCGTCGAGGACGCCCGCCGTGTGCACCACGCCGCGCAGAGGGTGCTCGCCGGGTATCCGGCCGAGGAGGGCCTCGGTCTGGGCGCGGTCGGACACGTCACAGGCGACGACCTCGACGGCCGCCCCCAGTTCGGTCAGCTCGGCCGCCAGCTCCTGCGCACCCTCGGCGTCCGGGCCCCGGCGGCCGGCGAGAACCAGGTGCCGTACGCCGTGCCGGGTGACCAGGTGCCGGGCCATCAGGCCGCCCAGCGAACCGGTGCCGCCTGTGATCAGTACCGTCCCCTCGGGGGCGAACACGCGGGGTGTGTCCGGGGCGGGTCCGCCGGCGCGGGCGAGCCTGGGCACCCTCAGTGCCGGGCCGCGTACGGCGGCCTGGGGTTCTCCTGCGGCCCGCACCACGCCCAGCACCGGCACGACGCCGTCGTCGGCGGCCGGGTCGGCGTCGACGAGGACGATCCGGTCGGGGTTCTCCGCCTGCGCGGCACGCACCAGACCCCACACGGCCGCCCCGGCCGGGTCGGGAACCGCGCCCTCGTCGCCGGCGGGCACGGCGCCCCGGGTGGCCACCACCAGCCGGGACTCGTCGAGGCCGTCCGTGGCCAGCCACGCCTGCACCACGCCCAGCACCCGCGAGCTGAGCGCCAGGACGGCGTCCGCCCCGTCGTCGCCGGTGGTGACGGCGTCCAGCACCGCCATCGCGGGAGCCCCGCCGCGGGCGAGGTCCGCCACGTCCTCGGCGGTGGCGACGGGTGCCCAGGCCGGGGCGGGCGGGAGGGACTGGTCCGGCGTCATCTCGGTCCAGTCCACCCGGAACAGCGCGTCGGTGGCCGCCGGGGCCGGCACCGGTGCGAGCTGGTCGGCGGAGACCGGCCGGGACACCAGGGAGGCCAGGGTCACGACGAGGCCGCCGGTCTCGTCGGCGGCCTCCAGCGCGACGGCGCCGGGACCGGCGGAGGTGAGGCGGATACGCAGCGCGGGCGCGCCCGCGGCGTGCAGTTCCAGGCCGTTCCACGCGAACGGCAGCACCGGCTGCCCGGGGTCGTGCGCCGCCGCGTCGGCCTCGGCGCCGAACATCCCCGCGTGCAGGGCCGCGTCCAGGAGCGCCGGGTGGATGCCGAAGCGGTCCGCGTCCTCGCGGTGCTCGGCGGGCAGGGCGGCCTCGGCGAAGACCTCGTCGCCGCGCCGCCACACGGCACGCAGACCCTGGAACGCGGGGCCGTAGCCGTAGCCGCGTTCGCTGAGGCCGCCGTAGAAGTCGCCGGTCTCGACGGGCTGCGCGCCGGGCGGCGGCCAGGCGACGAAGTCGAAGTCGCTGTCCCGGGCGGCGGGTGCGGCGGCGAGGGTGGCGGTGGCGTGCCGGGTCCACGCGTCGCCGGCACCCGGGGCGTCCTCGCGCTGGGAGTGGATCTCCACGGTGCGTGCGCCGTCGCGGTCCGGCGCTCCCACGGCGACCTGGACGCGGACGCCACCGTGCTCCGGCACCACCAGCGGCGCCTCGATGACCAGTTCCTCCAGGATTCCGCAGTCGGCCTCGTCCCCGGCCCGTACGGCGAGCTCCACCAGGCCGGTGCCGGGGACGAGCACGGCACCGCCCACGGTGTGATCGGCCAGCCAGGGGTGGGTCTTCAGGGACAGCCGCGAGGTGCACACCAGCCCGTCGGAGTGCGGCAGCCGCACCACCGCGCCGAGCAGCGGGTGGTCCGCCGCCGCCTGTCCCAGTGACGCCGCGTCGGTCACCGACCGCGCCGTCCGGAGCCAGTACTGCTGGTGGTCGAAGGCGTACGTCGGCAGGTCCACGACCGTCGTCCCGGTTCCGGTGTCCGGCAGGACACGTGCCCAGTCGACGCTCACGCCGCGCACGAACAGCTCCGCCATCGAGGCGAGCAGGGTCCGCTCCTCCGGGCGGCCGTCGCGCAGTGCCGCCACGCACGTGACGCCGGGGCCGGCGGTGGTGTCGGGGACCGCCGAGGCGGCCGTCTCCGCGACGAGTCCGGTCAGGGCGGCGCCCGGGCCCAGCTCGACGAAGAGCGTGCCGCCGTACTGGACCGCCGCGGCGATGCCCTCGGCGAACCGCACCGGGCGGCGCACGTGCCCGGCCCAGTACTCCGGGCCGGTGAGTTCGCCGGGCCCGGCGAGACGGCCGGTCACGTTCGAGATCACCGGTATCCGCGGGGCCCGCCACTCCACGTCGGTGAGTTCCGCGGCGAAGTCGGCCAGCATCGGTTCCATGTGCAGGGAATGGAACGCGTGGGAGACCACGAGGCGTTTGGTCTTGCGGCCCTGTTCCCGCAGTCGTCCGGCCGCGGCGAGGACGGCGTCCTCGTCACCGGAGAGGACCACCGCCGCGGGGCCGTTGACCGCCGCGATCTCCACGCCGTCGCCGAGCAGCCCGTCGGCCTCCGCCTCGCCGGCGGCGACCGCGACCATCGCCCCGCCCGGCGGCAGTGCCTGCATCAGCCGTCCCCGGGCCGCGACGAGTCGCGCCGCGTCGCGCAGGGACAGCACCCCCGCCACGTGCGCGGCGGACACCTCGCCGATCGAGTGTCCGATGACGGCGTCCGGCCGTACGCCCCAGGACTCCACGAGCCGGAACAGGGCCGTCTCGACCGCGAACAGGGCCGCCTGGGTGAACACCGTCTGGTTGAGCAGTTCGGTGCTGCCCGGTGACCTGCCCAGGACGACGTCCCGTACCGAGTGGTCGACCCATCCGGCGAGGCACGCCTCCAGTTGCTCGCACGCCTCGTCCAGGGCGCGGGCGAACACCGGGTAGCGGTCGTAGAGTTCCCGTCCCGCACCGGCGCGCTGGGAACCCTGGCCCGGGAAGACCCAGACGACCTTGCCCGGGCCGCCCGCTCCCGCGGCCCTGCCGGTCACGGTCCCGGCCGCGTGCTCGCCGCGGGCCAGCGCCCCGAGTCCGGCCGAGGCCTCCTGGCCCGTGGCGGCCAGAACCACCGCGCGCTCCCGCAGCAGGGCCCGCTCCGACAGCAGCGCCCCGGCCACCCGCGGCAACGACACCGGGCCGGGAGCGTCCGGCTCGGTGTCCGGCCGGGTGTCCAGGAATGCAGCCAGGCGCCTGGCCTGGCCCGCCAGGGAACCTTCGCTATGCGCCGACACGACCAGGGGCACCACTCCCGCGCCCACCGCGCCCGGCGTCGCCGTCACGTCCCCTGCCGGGGTCTCGTCCTCGGCGGCGGGGGCCTCCTCCAAGATCAGGTGGGCGTTCGTGCCGCTGATGCCGAACGAGGAGACTCCGGCGCGACGCGGACGGCCGTCGCGCGGCCACTCCCGCGCCTCGGTGAGCAGCTCGACCGCGCCCGCCGACCAGTCGACCTCGCTCGTCGGCTCCTCGGCGTGCAGCGTAGGCGGCATGACGCCGTGCCGCAGCGCCTCGACCATCTTGATCACACTGGACACTCCGGCGGCGGCCTGCGTATGCCCGATGTTCGACTTCAACGACCCCAACCACAAAGGCCGTTCGGGATCCCGCCCCTGCCCGTACGTGGCCAGCAGCGCCTGTGCCTCGATCGGGTCACCCAGCGCCGTGCCGGTGCCGTGCCCCTCGACCACGTCGACGTCCGAGGCGACGAGTCCGGCCCCGGCCAGCGCCTTGCGGATCACCCGCTGCTGCGACGGCCCGTTCGGCGCGGTGAGGCCGTTGGACGCGCCGTCCTGGTTGACCGCGCTGCCCCGGATGACGGCGAGGACCCGGTGCCCGCGCTCACGGGCCTCCGACAGCCGCTCCAGGACGATCACACCCGCGCCCTCGGCCAGGCCCATGCCGTCCGCGCCGTCCGCGTACGCCTTGCAGCGGCCGTCGGCGGCCATGCCCTGCTGCCGGGAGAAGACCACGAAGGTGCCCGGTGTCGCCATCACCATCGCGCCGCCGGCCAGCGCCAGCGAGCACTCGCCCTGCCGCAGTGCCTGCGCGGCGAGGTGGATGGCGACCAGCGACGACGAGCAGGCCGTGTCCACGGACACCGCGGGACCCTCGAAGCCGAAGACGTACGACACCCGGCCCGACGCCACACTCGACGCCACGCCGGTGCCGGTGAAGCTCTCCAGCTCGGGCGCGACCCCGCCGGCTCCGGAGCCGTAGCCCTGGCTGGAGACTCCGGAGAACACCCCGACGTCGGTGCCCTTGAGCGTGACCGGGTCGATGCCCGCCCGCTCCAGCGCCTCCCAGGAGGTCTCCAGGAGCAGCCGCTGCTGCGGGTCCATCGCCAGCGCCTCACGCGGCGAGATCCCGAAGAAGCCCGGGTCGAAGAGGCCCGCGCCCTTCAGGAAGCCGCCCTGGTCGGTGTAGGAGGTGCCGGGGTGGTCCGGGTCGGGGTCGAACAGGCCGTCCAGCTCCCAGCCCCGGTCGTCGGGGAACCCCGACACGGCGTCCCCGCCCTCTCGCACCAACCGCCACAGATCCTCGGGCCCCGTGACACCGCCCGGCAGCCTGCACGCCATCCCCACGATCGCGATCGGCTCCCCCGCGTGCGAGGAGCCCTGCTTGCGCAGGGTGTGCAGTTCCGTGGTGACGCGCTTGAGGTACTTGAGGAGTTTTTCGTCCGTGGCCATTCGTCAGTCCTCACGAGAGATGTGGCGGTGCCGGATGCCCTGTACCGGCGTCACACGAGCCCGAGTTCTCCGTCGATGAAGTCGAGGACTTCGTCGGCCGATGCGGATTCCAGCTTCTCCGCGACCGTGGAACCGTCCGTCTGCTCGACGACCCCATTGCACCTGGCCACCAGGCCCTGGAGGCGCAGCGCGATAGCGGTCCTCATGGATTCGTCGAGGCTCACTGCACCGAGGAGCGACTCGACGTCTTCTATCTTCGTGGTCACCCTGGACAGCACGTCGTCGCCGATGCCGAGTTCGCCGCGCAGGAAGCGGGCGAGCACGAGCGGGGTGGGGTGGTCGAAGACCAGCGTGGCGGGCAGTTTCCTGCCCGTCACCTCGCGCAGCCGGTTGCGCAGCTCCACCGACGTGAGCGAGTCGAACCCGACCTCCTTGAACGCGGTCTCCGCCTTGACGCTCTCCGGTCCGCTGTGGCCGAGCACGACCGAGGCCTGAGTCCGCACCAGGTCGAGCAGCAGGGCCTCCTGCTCCGGCCCGGGCAGCCCGGACAGCCTGCCCAGCAGGTCCCTGTCCTTCCCGGCCGACGCGCGCGCCTGCTGGCGGGTGACGGGCACGAGGCCGCGCAGCAGATGCGGCACCGCACCGCCGGCCACCGCTGAGGCCCGCACGCCCCGCAGGTCGAGCTTGACCGGCACCCGCAGGGCGTCCGCGGCCCCGACCGCGGCGTCGAAGAGTTCCATGCCCTCGGCCGGTGTGAGCGCGACGACCCCGTCGCGGTTGGCGCGCCGGCTCATCCGCGCCTGGTCGTCGGTGCTGAGGTGGGTGGTCATGTTGGTGGCGTGCGCCCACGTGCCCCAGGACAGGGAGAGTCCGGGCAGGCCGGCCGCGCGTCGGTGGGACATC
Source organism: Streptomyces sp. NPDC096105 (assembly GCF_044763335.1). NCBI lineage: Bacteria > Bacillati > Actinomycetota > Actinomycetes > Kitasatosporales > Streptomycetaceae > Streptomyces > Streptomyces sp. NPDC096105. Next base: position 84,964 of record NZ_JBIWGC010000012.1, read on the forward strand.
AGCCCGTCGAGGTAGGCGTTGGCCGCCGCGTACCCGCTGCTGCCGGCGCCCATGAACACGGACGAGGCGGAGGAGTAGACGACGAACGCGTCCAGGGCCAGGTCGCGGGTCAGCTCGTCGAGGTGCCGTACGGCGTCCACCTTCGGCGCGAACACCCTCGCCAGGCGCTCCGGCGTCAGGGTCTCGACGAGCCCGGCCTCGAACACACCGGCGGTGTGCACCACCGCGCGCAGGGGCTGCTCCTGCCCGGTCCGGGCGAGGAGAGCCTCGACCTGGGCGCGGTCGGACATGTCGCAGGCCACGACGGACACCGTCGCCCCCAGCCCGGTCAGCTCGGCGGCCAGTTCGTTCACGCCCTCGGCGTCCGGGCCCCGGCGGCTGGCCAGGACCAGGTGCCGTACGCCGTGGCGGACGACCAGGTGCCGGGTGACGAGCTCACCCAGGGATCCGCCGCCGGAGACCAGGACGGTCCCCTGCTCCCGGAACACCGGGTTCGCGTCCACGTCCTGAGCGGTGGCACGGGCCAGCCGGGGCACGGTGAGGGCGGCGCCGCGCACCGCGACCTGCGGCTCACCGCTGGCCAGCACCGCCGCGAGGACGGCCCCGGGCACGGGGCCCGCCGCGCCCTCGGAGGCCGGCCCGGCGTCCAGCAGGACGACACGGTCGGGGTTCTCGGCCTGCACGGCCCGCACCAGGCCCCACACCGCCGACCCGGCCGGGTCGGTCACCGTGTCCTCGCCGTCGGCGGGCACCGCGCCCCGGGTGAGGACGACGAGTCGCGACGCGTCGAGCCCGTCCGCGGCGAGCCACGTCTGCACCACCGCGAGGACCCGGGAGGTCAGCGCGAGTACGGCGTCGTCGCCCGTCCCGCCGACGGCCTCCAGGACCGCCGCCTGCGGGGCCCCGGCGCCGTCGGCCAGCGCCCCGGCCTCGTCCGGGGTGCGCACCGGCGCCCACGTCGGCACGGGCTCCGGCCCGCGGGCCGGGGGCAGTTCGGTCCACTCGACCCGGTACAGGGAGTCGGTGACGACCGAACCCGCCGCCGTGTCCAGTTGTTCGGCGGACACGGCCCGGGACACCAGCGAGTCCATCGTCACGACCAGGGCGCCGCTCTCGTCGGCCGCCTCGACCGACAGGCCGTCCGGACCGCTCGGCGCGACCCGCACCCGCAGCGCGGAGGCTCCCGTGGCGTGCAGGACCAGGCCGTTCCACGCGAAGGCCAGCACCGGCCGGCCGGCCTCCTCCTCCCCCGGTCCGCCGACGGCGGCACCGAACGTGCCCGTCTGGAGCGCGGCGTCCAGCAGCGCGGGGTGGATTCCGAACCCGGCCGCTTCCCGGTGCAGTTCCTCGGGCAGGGCGACCTCGGCGAAGACCTCCTCGCCTCGCCGCCACACCGTCCGCACCCCCTGGAACGCCGGTCCGTAGCCCACACCGCGCTCGCGCAGGTCGTCGTAGAAGCCGGCGACGTCCACCTCGACGCGCCGGGCACCGGGGGGCGGCCAGGCGGCGAAGTCGAAGTCGCTGTCCCGGGCGGCGGGGACGGACGACAGGACGCCGGTGGCGTGCCGCGTCCACGCGTCCCCCTCGCCGGGAACGCCGTCCCGCTGCGAGTGCACCTCGACGCCGCGCGAGCCGTTCTCGCCCGGTGCGCCCACGGCGACCTGGACGCGCACCCCGCCGTGCTCCGGCACCACCAGCGGCGCCTCGATGACCAGTTCCTCCAGCACCCCGCAGCCGGCCTCGTCACCGGCCCGCACCGCCAGCTCCACCAGACCCGTCCCCGGGAGCAGCGCCATGCCGCCGATCGCGTGGTCGGCCAGCCAGGGGTGCGACTTCAGCGACAGCCGTGAGGTGAACACCAGTCCGTCGGAGTGCGGCAGCTCCACCATCGCGCCGAGCAGCGGGTGATCCGACCCGGCCAGCCCGAGGCTGGTGGCGTCGACGGGGCCGGCATCGGTGGCCTGGAGCCAGTAGTGCTGGTGGTCGAAGGCGTACGTCGGCAGGTCCACGTCCAGAGAGGTGGCCCCGGCCGGGAGCACTCCGGTCCAGTCGACGGTGACCCCGCGCACGAACAGCTCGGCCATCGAGGCCAGCAGCCGGCGCAGACCCCCGTCGTCGCGGCGCAGCGAACCGGTCACCACGGCATCGGCGCCGTCACCACCGTCATCAAGGATCTCCGTGATCGGCTGGACCAGCACCGGATGCGCACTGACCTCCACGAAGACGCCGTGGCCCTGACCGGTCAACTCCGCGACAGCCGGGCCGAAACCGACCTGGCCCCGCAGGTTGCGATACCAGTAGGCACCGTCCAGGACGTCGGCGTCCTGCACCCACTCGCCGGTCACGGTCGAGTAGAACGGCACCGACGGTGCCTGGGCTTCGACCCCGGCAAGAGTCTCGGCGAGGATCTCGCGGATGTCCTCCACATGCCGGGTGTGCGAGGCGTAGTCCACCGCCACCCGCCGCACCCGCACGCCCTCGGCCGAGAGGGCCTCCAGCGCCTCGTCCAGCGCCTCCGCATCACCCGCGACCACAACGGAGGACGGGCCGTTGACAGCCGCCACCTCCACCCGGCCCGCCCAACGCGTCAGACGGGAAACCGCCTCGGTCTCGCTCAGGGCGACCGAGGCCATCCCTCCCCGCCCGGCGAGCTGATCGCGGATGGCCTGACTCCGCAGCGCCACCACCCGCGCCGCATCCTCCAACGACAACGCACCCGACACACACGCGGCAGCGATCTCACCCTGCGAATGCCCCAGCACCGCATCCGGCTCGACCCCCACAGACGCCCATACGGCCGCCAGACCCACCATCACCGCGAAGCTGGCCGGCTGAAGCACATCCACCCGCTCCAGCAACGCGGGCTCCACCTCACCCCGCAACACATCAACCAAAGACCAGTCGACCCACCGCTCCAAAGCAGCCGCACACTCCGCGACCCGCTCCGCGAACACCGGCGACGAATCCAGAAGTTCCCGGCCCATACCCGCCCACTGCGAGCCCTGCCCCGGGAACACCCACACCACCTTCCCCGGAACACCCGCACCCGCAGTGCCGGACACCACACCAGGCGCGCTCTCACCCCGCGCCAGCGCACTCAGCCCACCCAGCGCCTCCGCGCCCGAGTCCGCCAGCACCACCGCACGCTCACCCAGCACCGCACGCCCCGCGACCAGCGCACCGGCCACGGCAGCCAGCGGCACCCCGTCCGTGCCCTCGACGAACGCGGCAAGCCGCCCCGCCTGACCGGCCAACGACCCCGCACTCCGCGCCGACACCACCAACGGCACCACACCCCCACCACCGGCAGGCAGCGGCTGCGAGACATCCTCCTCCGGCGCTTCTTCCAAGATCAGGTGCGCGTTGGTACCGCTCACCCCGAAGGACGAGACACCGGCCCGGCGCGGACGGCCCTCCCGCGGCCACTCCCGCGCCTCGGTCAGCAGCTCCACCGCACCCGCCGACCAGTCCACCTCGGACGTGGGCGCGTCCACGTGCAGCGTGGGCGGCATGATTCCGTGCCGCAGCGCCTGCACCATCTTGATGACGCTGCCCACGCCCGCGGCGGCCTGGGTGTGCCCGATGTTCGACTTCAGCGAGCCGAGCCACAGCGGCTGCCGGGGGTCACGGTCCTTGCCGTAGGTGGCGAGCAGCGCCTGCGCCTCGATCGGGTCGCCCAGCGCCGTACCCGTACCGTGCGCCTCGACGACATCCACGTCCGCCGCCGACACCCCCGCGCCGGCCAGTGCCTTGCGGATCACCCGCTGCTGCGACGGACCGTTGGGCGCGGTCAGGCCGTTGGACGCGCCGTCCTGGTTGACCGCACTGCCCCGCAGCACCGCCAGAACCTTGTGTCCGCGCTTGCGGGCGACCGACAGGCGTTCCAGGAGGACGACCCCGACCCCCTCGGCCAGACCCATGCCGTCCGCGCCGTCGGCGAACGCCTTGCAGCGGCCGTCGGCGGCCAGACCCCGTTGCCGTGAGAACGCCACGAAATTCCCGGGGGTGGCCATCACCATCGCGCCGCCCGCGAGGGCCATCGAACACTCGCCCTGACGCAGCGCCTGCGCCGCCAGGTGAATGGCGACCAGCGACGAGGAGCAGGCCGTGTCGAGGGACACCGCCGGGCCCTCGAAGCCGAGGACGTACGAGACCCGGCCCGACGCCACGCTCGTTGAGGCGCCCGTTCCGGCGAAGCCCTCGGTTTCCGGGGTCACCACGCCGGCGCCGGCACCGTAGCCCTGTCCGGACAGCCCGGAGAAGACGCCGACATCGGTGCCCTTGAGGGAGAGCGGGTCGATGCCCGCCCGCTCGACCGCCTCCCAGGAGGTCTCCAGAAGCAGCCGCTGGTGCGGGTCCATCGCCAGCGCCTCACGCGGCGAGATCCCGAAGAACCCGGCGTCGAACAGGCCGGCCCCCTCCAGGAAGCCGCCCTGGGTGACGTACGACGTGCCCGCGTGGTCCGGGTCGGAGTCGAAGAGTCCCTCCAGGTCCCAGCCGCGGTTCTGGGGGAAGTCCGAGACCGCGTCGACGCCGTCGGCGACCAGCGTCCACAACTCCTCGGGCGTGGACACGCCGCCCGGGTACCGGCAGGCCATGGAGACGATGGCGATCGGCTCGCGTGTCTCCTCCTGGACCTCGCGCAGCCGCTTGCGGGCAGTGCGGGCGTCGGCGATGGCCCGCTTGAGATAGTCGCGGAGTTCTGCCTCGTCAGCCACTGGATTCAACCCCCAGGAGAAGGAATGCGTGCGATGGCGATGGGTGAAATCCCGCACCGTCCGTGCGGGGGCGTGCGAGGCCGTGCGGGTCGCGGCCACGGGGGCGACGACCCGCACGGGTGCGCGCACGGATGGTGCGCTCGGTCGCGTCAGTCGAGCTGGTCGACGAGGGCGAACAGTTCCTCGTCAGTGGCGGTGTCGAGGTCCTCGTCGGCCGCGTCAGCGCCGGCCGGGTCCTCGCCGGGGCCGCCCGTCGCCTCGGCCGCGCGCAGCAGCTCCAGCAGCCGTACGGTGATCCGGTCGCGGGCTTCTTCGTCGGCTCCCGCGGACTCGATGGCCGCTTCGAGCCCGGCGAGTCCGGCCAGTACCGCGTCGGCGGGGGACGCCTCGTCGACGGCGAGTTCGGCCCGCAGGTAGCGGGCGAGCGCCAGCGGGGTCGGGTGGTCGAAGACCAGCGTGGCGGGCAGTTTCAGCCCGGTCGCCTCGCGCAGCCGGTTGCGCAGTTCCACGGAGGTGAGTGAGTCGAACCCGGCTTCGTTGAAGGCCATTTCCACGCGCACGCTCTCCGGTCCGCTGTGGCCGAGCACGACCGCGGCCTGCGCGCAGACGACGCCGAGGAGCAGCGTCTCCTGCTTCGCCGCGGACAGTCCCACCAGCCGGTCGGCGAGCTGCCGCCGGTCGCCACCGCCGCCGGTCGTCCGGACCGGCTGCCGGCCCGACCGGACCAGGCCGCGCAGCAGGTGCGGGACTCCGCCGCCCGCCGCCGCGTCGGCCCGTACGGCCCGCAGGTCCAGTCTGGCCGGGACCAGCAGCGACTCCTCGGACCGCAGCGCGGCGTCGAAGAGTTCCATGCCCTCGGCGGACCGCAGTGCCTGCACACCTCCGCGTCCTTCGCGTCGGCTCATACGGGTCCTGGTGAGGTCGTCGATGTTGCCGGCCATGCCGGTGACCTGCTCCCAGGGGCCCCAGGACAGCGAGAGTCCGGGCAGGCCGGCCGCGCGCCGGTGGGACATCAGCCCGTCGAGATAGGCGTTGGCCGCCGCGTAGCCACCGCTGCCGGCGCCCATGAAGACGGACGAGGCGGAGGAGTAGACGACGAACGCGTCCAGGGCCAGGTCGCGGGTCAGTGCGTCGAGGTGCCGTACGGCGTCCACCTTCGGCGCGAACACCTTCGCCAGCCGCTCGGGGGTCAGCGCCCCGATCACCCCGGGGTCGAACACACCGGCCGTGTGCACCACACCCCGCAGCGGGTGCTCCGCCGGCACCTGGGCGAGCAGGGACGCGACCTGCGTACGGTCGGACACGTCGCAGGCCACGACGGAGACCGTCGCCCCCTGCCCGGTCAGCTCGGCAGCCAGTTCCCGCACGCCTTCGGCGTCCGGGCCCCGGCGGCTGGCCAGGACCAGGTGGCGTACACCGTGCCGGGAGACCAGGTGCCGGGCCGCCAGGGCGCCCAGCGAACCGCCGCCCGAGACCAGGACGGTGCCCTGCTCCCGGAACACCGGGTTCGCGTCCACGCCCTGAGCGGTGGCACGGACGAGCCGGGGCACCGAGAGCACCCCGCCGCGCACCGCGACCTGCGGTTCGCCACTGGCCAGCACCGCCGCGAGGACGGAGTCCAGCACGGGCTCCACGCCGCCCTCGGCGCCCGGGTCGGTGTCCAGGAGGACGACACGGTCGGGGTTCTCGGACTGGGCGGCACGCACCAGGCCCCACACCGCGGCCCCGGCCGGGTCGGTCACCGCGCCGTCGTCACCGGCGGGCACGGCACCCCGGGTCGCCACCACGAGGCGGGACTCCTCGGCGCCGGGCACGCTCAGCCACGCCTGCACCATCGCCAGAACCCGGGAGGTCAGCGCGAGTACGGCATCGTCGCCCGCGCCTCCGGCGGCCTCCATGACCGCCACGGCCGGAGCTCCGCCGCCGGCGGCCAGGGCGGCCAGGTCGTCGGCCGTGGTCACCGGCAGCCACGGCGGCGCGGGCTCCGTCTCCTGGGCCGGGGGCAGCTCGGTCCACCGCACCGCGAAGAGCGAGTCGCGGCTCTCGTCCGCCGCCGTGGCACCCAACTGCTCGATGGACACGGCCCGCATCACCAGCGAGTCCATCGTGAGCACCGGGGTGCCCGACGCGTCGGCCGCGGTGACGGACAGGGCGTCGGGTCCGTTGGGCGCGACCCGGACCCGGAGCGCGGAAGCGCCCGCGGTGTGCAGCACCAGGCCGTTCCACGCGAACGGCATCACCGGCTGCCCGGCCTTCTCCTGCGAGGTGTCCGCCGCGACGGCGAACGTCCCGGCCTGAAGGGCGGCGTCGAGCAGCGCCGGGTGGATACCGAAGTCCCCGGACTCCTTGCGGTTCTCGTCGGGCAGGGCGACCTCGGCGAAGAGTTCCTCGCCGCGCCGCCACACCGCCCGCACGCCCTGGAAGACGGGACCGTACGCATAACCGCGCTCGAGCAGAGCCTCGTACAGCTCGCCGGTGTCCAGCTCCACCTGCCGGGCGTCGGCCGGCGGCCACGCGGCGAAGTCGAACTCGGCGGTTCCGGCCCCCGGCTGGGGGGCGTCGGCCAGCGTGCCGGTGGCGTGCCGGGTCCATGTGTCCCCGTCGTCGGCAGCGTCCTCCCGCTGGGAGAAGATCTCGACGGTGCGCGAGCCGTTCTCGCCCGGTGCGCCCACGGCGACCTGGACGCGCACCCCGCCGTGCTCCGGCACCACCAACGGCGCCTCAGTCACCAGTTCCTCCAGCACCCCGCAGCCGGCCTCGTCACCGGCCCGCACCGCCAGCTCCACCAGACCCGTCCCCGGAAGCAGCACCATCCCGCCGACCACGTGATCACCCAGCCAGGGATGCGACTTGAGGGAGAGGCGCGAGGTGAAGACCAGTCCGTCGGTCTGCGGCAGCCGCACCACCGCGCCGAGCAGCGGATGATCCGCCGCCGCCTGCCCCAACGACACCGCATCGGTCACCGACCGCGCCGTCTGAAGCCAGTAATGCCGGTGATCGAAGGCATACGTCGGCAGATCGAGCCGCGCCCAGCCGGTCCCGGTGTCCGGGAGCACACCGGTCCAGTCCACCGGCACACCACGCACGAACAACTCGGCCATCGAAGCCAGCAGCCGGCGCAGACCCCCGTCGTCGCGGCGCAGCGAACCGGTCACCACGGCATCGGCGCCGTCACCACCGTCGTCAAGGATCTCCGTGACCGGCTGGACCAGCACCGGATGCGCACTGACCTCCACGAACGTCCGGTGGCCCTGGCTCAGCAGGTCGGTCACCGCGGGACCGAAGCCGACCTGGCCCCGCAGGTTGCGATACCAGTAGGCGCCGTCCAGGACACCCGCCTGGTCCACCCACTCGCCGGTCACCGTCGAGTAGAACGGCACCATCGGCGCCTGCGCGTTCACCCCGGCAAGAGTCTCGGCCAGGATCTCGCGGATGTCCTCCACGTGCCGGGTGTGCGACGCGTAGTCCACCGCCACCCGCCGCACCCGCACGCCCTCGGCCGAGAGGGCCTCCAGCGCCTCGTCCAACGCCTCCGCATCACCCGCGACCACAACGGAGGACGGGCCGTTGACAGCCGCCACCTCCACCCGGCCCGCCCAACGCTCCAGGCGCGCCGAGGCGTCGGCCTCGCTCAGGGCGACCGAGGCCATCCCTCCACGCCCGGCGAGCTGATCGCGGATGGCCTGACTCCGCAGCGCCACCACCCGCGCCGCATCCTCCAACGACAACGCACCCGACACACACGCGGCAGCGATCTCACCCTGCGAATGACCGACCACCGCATCCGGCAGCACACCCACCGACGACCAGACCGCAGCCAGACCCACCATCACCGCGAAGCTGGCCGGCTGAAGCACATCCACCCGCTCCAGCAACGCGGGCTCCACCTCACCCCGCACCACATCAACCAAAGACCAGTCGACCCACCGCTCCAAAGCAGCCGCACACTCCGCGATCCGCTCCGCGAACACCGGCGAGGCGTCCAGAAGTTCCCGGCCCATACCCGCCCACTGCGAGCCCTGCCCCGGGAACACCCACACCACCTTCCCCGGAACACCCGCACCGCCGGACACCACACCAGGCGCGCTCGCACCCTCCGCAAAGGACCGCAGACCCGCCACGGCATCGTCCCGGGAGTCGGCCACGACGACCGCGCGCTCGCTCAGCACCGCGCGCCCGGCGACCAGCGCACCGGCCACGGCAGCCAGTGGCACCCCGTCCGTGCCCTCGACGAACGCGGCGAGCCGCCTCGCCTGACCGGCCAGTGATCCCGCACTCCGCGCCGACACCACCAACGGCACCACACCAGCCAAAGGCACAGGCGGCACAGCCACCTCCTCCGGCGCCTCCTCCAGGATCAGATGCACATTCGTCCCACTGACCCCGAAGGACGAGACACCCGCCCGGCGCGGACGATCCTCCCGCGGCCACTCCCGCGCCTCGGTCAGCAGCTCCACCGCACCCGCCGACCAGTCGACCTGGTCAGAGGGCCGCTGCGCGTGCAAGGTGGGCGGCATGACACCATGCCGCAGCGCCTGCACCATCTTGATCACACTGGCCACACCCGCGGCGGCTTGAGCGTGCCCGATGTTCGACTTCAGCGAGCCGAGCCACAGCGGCCGTTCGGCGTCGCGTTCCTTGCCGTAGGTGGCGAGCAGCGCCTGCGCCTCGATCGGGTCGCCCAGCGCCGTACCCGTACCGTGCCCCTCCACCACGTCCACGCCGTCGGCCCCGATACCGGCACTGGCCAGGGCCCGCCGGATCACCCGCTGCTGCGACGGACCGTTGGGCGCGGTCAGGCCGTTGGACGCGCCGTCCTGGTTGACCGCGCTGCCCCGCAGCACCGCCAGAACCTTGTGCCCGCGTTCCCGGGCCACCGACAGGCGCTCCAGGACCACGACGCCGACGCCCTCGGACAGGCCCATGCCGTCCGCGCCCTCGGCGAACGCCTTGCAGCGGCCGTCGCCGGCCAGGCCCCGCTGGCGCGAGAACGCCATGAAGGTGGCGGGTGTCGCCATCACCATCGCGCCGCCGGCCAGCGCCATCGAGCACTCGCCCTGCCGCAGCGCCTGCGCCGCCAGGTGCATCGCCACCAGCGACGACGAACACGCCGTGTCCACCGACACCGCCGGGCCCTCGAAGCCGAAGACGTACGACACCCGGCCCGACGCCACACTCGACGCCAGCCCGGTGCCCGCGAAGCCCTCCACTTCCGGCGCGAGCACGCCGGTCCCGTAGCCCTGGCCGGAGACACCGGAGAACACGCCGACATCCGTGCCCTTCAGTGACGTCGGGTCGAGGCCCGCTCCTTCCAGCGCCTCCCAGGAGGTCTCCAGGAGGAGCCGCTGCTGCGGGTCCATCGCCAGCGCCTCACGCGGCGAGATCCCGAAGAACCCCGCGTCGAAGAGGCCCGCCCCCTCCAGGAAACCGCCCTGACTGGTGTAGCTCTTGCCGGCCTGGTCCGGGTCCGGGTCGAAGAGGCCCTCCAGGTCCCAGCCGCGGTCCTCGGGGAAGTCCGACACCGCGTCGACGCCTTCGGCGACCAGCTTCCACAACTGTTCCGGCGAGGCCACCCCGCCGGGCAGCCGGCAGGCCATGCCGACGATGGCGACCGGTTCGTTCGCGTCGGCCGCGACGACCGCCGGCGCCGTCGCCTCCGGTGCCGCCACCTCACCGAACTCCTCGCGCAGGTAGCGGGCGAGGGCCTGCGGGGAGGGATAGTCGAAGACGAGCGTCGGGGGCAGCTTCAGGCCGGTCGCCTCACGCAGCCGGTTGCGCAGCTCCACCGAGGTGAGCGAGTCGAACCCGGCGTCCTTGAACGCCATGTCCGCCCGGACACCGCCGGGTTCGGTGTGGCCGAGGACGACCGCGGCCTGGGCCCGCACCAGATCGAGGAGGAGGGTTTCCTGCTCGGCGGGGACGAGTCCGGCCAGACGGTCGGAGAGCAGGCCGCCTCCGCCGGCGGTGCCTGCCACCGCCCGGGCCTGCTGACGGCCCGTGCGGACCAGTCCGCGCAGCAGGTGCGGTACCGCAGCGCCCGCCGAGGCGTCGGCACGTACGGTCCGCAGGTCCAGCTTGACCGGGACGAGCAGCGCCCGTCCGGACACGAGAGCGGCATCGAACAGCTCCATGCCCTCGGTCGCCGATATCTCCAGTACGCCGCTGCGGCCGGCCCGCGCCTGATCGACGGCACTGAGGTGTCCGGCCATGCCGAGGGACTGCTCCCACAGACCCCAGGCGAGGGAGAGGCCGGGCAGGCCGGCTGCGCGGCGGTGGGACATCAGCCCGTCGAGGAAGGCGTTCGCGGCGGAGTAGTTGCCCTGCCCGGCACCGCCGGACAGGCCCGCCACGGACGAGTACACGACGAACACGTCGAGGTCCAGGTGCCGGGTCAGTGCGTCCAGGTGCCGTACGGCGTCCACCTTCGGCGCGAACACGCCCGCGAGCCGCTCCGCGGTCAGCGCCCCGATCAGCCCGTCGTCGAACACGCCGGCCGTGTGGACGACCCCGCGCAGGGGGTGCGCGTCGGACACGGTGGCGAGGAGCGCCTCGACCTGAGCGCGGTCGGACACGTCACAGGCGACGACCTCGACGGCCGCCCCCTGCCCGGCCAGCTCGGCGACCAGTTCCGGTACGCCCTCGGCGTCCGGGCCCCGGCGGCTGGCCAGGACCAGGTGCCGTACGCCGTGCCGGGACACCAGATGCCGGGCCACCAGACCGCCCAGCGAACCGGCACCCGAGACCAGAACCGTCCCGTCGCTCCCGAACACCCCGGCCGTGTCCGCGACCCGGTCGGTGACGCGGGCGAGCCGGGGAACCGACAGGGTCGTGCCGCGTACGGCGACCTGGGGTTCTGCGGTCGCCGTCACCGGGCCCAGCACGGAGTCCAGGACCGAGTCCACGCCTCCCTCGGCAGTGGGGTCGGTGTCCAGGAGGACGATGCGGTCCGGGGCCTCGGACTGGGCCGCCCGCACCAGACCCCACACCGCCGCCCCGGCCGGGTCGGTCACCGCGCCCCCGTCACCGGCGGGCACCGCGCCGCGGGTCGCGACCACCAGCCGTGACTCCTCCAGGCCGTCGGCGGCCAGCCACGCCTGCATGACCGCGAGGACGCCGGAGGTCAGCGTGAGGACCGCGTCGTCGCCGTCCCCGCCGACGGCCTCCAGTACCGCCACCGCCGGCACTCCGGCACTCTCGGCCAGTGCCTCCACATCACCGGGGGCGGAGACCGGCACCCAGGACGGCGGGAACTCCGCGCCCTGGGGTGGCGGCAGTTCACTCCACTCCAGGCGGAACAGCGCGTTGGCGACCGTCGTGTCGGCCGCCGTGTCCAGTTGTTCTGCGGACACCGCCCGGGACACCAGCGAGTCCAGCGTCACGACGGGGCCGCCGGCCTCGTCGGCCGCCTGGACCGACAGTGCATCCGGGCCGTTCGGGGCGATCCGCACCCGCAGCGCGGAGGCGCCCGCGGCGTGCAGGACCAGGCCGTTCCACGCGAACGCGAGCACCGGCTCCCCGGAGTCCTCGGCGTCCGCCGCACTCCCGATGGTGCCGGCCTGGAGGGCGGCGTCGAGCAGCGCGGGGTGGATACCGAACCGTTCGGCGTCCTTGCGGTGCTCCTCCGGCAGGGCGACCTCGGCGAAGACCTCCTCGCCACGCCTCCACACCGCCCGCACGCCCTGGAACGCGGGGCCGTAGCCGTAGCCGCGCTCACTCAGGCCGCCGTAGAAGTCACCGATCTCGACGGGCGCCGCACCGGTCGGCGGCCATGCGGTGAAGTCGGTCTGTTCACCGGTCGCCGATGCGGCGACCGACAGCGTGCCCGTGGCATGCCGGGCCCATGTGTCCCCGTCACCGGGGCCGTCCTCGCGCTGGGAGTAGATCTCCACGCCGCGCGAGCCGTTCTCGCCCGGTGCGCCCACGGCGACCTGGACGCGCACCCCGCCGTGCTCCGGCACCACCAACGGCGCCTCGATGACCAGTTCCTCCAGCACCCCGCACCCGGCCTCGTCACCGGCCCGCACCGCCAGCTCCACCAGACCCGTACCGGGCAGGATGACCACACCGCCCACGGCGTGATCGGCCAGCCAGGGCTGCGACTTGAGGGAGAGGCGCGAGGTGAAGACCAGGCCGTCGGTCTGCGGCAGCCGCACCACCGCGCCGAGCAGCGGGTGATCCGCCGCCGCCTGCCCCAACGACGCCGCGTCCGTCGCCGACTCGACCTCGTGGAGCCAGTAGTGCTGGTGCTCGAAGGCGTACGTGGGCAGGTCCACGTCCAGAGAGGTGGCCCCGGCCGGGAGCACTCCGGTCCAGTCGACGGTGACCCCGCGCACGAACAGCTCGGCCATCGAGGCCAGCAGCCGACGCAGACCGCCGTCGTCACGGCGCAGCGAACCGGTCACCACGGCATCGGCGCCGTCACCACCGTCATCAAGGATCTCCGTGACCGGCTGGACCAGCACCGGATGCGCACTGACCTCCACGAACGTCCGGTGGCCCTGGCTCAGCAGGTCGGTCACCGCGGGACCGAAGCCGACCTTGTTGCGTAGGTTTCGGTACCAGTAGGCGCCGTCCAGGACACCCGCCTGGTCCACCCACTCGCCGGTCACGGTCGAGTAGAACGGCGCCGACGGTGCCTGCGCGTTCACCCCGGCGAGCGTGTCGGCGAGGGTGTCGCGGATGTCCTCCACGTGCCGGGTGTGCGAGGCGTAGTCCACCGCCACCCGCCGCACGCGGACACCGTCCGCCGACAGGGCCTCCAGCGCCTCGTCCAGCGCCTCCGCATCACCCGCGACCACGACGGAGGACGGGCCGTTGACAGCCGCGACCTCCACCCGGTCCGCCCAACGCGTCAGACGGGAAACCGCCTCGGTCTCGCTCAGGGCGACCGAGGCCATCCCTCCACGCCCGGCGAGCTGATCGCGGATGGCCTGACTCCGCAGCGCCACCACCCGCGCCGCATCCTCCAGCGACAACGCACCCGACACACACGCGGCAGCGATCTCACCCTGCGAGTGACCGACCACCGCATCCGGCAGCACACCCACCGACGACCAGACCGCAGCCAGACCCACCATCACCGCGAAGCTGGCCGGCTGAAGCACATCCACCCGCTCCAGCAACGCGGGCTCCACCTCACCCCGCAGCACATCAACCAAAGACCAGTCGACCCACCGCTCCAAAGCCGCCGCACACTCCGCGATCCGCTCCGCGAACACCGGCGAGGCGTCCAGAAGTTCCCGGCCCATACCCGCCCACTGCGAGCCCTGCCCCGGGAACACCCACACCACCTTCCCCGGCGCACCAGAACCCGCACCGCCGGACACCACACCAAGCGCGCTCGCACCCTCCGCAAGGGCCCGCAACCCCGCCAACGCCTCCGTGTCCGAGTCGGCCACGACCACCGCACGCTCACCCAGCACCGCACGCCCCGCGACCAGCGCACCGGCCACGGCAGCCAGCGGCACCCCGTCCGTGCCCTCGACGAACGCGGCAAGCCGCCCGGCCTGACCGGCCAGTGATCCCGCACTCCGCGCCGACACCACCAACGGCACCACACCAGCCGAAGGCACAGGCGGCACAGCCACCTCCTCCGGCGCCTCCTCCAGGATCAGATGCGCATTCGTCCCGCTCACCCCGAACGCCGAGACACCCGCCCGGCGCGGACGACCCTCCCGCGGCCACTCCCGCGCCTCGGTCAGCAGCTCCACCGCACCCGCCGACCAGTCCACCCGGGACGTCGGCGCATCGACATGCAACGTCGCCGGCATGACCCCATGCCGCAACGCCTGCACCATCTTGATCACACCGGCCACACCCGCCGCCGCCTGCGTATGACCGACGTTCGACTTCAACGACCCCAACCACAAAGGCCGTTCGACGTCCCGGCCCTTGCCGTACGTGGCAAGCAACGCCTGCGCCTCGATCGGGTCGCCGAGGACCGTGCCGGTGCCGTGACCCTCGACCACGTCGACGTCGTCCGGTGTGAGCCCCGCGTTCGCGAGTGCTCCCCGGATCACCCGCTGCTGGGCGGGGCCGTTCGGAGCCGTCAGACCGTTGGAGGCGCCGTCCTGGTTGACCGCGCTCCCCCGCAGCACCGCCAGCACCCGGTGTCCGCGCTCCCGCGCCACCGACAGGCGCTCCAGGACCACGACGCCGACGCCCTCCGCCCAACCGGTGCCGTCCGCGCCGTCGGCGTACGCCTTGCAGCGGCCGTCGTCCGCAAGGCCCCGCTGACGCGAGAACTCGACGAAGGCCCCGGGGTTGGCCATGACGGTCGCGCCGCCGGCCAGGGCCATGGAGCACTCGCCCTGCCGCAGCGCCTGCGCCGCCAGGTGCATCGCCACCAGCGACGACGAACACGCCGAGTCGATCGTGACCGCAGGACCCTCGAAGCCGAAGACGTACGACACCCGGCCCGACGCCACACTCGTGGAACCGCCCGTGCCCGCGAAGCCCTCCAGCTCCGGTGTCACCACGCTGGCGCCGGGAGCGACGTAGCCCTGGCCGAAGACCCCGGAGAAGACGCCGACGTCGGCGCCCTTCAGGGACAGCGGGTCGATGCCGGCGCTTTCGAAGGCCTCCCAGGAAGTCTCCAGGAGCAGCCGCTGCTGCGGATCCATCGCCAGCGCCTCACGCGGCGAGATCCCGAAGAACCCCGCGTCGAAGAGACCCGCTTCGTGGAGGAATCCGCCCCGGTCGGTGTACGACGTACCCGCACGGTCCGGGTCCGGGTCGAACAGGCCCTCCAGGTCCCAGCCGCGGTCCTCGGGAAACCCTGTCACGGCGTCGCGGCCGTCGCGCACCAGTCGCCACAGGTCCTCGGGGCCCGCCACCCCGCCGGGCAGCTTGCACGCCATGCCCACCACGGCCACCGGCTCACGGGAGGCGTCGACGAGCCGGCGGTTCCGCTTCTTCAGCGAGCCGACCTCTTCGACCGATTTCCGTAGCGCCTCGACGACCTTCTCATACGACGCACTCACTTGATCTCCCCAATCCTTCAGCGGTTTCGCGGGTCAGTTGTCGCCGAGCGCGAGCTGCACGAGGTCGTCGACGTCCAGCTCGGCGACCGCCATTTCCTCGTCGGCGTCGTCGAATGCGCCGGTGGCCGGTGTGCTGTCGTCGAGGGCGGCCAGCTTGACCAGGGCATCCATCAGGCCGGCTGCCCGGAACCGGGCCAGCGGGAGCGACGCGAGTGCGCGCCGCAGTCGTTCCTCGTCCACGTCCTGGCCGGCCGTGCCGCCGTCCGGGAACAGTTCGGTGTGCAGGTGCCGGGCGAGGGCCTGCGGGTTCGGGTAGTCGAAGGCCAGGGTGGCGGGGAGCTTCAGTCCCGTGGCCGCCCGCAGCCGGTTGCGCAGTTCCACGGAGGTGAGCGAGTCGAACCCGGTGTCCTTGAACGCCGTGTCCGCGCGAACCCCGTCCGGTCCGGCGTGCCCGAGCACGGACGCGGCCTGGGCGCGTACGAGGTCGAGGAGGGTCTTCTCCTGGTCGGCGGCGGGGAGCCCTGCCAGGCGGCGCAGCAGCTCGCCGTCCTGGGCGGTGCCCGTCTGCGCCGACCGTCGCCCGGTGCGGACCAGGCCGCGCAGCATGTGGGGTACTCCCCCACCGGCCGCGGCGTCCGCCCGTACTCCCCGCAGGTCCAGCTTGGCGGGTACCAGGAGCGACCGCGGGGACCCCAGCGCGGCGTGGAAGAGGTCCATGCCCTCCGTCAGGGTCATCATCTGGAGGCCGCCTCGCCGGTTCATCCGGGAGCGGGTGAGTTCGTCGGTGTTCGCCGCCATGCCGCTGGTCTGCTCCCACAGGCCCCAGGCCAGCGACAGCCCCGGCAGACCCGCGGCCCGCCGGGCGGCCATCAGACCGTCCAGGTAGGCGTTGGCCGCCGCGTAACTGCCGCTGCCCGCGCCCATGAACACCGCCGAGACGGACGAGTAGACGACGAACGCGTCCAGGGCCAGGTCACGGGTCAGTGCGTCCAGATGCCGTACGGCGTCCACCTTCGGCGCGAACACCCGCGCCAGCCGCTCCGGGGTCAGCGCCCCGATGACACCGGCGTCCAGCACGCCGGCCGTGTGGACCACACCGCGCAGGGGGTGCGCGTCGGGCACCGCGGCGAGGAGGGCCTCGACCTGGGTCCGGTCGGACACGTCACAGGCGACGACCTCGACGGCCGCCCCCAGTTCGGTCAGCTCGGCCGCCAGCTCCTGCGCACCCTCGGCGTCCGGGCCCCGGCGGCCGGCGAGAACCAGGTGCCGTACGCCGTGCCGGGTGACCAGGTGCCGGGCCGCGAGTGCTCCCAGCGATCCGGTGCCTCCGGTGACCAGGACGGTCCCCTCGGTGTCGAACACGGGAGTGCCGTCCGGGACTCGTCCGTCGTCGGTGACGCGGGCGAGGCGGGGGACGGAGAGGGTCGTTCCGCGCACGGCGAGCTGTGGTTCGTCGCCGGCCGACACGGCGGCCAGGACCGCCTCCCGCACGTCACCGGCAGCGGCGGCCGGGTCGGCGTCGACCAGGACGATCCGGTCGGGATTCTCCGCCTGCGCGGCACGCACCAGACCCCACACCGCCGACCCCGCCGGATCACTCACCACACCGTCACCGGCAGGCACCGCACCCCGCGTCACCACCACCAGCCGGGAGTTCTCCAACCCCGCCGCACCCAACCACGCCTGCACCACACCCAGCACCCGCGAAGTGAGCCCCAGAGCAGCATCCACAGCACCGTCACCAGCCGCGACGGCCTCCAGCACCGCCACAGCCGGAACCCCGGCCCCAGCACCGCCCGCCAGCTCCGCCACATCCTCGGCGGAAACCACCGGCACCCACACCGGAACCTGCACCGCATCCAGGGCGGAAGGCAGCTCCGTCCAGTCCAGCAGGAACAGCGAGTTGGTGCTCGTCGTGCCGTCGGGCCGGGCCAACTGCTCGGCGGACAGCGCGCGCATCACCACCGAGTCCGCCGACACCACCAGGGCACCGGTCTCGTCGGCCGCCTCCAGCGTCAGGGTGTCGGTCCCACCGGGCACCAGTCGCACCCGCAGGGCCGAGGCACCCGCGGCGTGCAGGACCAGGCCGTTCCAGTCGAACGGCCGGCGCGGACCGTCGCCGCTCACCGTCGCGGCATCGGTCGCGGAGACGTGCAGGGCGGCGTCGAGCAGCGCGGGGTGGATACCGAACCGGTCGGCGTCCTTGCCGTGCTCCTCGGGCAGGGCGACCTCGGCGAACAGTTCCTCGCCGCGCCGCCACACCGCCCGCACGCCCTGGAACGCGGGACCGTACTCGTGGCCCTGGCCGGCCAGACCGGCGTAGAGGTCACCGGCCTCGACGGGCTGCGCTCCGGGCGGCGGCCACGCCGTGAAGTCGTGTTCTCCGCCGCCGGCCGGCACCGACGCCGACAGGAGCCCCGTGGCGTGCCGGGTCCATGTGTCCCCGTCGTCGGCAGCGTCCTCGCGCTGGGAGAAGATCTCGACGGTGCGCGAGCCGTTCTCGCCCGGTGCGCCCACGGCGACCTGGACGCGCACCCCGCCGTGCTCCGGCACCACCAACGGCGCCTCGGTCACCAACTCCTCCAGCACCCCGCAGCCGGCCTCGTCACCGGCCCGCACCGCCAGCTCCACCAGACCCGTGCCGGGCAGGACGACCACACCGCCCACGGCGTGATCGGCCAGCCAGGGATGCGACTTGAGGGAGAGGCGCGAGGTGAAGACCAGGCCGTCGGTCTGCGGCAGCCGCACCACCGCGCCGAGCAGCGGATGATCCGCCGCCGCCTGTCCCAGTGACGCCGCGTCGGTCACCGACCGCGCCGTCTGAAGCCAGTAATGCCGGTGATCGAAGGCATACGTCGGCAGATCCACGCCCAGATGCCCGATCCCGGCGGTCCCGGTGTCCGGGAGCACACCGGTCCAGTCCACCGGCACACCACGCACGAACAACTCGGCCATCGAAGCCAGCAACCGGCGCAGACCCCCGTCGTCGCGGCGCAGCGAACCGGTCACCACGGCATCGGCGCCGTCACCACCGTCGTCAAGGATCTCCGTGATCGGCTGGACCAGCACCGGATGCGCACTGACCTCCACGAAGACGCCGTGGCCCTGACCGGTCAACTCCGCGACAGCCGGGCCGAAGCCGACCTGGCCCCGCAGGTTGCGATACCAGTAGGCGCCGTCCAGGACACCCGCCTGGTCCACCCACTCGCCGGCCACCGTCGAGTAGAACGGCACCATCGGCGCCTGCGCGTTCACCCCGGCAAGAGTCTCGGCCAGGATCTCGCGGATGTCCTCCACATGCCGGGTGTGCGAGGCGTAGTCCACCGCCACCCGCCGCACGCGGACACCGTCCGCCGACAGAGCCTCCAGCGCCTCGTCCAACGCCTCCGCATCACCCGCGACCACCACGGAGGACGGGCCGTTGACGGCCGCGACCTCCACCCGGCCCGCCCAACGCTCCAGGCGCGCCAAGGCGTCGGCCTCGCTCAGCGCGACCGAGGCCATCCCTCCCCGCCCGGCGAGCTGATCGCGGATGGCCTGACTCCGCAGCGCCACCACCCGCGCCGCATCCTCCAGCGACAACGCACCCGACACACACGCGGCAGCGATCTCACCCTGCGAATGACCGACCACCGCATCCGGCAGCACACCCACCGACGACCAGACCGCAGCTAGACCCACCATCACCGCGAAGCTGGCCGGCTGAAGCACATCCACCCGCTCCAGCAACGCGGGCTCCACCTCACCCCGCACCACATCAACCAAAGACCAGTCGACCCACCGCTCCAAAGCAGCCGCACACTCCGCGACCCGCTCCGCGAACACCGGCGACGAATCCAGAAGTTCCCGGCCCATACCCGCCCACTGCGAGCCCTGCCCCGGGAACACCCACACCACCTTCCCCGGAACACCCGCACCCGCAGTGCCGGACACCACACCAGGCGCGCTCGCACCCTCCGCAAAGGCCCGCAGACCCGCCATGGCATCGTCCCGGGAGTCGGCCACGACGACCGCACGCTCACCCAGCACCGCACGCCCCGCGACCAGCGCACCGGCCACGGCAGCCAGCGGCACCCCGTCCGTGCCCTCGACGAACGCGGCAAGCCGCCCCGCCTGACCGGCCAAGGCCCCCGCACTTCGCGCCGACACCACCAACGGCACCACACCCCCACCACCGGCAGGCAGCGGCTGCGAGACATCCTCCTCCGGCGCCTCCTCCAGGATCAGGTGCGCGTTCGTCCCACTGATACCGAAGGACGAGACACCGGCCCGGCGCGGACGATCCTCCCGCGGCCACTCCCGCGCCTCGGTCAGCAGCTCGATGGCACCGTCCGTCCAGTCCACGCGAGTCGTGCGCTGCTGGGCGTGCAGTGTCGGGGGCAGGACGCCGTGCCGCAGCGCCTGCACCATCTTGATCACACCGGCCACACCCGCCGCCGCCTGCGTGTGGCCGACGTTCGACTTCAACGACCCCAGCCACAGGGGCCGTTCGGCGTCCCGGCCCTTGCCGTAGGTGGCGAGCAGCGCCTGCGCCTCGATCGGGTCGCCGAGGACCGTGCCGGTGCCGTGACCCTCCACCGCGTCCACGTCGGCCGCCGACAGCCCGGCGCTGGTCAGGGCGCGCCGGATCACCCGCTGCTGTGAGGGGCCGTTCGGAGCCGTCAGGCCGTTGGAGGCGCCGTCCTGGTTGACGGCGCTGCCGCGTATGACGGCCAGGACCTTGTGTCCGCGTTCCCGGGCCACCGAAAGGCGTTCCAGGACGACCAGGCCGACGCCCTCGGACAGGACGGTGCCGTCCGCGTCGTCGGCGTACGCCTTGCAGCGGCCGTCGGCGGCCAGACCCCGCTGGCGTGACATGCCGAGGACGCCGATCGGTGAGCCCATGACGGCGACGCCGCCGGCCAGTGCCATCGTGCACTCGCCCTGCCGCAGGGCCTGCGCGGCCAGGTGCATCGCGACCAGCGACGACGAGCAGGCCGTGTCCACGGTGACCGCGGGACCCTCGAAGCCGAAGACGTACGACACCCGGCCCGAGGCCACGCTTCCCGCGGTGGCGGTGGTGACGAAGCCCTCGAGTTCGGCGGGCATGTTGCTCAGGGACTCGAGATAGTCGTGGATGGAGACACCGGAGAAGACACCGATGTTGTCGCCCCGTGCCGTGCTCGGGTCGATACCGGCGCGCTCCAGTGCTTCCCAGGAGGCTTCGAGGAGCAGCCGCTGCTGCGGGTCCATCGCCAGCGCCTCACGCGGCGAGATCCCGAAGAACCCGGCGTCGAACAGGCCCGCGCCCTCCAGGAAGCCGCCCTGGGTGGAGTAGGACGTGCCGGCGCGGTCGGGGTCGGCGTCGAAGAGGCCCTCCAGGTCCCAGCCCCGGTCGTCGGGGAAGGCGGAGACGCCCTCGCGGCCCTCCCGGACCAGGTGCCACAGGTCGTCGGGGCTGGTCACGCCGCCCGGCAGGCGGCACGCCATGCCCACGATCGCTATGGGTTCGCCGGGGTCGGCGGTGGCGGCCGCCGTGGCCGTGCCCGCTGCGGGGACGCCGGTCACCGTGGTGTCCGCGTCGCCGAGTTCCTCGCGCAGGTGGCGGGCCAGGGCGACGGGGGTCGGATAGTCGAAGATCAGCGTGGCGGGGAGTTTCACGCCGGTCGCCGCGCTGAGCCGGTTGCGCAGTTCGACGGCGGTCAGGGAGTCGAAGCCGATGCTGCTGAATCCTCGGGTGCCCTGCGTCAGTTCCTGGCTGGTGAAGCCGAGTACGGCGCCCGCCTCGGTCTGTACGACGGAGAGCAGGACGCTTTCCTGTTCGGCCTGGGACAGACCGGCGAGGCGGCGCACCAGGGTGCCGCTGTCGCCGGCGGCGGCCCGCGCCGAGCGGCGGCCTGCGCGTACGAGGCCGCGCAGCAGGTGCGGGACTCCCCCGCCGTCCCCGGCCTGGCCGCGCAGCGTCCGCAGGTCGAGTTTGATCGGTACGAGGAGTGCCTGGCCCATGTGCAGGCCGAGGTCGAGGATGTGCAGGCCTTCGGCCGGGGTCAGTGCGAGGACGCCGCCGCGGCTCATCCGGGCCTGGTCGACGGCGCCGAGGTGGGCGGTCAGTCCGGTGCTCTGCTCCCACAGGCCCCAGGCCAGGGAGAGGCCGGGCAGGCCCGCCTCGCGGCGCGTGGCCATCAGGCCGTCGAGGAAGGCGTTCGCGGCGGCGTAGTTGCCCTGGCCCGCCGATCCCATGAGCGCGGCGGCGGAGGAGAACACGACGAACGCGTCGAGATCCAGGTCGCGGGTGAGTGCGTCGAGGTGGCGTACGGCGTCCACCTTGGGCGCGAACACCGTGGCGAGGCGCTCGGGGGTGAGGGCCGCGATCACCCCGTCGTCCAGCACGCCGGCGAGGTGGACCACGCCGCACAGGGGGTGCTCGTCCGGTACGGAGGCCAGCAGTGCCTCGACGTCAGCGCGCCGGGAGACGTCGCCGGCCACGACGGAGACCGCCGCGCCCTGTTCGGCCAGTTCGGCGACGAGTTCGGGCATGCCTTCGGCGTCCGGGCCCCGGCGGCCGACGAGGACCAGGTGGCGTACGCCGTACCGGGTGACCAGATGCCGGGCCACCAGCGTGCCCAGGGAGCCGGTGCCGCCGGTGACCAGGACCGTCCCCCGGGGCCTGAAGATTCCGGGGCTGTCGGGGACCTGGCCGGTGACGCGGGCGAGGCGGGGGACGGAGAGGGTCGTTCCGCGCACGGCGAGCTGTGGTTCGTCGCCGGCCGACACGGCGGCCAGGACCGCCTCCCGCACGTCACCGGCAGCGGCGGCCGGGTCGGCGTCGACCAGGACGATCCGGTCGGGATTCTCCGCCTGCGCGGCACGCACCAGACCCCACACCGCCGACCCCGCCGGATCACTCACCACACCGTCACCGGCAGGCACCGCACCCCGCGTCACCACCACCAGCCGGGAGTTCTCCAACCCCGCCGCACCCAGCCACGCCTGCACCACACCCAGCACCCGCGAAGTGAGCCCCAGAGCAGCATCCACAGCACCGTCACCAGCCGCGACGGCCTCCAGCACCGCCACAGCCGGAACCCCGGCCCCAGCACCGCCCGCCAGCCCCGCCACATCCTCGGCGGAAACCACCGGCACCCACACCGGAACCTGCACCGCATCCAGGGCGGAAGGCAGCCCGGTCCACTCGACGCCGAACAGCGCGTCGCGGGTGTCGTGGGCCGCGGCGGCGTCCAGTTGGTCGGTGGAGACCGGCAGGGACACCAGGGAGTCCATGGTCAGCACGAGGCCGCCGGTCTCGTCCGCGGCCTGGAACGACAGGGCGTCCGGCCCGCACGGCGCGACCCGCACCCGCAGCGCCGAGGCGCCCGTGGCGTGCAGCACGAGACCGTTCCAGGCGAACGGCAGCACCTTGCGGCCGTCGTCCGGCGCGGCGAGGGCGTTGGTGTGGAGGGCGGCGTCGAGGAGCGCCGGGTGGATACCGAACCGGCCCGCGTCCTCGCGCTGTTCCTCGGGCAGGGCGGCCTCGGCGAAGACCTCGTCGCCGCGCCGCCAGACGGCACGCAGGCCCTGGAAGGCGGGCCCGTAGGCGTAGCCGCGCTCGGTCAGGTCGTCGTAGAAGTTCTCGACGTCGACCGGCTGGGCGCCGGGGGGCGGCCAGGCGGCGAAGTCGAAGTCGCTGTCGTCCCGGGCGGCGGGCGCGGCCGACAGCAGTCCGGTGGCGTGCCGGGTCCACCCGTGGGTGCCGCCCTCGCCGGCGGCGTCCTCCCGCAGGGAGTACACGTCGACGGTGCGCAGGCCGTTCGCGCCCGGTCCGCTCACCGCGACCTGGACGCGCACGCCGCCGCGTTCGGGCAGCACGAGCGGTGCCTCGATGACGAGTTCCTCCAGGATGCCGTGGCCGAACTCGTCGCCGGCGCGCACGGCGAGATCGACGTAGACCGTGCCGGGGACGATGACGACCCCGCCGATCGCGTGCCCGGCGAGCCAGGGGTGGGACTGGAGGGACAGGCGGGAGGTGAAGACCAGGCCGTCGGACTGGGGCAGTTCCACCACCGCGCCGAGCAGCGGGTGGTCGGCGCCGGTCAGTCCGAGCGACGCCTGGTCCGTGGCCGTGCCGCCCATCTTGAGCCAGAAGTGCTGGTGGTCGAAGGCGTACGTCGGCAGGTCGACGCGTGCCGCGGCGGCGCCGTCGGGCAGCACCTCGCTCCAGTCCACGGGCACGCCGCGTACGAACAGCTCGGCCATCGAGGTCTGGAGCCGGCGCGGTCCGCCGTCCTGGCGGCGCAGCGAACCGGTCACCACCACGTCCGTGACGTCCCCGGTGCCGGTGACCGTGCCGGTGCCGGTGACCGTGCCGGTGCCGGTGTCGTAGACGGTCTCGGTGATCGGCTGGACGAGGACGGGGTGGGCGCTGACCTCGACGAAGACGCCGTGGCCCTGGCGGACCAGTTCCGCCACCGCCGGGCCGAAGCCGACCTGGCCGCGCAGGTTCCGGTACCAGTAGGCGCCGTCCAGGACGCCGGCGTCCTCCACCCACTCGCCCGTGACGGTGGAGTAGAAGGGGACGGCGGGTGCCTGCGCGCCGATGCCGGCCAGGGCGTCGGCGAGGGTGTCGCGGATCCGCTCCACGTGCCGGGTGTGGGAGGCGTAGTCCACGGCGATCCGCCGCACCCGTACTCCCTGGTCCTCCAGGGTGTCGAGGGCCTCGTCCAGCGCCTCGGCGTCACCGGCGATCACCACGGAGGACGGCCCGTTGACGGCGGCGACCTCGACCCGGTCCGCCCAGCGCTCCAGACGGGGGACCGCCTCGGCCTCGTTCAGGGCGACCGAGGCCATGCCCCCGCGTCCCGCGAGCCGTTCGGCGATGGCCTGGCTGCGCAGGGCCACGACCCGCGCCGCGTCCTCCAGTGTCAACGCTCCGGACACGCACGCCGCGGCGATCTCGCCCTGCGAGTGGCCGACCACCGCGTCGGGCTCGACGCCGACGGACTGCCATACGGCGGCCAGACCGACCATCACGGCGAAGCTGGCGGGCTGGAGCACGTCCACCCGCTCCAGTACTCCGGGCTCGGCCTCGCCCCGCAGCACATCGACAAGGGACCAGTCCACCCACCGCTCCAGAGCGGCGGCACACTCGGCGATCCGCGCCGCGAACACCGGTGATGCGTCCAGGAGTTCCCGGCCCATGCCCGCCCACTGCGAGCCCTGCCCCGGGAACACCCACACGACCTTGCTCGGCGTCCCCGAGCCGGAGAGGACCCCGGGCGCGCTCTCGCCCCGCGAGAGGGCGCGCAGTCCGGCGAGGGCCTCCGCGTCGGAGCCGGCCACGACGACCGCCCGCTCCCCCAGCACCGCACGCCCGGTCACCAGGGCGCCGGCGACGTCGGTGAGCGACGCGCCACCGGCGCCGGACTCCACGAACGCCGCCAGCCGTTCCGCCTGGGCCGCCAGGGACGTCGCGGTTCCCGCCGAGACCACCAGCGGCACCGCACGGGCGGGCCCGGCGCCCCGCGCGTCGTCCCGGGCGCTCTCCGCCGCGTTCCCGTCGATCCCCGTCGCGGTCCGGGCGGCACCCGCCGCGTTCCGGGTGGGCCCCGTCTTCCGGACGGTCTCGTTCGCCTCCGGCGGCGCTTCCTCCAGGATCAGGTGGGCGTTGGTGCCGCTGGCCCCGAACGAGGACACCCCCGCCCGGCGCGGACGGCCCTGGTCCGGCCACTCCCGGGCCTCGGTGAGCAGCTCGACCGCGCCCGCCGACCAGTCCACCTGGGGGGTCGGCGCGTCCAGGTGCAGGGTCGCCGGGAGCACCCGGTGCCGCAGCGCCTGCACCGTCTTGATGACACCGGCCACCCCGGATGCCGCCTGCGTGTGCCCGATGACCGACTTGACCGAGCCGAGCCACAGCGGCTTCCGCGGGTCGCGGCCCTGTCCGTAGGTGGCGATCAGCGCCTGCGCCTCGATCGGGTCGCCGAGGACCGTGCCCGTGCCGTGGCCCTCCACCGCGTCCACGTCGGCCGGGGAGAGACCGGCGCCGGCCAGGGCCTTGCGGATGACCCGCTGCTGCGCGGGCCCGTTGGGCGCGGTGAGACCGTTGGACGCGCCGTCCTGGTTGACGGCGCTGCCGCGCAGCACCGCGAGGATCCGGTGGCCGCGCTCCTCGGCGACCGACAGCCGTTCCAGAAGCAGGACGCCCACGCCCTCCGCCCAGCCCGAACCGTCGGCGCCGGCGGCGTACGACTTGCAGCGCCCGTCGAAGGCGAGGGCCCGCTGCCGTGCGAAGCCGACGAATCCGCCGGGCGTGGCCATGACCGTGGAGCCGCCGACGAGCGCCATCGAGCACTCACCGCGGCGCAGCGCCTGCGCGGCGAGGTGCGTCGCCACCAGCGACGAGGAGCACATGGTGTCGACCGTGACGGCGGGGCCCTCCAGTCCGAGCGTGTAGGCGACGCGTCCGGAGGCGACGCCACCCGCGGTGCCCAGCGCGCGTTCCAGGCTGAGGAAGTCCTCGTGGCCGCTCAGGTCGGGGGCGTAGTCCTGGTGCACCATGCCGGCGAAGACGCCGATGTCGCTGCCCCGCACCGAGTGGGGGTCGATACCGGCCCGTTCGAGGGCTTCCCAGGACACTTCGAGCAACTGCCGCTGCTGCGGGTCCATCGCCAGCGCCTCGCGCGGCGAGATGCCGAAGAACGCGGCGTCGAACCGGGCGGCGTCGTGGAGGAAGGCACCTTCGCGCACGTAGGTCGTGCCGGGGTTGTCGGGGTCGGGGTGGTAGAGGCCCTCCAGGTCCCAGCCCCGGTCGTCGGGGAAGGGGGTGTAGACGTCGGTGCCCTCGGACACCACCCGCCACAGGTCCTCGGGGCTGCGGATCCCGCCGGCGTACCGGCAGGCCATGGAGACGATCGCGATGGGCTCCGTGGCCGCGGCCGCGAGCTCGCTGTTCTCCTGCTGAAGCCTGGCGTTCTCCTTCAGCGAGGCTCGCAGTGCGTCGACAACCTGCTCGTCCGGCGCGGACATAACCATCCTCCACGATTCCTCGACCATCGGTGGTCAGCTCGTCTTGCCCAAAGCCCGTTGCACCAGACCGGCAACGTCCATTGCGTCGATCAGTTCCTCGGTGCCGGCCGCCGTCGCCTCCGCGGCCGCCGGCCCGTCCGCGTTCGCGTCGCCGCCGACGGCGCCTCCGCCACTGCCGTCGGCGCCACTGCCGTCTTCGGCGAGGCCCAGGAGGGCGTCCAGGAGACCGGCCTCCTTGAAGCGGGCGAACGGCACGGACGCCAGCACCCGCCTGAGGTCGTCCTCGCGCGCGTCCGGCCCGTCGTCGGCCTCCTGGAGCAGCTCGGCACGCAGATAGCCGACCAGCGCCTCCGGAGTGGGGTAGTCGAAGATCAGCGTGGCGGGCAGCCGCAGTCCGGTGGCCGTGCCGAGGCTGTTGCGCAGGTTCACGGCGGCCAGGGAGTCGAATCCGACCTCCTGGAACGCCTGTCGCGGGCCTATGCCCTCCGCGCCGCCGTGGCCGAGGACGACCGAGGCGTGGCCGCGTACGAGGCGGAGCAGGAGGCGGTTCTGCTCGGTGTCCGAGACCGCCCGCAGGGAGTCGGCGAGGGACGCGGCGGCGTCGCTGTCCTCGCTGTCCTGCCGCGCCGCCTGGAGCACCGCCTTCGCCTCGGGTAGGTCGGCGAACAGGGGGCTGGTGCGGACCGAGGTGAACGCGGGGACGAAGGCCCCCCAGTCCATGTCGGCCACGGTCACGAACTTCTCGTTGCCCTGCACCGCCTGGACCATCGCGGTCACCGCCAACTCGGGGGCCATGGGCAGCACACCGCGGCGCCGCAGTTGGGCGAGGGCGGCCTCGTCCATGCCCACGCCGATCTCGTCGAGCGCGCCGCAGGCGATCGCCGTCGCCCTCAGTCCCCGGGCGCGGCGCCATTCGACCAGGGCGTCGAGGACGGCGTTGGCCGCTCCGGACGGGCCCTGGCCGCCGCCGCCCCACACGCCGGCGATCGAGGAGAACACCACGAACGCGTCCAGCGGCGTGTCCTGGAACCGTTCGTCCAGCCACACAGCGGTGTCCACCTTGGCCGCGAACACCTCGGCGAGGGCGGTCCCGTCGGTGTCGTCGAGGGAACTGGTCCGGGTGATGTCGGCGGCGTGCACGACGGCGGTCAGGGGCTGTTCCGGCACGTCCAGCAGACGCGCGATGGTGTCCCGGTCCGTGTCCGCGCAGGACTCCACGGCCGTGGAGAGGTCCAGCCCGGCCAGTTCGGCGGCGAGGTCCGGCACGGCTCCCTCGGGTGCCTGCGCCGTGGTGGTGACGACGAGCCGGTCGGCGCCGGCGAGGGCGAGCCGCACCGCGACGTGCCTGCCGAGTCCTTCGGCGCCGCCGGTCACCAGGACGGTGCCCCGCGGCTGCCAGCGGCCGTCACCGGCCGTCGCGTCCGGCACCGGCTTGCGCAGCAGGCGGCGGCTGTAGACGCCCGACCGCCGGACCGCGAGCTGGTCCTCGTCGCCGGCGCCGTTCAGCACACCGAGCAGGTACTGGCCCGTACGCGCGTCCGTCCTGGCGGGCAGGTCGACCAGGCCGCCCCAGCGGTCGAGGCGTTCGAGGGCGGCGGCCCGGCCCAGTCCCCACAGCGCCGCCTGGGCCGGCGAGGTGAGCGTGTCGTGGATGCCGATGTTCACCGCGCCCCTGGTCAGGCACCACAGGGGCTGGGTGACCCGGCTGTCCGCCAGGGCCTGGATCAGGGCGAGCGTCGAGGCCGTCACGGCGAGCGGGTCCTGGGGGCCGCCCGCCGTCCGCTCGTCCAGCGCGAGCAGGGACAGCACCCCGGACACGTCGCGTCCGGGGAGGACGGCGGTGAGCCGCTCGACGAGACGTGCACGCGTCCGGTCGGAGTCGTCGACCTCCAGCAGGACCATGTCGAGCCCTTGGCCGGCCAGCTCGTCCAGGAGGGCGTCGATCGCGGTGTCGTCCGGACGCTTCGACGGTACGACGACCAGCCACTGACCACCCGGCACACCGGCGGCCTCGCGTTCCAGGGGCTGCCAGGTGACGTGGTAACGCAGCTTCTCCGCACTGGAGCGCTCACGCCGCTTCCCCCGCCATTCGGCGAGGACCGGTACGACACTGCCCAGCGCGCCCCGGTCCTCCGGCGACGCCGTCTCCAACAGCTCGGTGAGGGCGTCCAGATCGGCGCGCTCCACCGCCTCCCAGAAGTCGGAGTCCGCACCCTCCGCGACACCGGCGGCCTCATCGGCCCCTTCCGCCTCCTGGAGCCAGTAGCGCCGGCGGTCGAAGGCGTACGTCGGCAGATCGAGCCGCGCCGAGGCCGCCCCGGCCGGGAGCACTCCGGTCCAGTCGACGGTGACCCCGCGCACGAACAGCTCGGCCATCGAGGCCAGCAGCCGGCGCAGACCCCCGTCGTCGCGGCGCAGCGAACCGGTCACCACGGCATCGGTGTCGACTCCGGCGGCGTAGACGGTCTCGGTGACCGGCTGGACCAGCACCGGATGCGCACTGACCTCCACGAACGTCCGGTGGCCCTGGCTCAGCAGGTCGGTCACCGCGGGACCGAAGCCGACCTTGTTGCGTAGGTTTCGGTACCAGTAGGCGCCGTCCAGGACACCCGCCTGGTCCACCCACTCGCCGGTCACGGTCGAGTAGAACGGGACCGACGGTGCCTGCGCGTTCACCCCGGCGAGCGTGTCGGCGAGGGTGTCGCGGATGTCCTCCACGTGCCGGGTGTGCGAGGCGTAGTCCACCGCCACCCGCCGCACGCGGACACCGTCCGCCGACAGGGCCTCCAGCGCGTCGTCCAGCGCCTCCGCATCACCCGCGACGACCACGGAGGACGGGCCGTTGACGGCGGCGACCTCCACCCGGTCCGCCCAACGCTCCAGGCGCGCCGAGGCGTCGGCCTCGCTCAGGGCGACCGAGGCCATCCCTCCCCGCCCGGCGAGCTGATCGCGGATGGCCTGACTCCGCAGCGCCACCACCCGCGCCGCATCCTCCAGCGACAACGCACCCGACACACACGCGGCAGCGATCTCACCCTGCGAATGCCCCAGCACCGCATCCGGCTCGACCCCCACAGACGCCCATACGGCCGCCAGACCCACCATCACCGCGAAGCTGGCCGGCTGAAGCACATCCACCCGCTCCAGCAACGCGGGCTCCACCTCACCCCGCAACACATCAACCAAAGACCAGTCGACCCACCGCTCCAAAGCCGCCGCACACTCCGCGACCCGCTCCGCGAACACCGGCGAGGCGTCCAGAAGTTCCCGGCCCATACCCGCCCACTGCGAGCCCTGCCCCGGGAACACCCACACCACCTTCCCCGGAACACCCGCACCCGCAGTGCCGGACACCAGGTTGGTACCGCCCTCACCCCGCGCGAGGGCCCGCAGACCCGCCACGGCGTCGTCCCGGGAGTCGGCCACGACCACCGCACGCTCACCCAGCACCGCACGCCCGGCCACCAACGCACCGGCGACCTCCGTCAGAGCGGCCCCGTCGCTCTCCTCGACGAACGCGGCAAGCCGCCCGGCCTGACCGGCCAACGACCCCGCACTCCGCGCCGACACCACCAACGGCACCACACCAGCCGAAGGCACAGGCGGCACAGCCACCTCCTCCGGCGCCTCCTCCAGGATCAGATGCGCATTCGTCCCACTGGCTCCGAAGGACGAGACACCGGCCCGGCGCGGACGGCCCTCCCGCGGCCACTCCCGCGCCTCGGTCAGCAGCTCCACCGCACCCGCCGACCAGTCCACCTGCTCGGTCGGCGTGTCCACGTGGAGCGTCGCCGGCATGATTCCGTGCCGCAGCGCCTGCACCATCTTGATCACACCGGCCACACCCGCCGCCGCCTGCGCGTGCCCGATGTTCGACTTCAGGGAACCGAGCCACAGGGGCCGTTCGGCGTCCCGGCCCTTGCCGTAGGTGGCGAGCAACGCCTGCGCCTCGATCGGGTCGCCCAGCGCCGTACCCGTACCGTGCGCCTCCACGACATCCACGTCGGCGGCCTCGATACCGGCACTGGCCAGCGCCCGCCGGATCACCCGCTGCTGCGACGGGCCGTTGGGCGCGGTCAGGCCGTTGGACGCACCGTCCTGGTTGACCGCGCTGCCCCGCAGCACCGCCAGAACCTTGTGCCCGCGTTCCCGGGCCACCGACAGGCGCTCCAGGACCACGACGCCGACGCCCTCCGCCCAGCCCGTGCCGTCGGCCGTGGACGAGAAGGCCTTGCAACGGCCGTCGGCGGACAGACCGCGCTGGCGGGAGAACTCCATGAACGCGTCCGGGCCGGCCATGACGGTCGCGCCGCCGGCCAGGGCCATCGAGCACTCACCCTGCCGCAGCGCCTGCGCGGCCAGGTGAATGGCGACCAGCGACGACGAGCAGGCCGTGTCCACGGTGACCGCGGGACCCTCGAAGCCGAAGACGTACGACACCCGGCCCGACGCCACACTCGCCGCCGTACCGGTCATGAGATAGCCCTGTACGTCCTCAGGCACCTGGCGGAGCCGGGTGACGTAGTCGTGGTGGACGATCCCGGTGAAGACGCCGATGTCACTGCCCCTGGTGGAGAGCGGGTCGATGCCCGCCCGCTCCAGCGCCTCCCACGACGTCTCCAGGAGAAGCCGCTGCTGCGGGTCCATCGCCAGCGCCTCGCGCGGTGAGATGCCGAACAGTGCGGCGTCGAACTGCGCGGCATCGTGCAGGAATCCCCCGGACCGGGTGTAGCTCGTACCGGGGTGGTCCGGGTCCGGGTGGTACAGGCCGTCGAGGTCCCAGTCACGGTCCACCGGGAAGCCGGAGATCGCGTCCCGCCGCTCCGTCACCAGCTCCCACAGTGCCTCGGGGCTGTCCACGCCGCCCGGCAGGCGGGTGCTCATGGCGACGATCGCGAGGGGCTCGTCCGTAGCCGGCGCCGCTCCGGCGACCGGGCTGGACGGCGTCTGCGGCTGTTCGCCGAGCAGTTCGGCCCGCAGGTGGCCGACGAGCGACTCGGGGGTGGGGTAGTCGAAGACCAGGGTGGCGGGCAGTTCCACACCGGTGAGGTCACGGAGCCGGTTGCGGAGCTTGACCGCCCCGAGGGAGTCGAAGCCGAGGCTCTTGAACGACTGCTGCGCGTTCCAGTCGAACGCGTCCGGGTCGCGGTGACCGAGCACAACGGCGACGCTCTCCTTGACCAGGTCCGTCACCGCGCGGTGCTGTTCCTGGGCCGGGAGTCCGGCCAGGCGTCCGGCGAAGGCCTCGTCCGTCGCCCCGCTCCCCGTGGTCGGCTGGACGTCGGTCTGGGGCGGCAGGGCGTGCCGGGCGCCGGCGGTGCCGGGGGCCCCGATGTCGTCCGGGGTGGCGGCGGTGTCGACCCAGTACCGCTGGTGGTGGAAGGCGTAGGTGGGCAGCTCGGTGCCGGTGGCCGTGGGGATTCCGGTGCCGGTGGCGGGGGTCTTGCGTCCGAGGACGGCCGGCCAGTCGAGGGGTACGCCACGCACGTGCAGGTGCGCGAGTGCCGTCAGGACGTCGGCGGGTTCGGTGCCGTCCTTGCGGAGGGTGGCCACGCAGCCCTGTTCCTGGACGCCGGGCGAGCCCAGGGCGAGGGCGGTGAGGACGGCTCCGGGGCCCAGTTCGAGGAAGGTCGTGGCGCCCTGTGCGCCGAGTGCGGCGAGGGCGTCGCCGAACCGGACCGCGGCACGGGCCTGGTCGACCCAGTAGCCGGGGGTGGCGAGTTGTCCGTCGGTGGCGAGTTCGCCGCTGACGGTGGAGACGACGCGCAGGGCGCCGGGCCGGTACGACAGTCCCTCGGCGACGGTACGGAACTCCTCGAGCATGGGCTCCATCAGCGAGGAGTGGAAGGCGTGACTGACGGTCAGTCTGTGCGTCTTGTGGCCGCGCCGTGCCAGTTCGCCGGCTACGGCGAGTACGGCGTCCTCGGTTCCGGAGAGCACCAGCGCGTCGGGGCCGTTCACCGCGGCGACGCAGACTACGCCGTGTGCCCGGGCGAGCAGGGGCGCGAGGTCGGCCTCGGTGGCCTTGACGGCGACCATCGCACCGCCTTCGGGCAGGGCCTGCATCAACCGGCCGCGTGCGGCGACGAGTTCGGCCGCGTCCTCCAGGGCGAGGACCCCGGAGACGTGGGCGGCGGTGATCTCGCCGACGGAGTGTCCGGCGAGGAGGTCGGGGCGGATGCCCCAGGAGGCGAAGAGCCGGTACAGCGCGGTCTCCAGGGCGAACAGCGCACCCTGGGTGTACATGGTGCGGTCGAGCAGTGCGCTGCCGGGGGTTCCGGGGGCGGCGAGGACGACCTCGCGCAGCGGGAGCGCCGCGTGCCCGCGCAGGTGTGCGTCGACGGCGTCGCACGCGGCGTCGAAGGCCTGCCGGAAGACCGGGAAGCCGGCGGCGAGTTCGCGGCCCATGCCGGCCCACTGGCTGCCCTGTCCGGTGAAGAGGACGGCCAGTTTGCCCGTGGCCGGGGTGCCGGTGACGGCCGTGGGGGTCGTCCCGCCCTGCGCGAGGGAGGTCAGGTCGGCGTGGAGCTGCTGCCGGTCGGAGGCCAGGACGACGGCGCGGTGGTCGAGTTGGGCGCGGGTGGTGGCGAGCGCGTGAGCGGTGTCCGTGAGCGGTGTGCCGGGCCGCTCGTCGAGGAAGCGCGCGAGCCGGTCGGCCTGGCCGCGCAGCCCGGCCGGTGTCCGCCCCGACACGGGGACGAGGACGGGCCCGGGCACGGGCGCCGGTGCGGGGACGCCGGGCGCTGCCTCGTGGGCGCCGGGCGCTTCTTCGAGGACGCCGGGCGCTTCTTCGAGGACGCCGGGCGCTTCTTCGAGGACGCCGGGCGCTTCTTCGAGGATGACGTGGGCGTTGGTGCCGCCGATGCCGAAGGAGGACACTCCGGTCCGGCGCGGGCGGCCGTCGCGCGGCCATTCCCGTGCCTCGGTGAGCAGTTCCACGGCGCCCGCCGACCAGTCGACGTGGGTCGAGGGCCGGTCCACGTGCAGGGTGCGGGGCAGGACGCCGTGCCGCATCGCCATGACCATTTTGATCACGCCGGCGACGCCCGCCGCGGCCTGCGTGTGCCCGATGTTCGACTTCACCGAGCCCAGCCACAGGGGTCGTCCGGCCGGCCGGTCCTGGCCGTAGGTCGCCAGCAGCGCCTCCGCCTCGATCGGGTCGCCGAGCGTCGTCCCCGTGCCGTGCGCCTCCACGGCGTCCACGTCCGAGGTCCGCAGCCCGGCGTCGGCCAGGGCCCGGCGGATCACCCGCTGCTGCGAGGGGCCGTTCGGCGCGGTCAGGCCGTTGGAGGCGCCGTCCTGGTTCACGGCCGTACCCCGGACGACGGCCAGGACGCGGTGGCCGTTGCGGCGGGCGTCCGACAGCCGCTCCACGAGGAGCAGCCCCGCGCCCTCCGACCAGCCGGTGCCGTCCGCACCGTCCGCGAAGGCCTTGCACCGTCCGTCGGGGGCCAGGCCGCGCTGCCGGGAGAACTCGACGAACGTCTCGACGGTGCCCATCACCATCACGCCGCCGGCCAGTGCCATCGTGCACTCGCCCCGGTTGAGGGCCTGCGCCGCCAGGTGCAGGGCGACCAGGGAGGAGGAGCAGGCGGTGTCGACCGTGATGGCGGGGCCCTCGGTGCCGAGGTGGTAGGCCACGCGGCCGGAGGTGACGGCGCCGGAGGAGCCGGTGAGGCGGAATCCCTCGACACCGGCCGCCTGGTGCGTGCGCACGCTGTAGTCGTGGCTGTTGACGCCGACGTAGACGCCGACGTCCTGCCCGGCGAGGGTCGTCGGGTCGATCGCGGCGCGCTCGAAGGCCTCCCAGGACGTCTCCAGCAGCAGCCGCTGCTGCGGGTCCATCGCCAGCGCCTCGTTGGGCGAGATGCCGAAGAACGCGGCGTCGAACCCGGCGGCGTCGTCGAGGAAGGCGCCGTGGCGTACGTAGGTCGTGCCGGCGTGCTCGGGGTCCGGGTGGAAGATCCGGTCGGTGTCCCAGCCCCGGTCGTCGGGGAACTCGGTGACGACGTCGACGCCGTCGGCCACGACCCGCCACAGGTCCTCCGGGCTGTGCACGCCGGCGGGGAAGCGGCAGGCCATGCCGACGATCGCGATCGGCTCGTCACCCGGCTCCGGGACGGCGGGGACAGCGGGCACGGAGGCAGCGGGGCCGGCCGTTCCGGCCGTACGGGGCGCCGCACCTCCGACGAGTCTGCCGCGCAGGTGCTCGGCGAGCGTCGCGGGCTTCGGGTAATCGAAGATCAGCGCCGGGGAGAGGGTGAGGCCGGTCGCGGCGACCAGCCGGTTGCGCAGTTCCACCGCGGTCAGCGAGTCGAACCCGGCGTCCTTGAAAGGCCGGTCGGCGCGGATCGCGTCGGCGGTGCCGTGTCCGAGGACCTCGGCGGCGTGCCGGCGCACCAGGTCGACCAGTGCCTCTCCCTGCTCGGTGTCGTCCAGGCCGGCGAGGCGCTCCACCAGGGAACCGCGCGTCGACCGCGTCGCCGTCCCGGCCACCGGGCGTGGCGCGGGCGCCAGCCCCCGCAGCGGCGCCGGCAGGGGCCCGTCGGCCGCCGCGGCGCGCAGGACGGACAGGTCGAACTTGGCGGCCAGCAACGCGCCGTCCGCGTCCGCCGCCCCACCCAGAGCGGCGTCGAGGAGGGCCATGCCCTCGGCCGCGGTGAGACCGGCCATGCCGATGCGCCGGTTGCGCCGCAGGTCGGCGGCGTCTAGGTGCTCGGTCATGGCGCTGACCGTCGACCAGTATCCCCAGGCGAGGGAGACGGCCGGCAGTCCGAGCCGGTGCCGCTGCCGCGCCACCGCGTCCAGGCAGGCGTTGGCCGCGGCGTAATTGGCCTGCCCCGGGTTGCCGAGGATGCCCGCCGCCGAGGAGAACAGCACGAAGGCGGCGAGGTCCAGGTCCCGGGTCAGCTCGTCCAGGTGGCGGGCCCCGTCCAGCTTGGGCCGCAGTACGGTGTCGATCCGTTGCGGGGTCTGCTCGGTGAGCACGCCGTCGTCCAGGACTCCGGCGGTGTGCACGACGGCGGTCAGGGGGTGCCCGGCCGGTATCGCCCGCAGCAACGCCTCGACCTGCCCCCGGTCGGACACGTCGCAGGCGGTGACGGTGACGGTCGCGCCCAGCTCGGTCAGCTCCTCGCGCAGGTGCGGGGCGCCGCCGCTCCGGCCGGCCAGGACCAGGTGACGGACGCCGTACGCGGTGATCAGGTGCCGCGCCGTGAGTGCACCGAGCGTCCCGGTGCCGCCGGTGATCAGGACGGTGCCCTCGGGGTCGAGCCGACGGGCGTGCGGCCCGGCTTCGGGAGCCGCGCCGCGCACCCGTACGAGGCGGGGCACGGACGCGGCGCCGCCGCGTACCCGCAGTTGCGGTTCACCACTGAGGACGGCGGCCGTCAACGCGGACGCGGAGTCGTGCAGGGCGGGCCGGGGATCGTCATCGGCGTCCACGAGGACGACGCGGTCCGGGTGCTCCGACTGCGCCGACCTCACCAGTCCCCACACGGCCGCGGCGCCGAGCTCGTCGCAGTCCCCCGTGACCACCGCCAGCCGGGCCCCCTCCGGTGCGGGCGCCGCCAGCCAGGCCTGGAGCACGGCGAGGGCCGCGCCGGCGTCCTCCCGGGGGTCACCCGCCGCGGATCCGCCTCGTACGTCGTACACCAGGAGGTCGGGAGCTGCCCCGCCCCCGGCGACGGCGGCGGCGACATCGGCACCGTCTCCGACCGGCACGACGACGGGAGCGCGGTCCACGGTGGCCGGTGACAGGCGCGTCCAGTCGACACGGAACAGTGCGTCATGCGGCAGCGCCCCGGCGATCCCCGCCCGTTCGGGGGAGAACGGCGCCGCGCGAACGCCCTTGACCGTCATGACGGGCCGCCCCGCGGGGTCGGTCAGCAGGAGGCGTGCGTCCTGGTCCGGCGCCGCGTCCCGACGCACGCGCAGTGCGGTGGCCCCCGACGCGTGGAGAGCCACTCCGGACCACACGGACGGGACCATGCCGCTCGGGACGACGGTACGGACGGCGGCGTCGAGGAGCGCGGGGTGCACCCCGTACCGCTCCGCGTCCCGCAGTGCGGCACCGTCCAGGTGCACCTCGGCCGACTCGCCGTCCGGCCCCGCGACGGGGGGTGTCTCCCGGCCGTCGGCGGGCACGAGCGTGCCGTGCGCGTGCCGTACCCACTCCGCGTCCAGCGGCGCGTCGGCGGCCCGGGAGTACACCTCCACCGGTCGCCGCGCCCCGTCGGACCCGCCCACGACGACCTGGATGCTGCGATCACCGCCCTGCGGCAGCACGACCGGCGTGTCGACGGTCAGTTCGTCGATGACGGGGACGGCCGCCAGGTCGCCGAGCCGGATGGCCAGTTCGACCAGAGCGGCGTTCGGTACGACGACGGCGTCGGCCACCACCTGGTCCGCGAGCCAGGGGTGCGCCCCGGGTGACCACCGGGACGTGGCCACGAGGCCACCGGAGTTTGGCATGCCCACGACGGCACCGAGCAGCGGATGATCCGACCCGGCCAGCCCGAGGGAGGCGGCGTCGACGGGGCCGGCATCGGTGGCCTGGAGCCAGTAGTGCTGGTGCTCGAAGGCGTACGTCGGCAGATCGAGCCGCGCCGAGGCCGCCCCGGCCGGGAGCACTCCGGTCCAGTCCACCGGCACACCACGCACGAACAACTCGGCCATCGAGACCAGCAGCCGGCGCATGCCGCCGTCGTCGCGGCGCAGCGAACCGGTCACCACGGCATCGGTGTCGACTCCGGCGGCGTAGACGGTCTCGGTGACCGGCTGGACCAGCACCGGGTGCGCACTGACCTCGACGAAGACACCGTGGCCCTGACCGGTCAACTCCGCGACAGCCGGGCCGAAACCGACCTGGCCCCGCAGGTTGCGATACCAGTAGGCACCGTCCAGGACGTCGGCGTCCTGCACCCACTCGCCGGTCACGGTCGAGTAGAACGGCACCGACGGTGCCTGGGCTTCGACCCCGGCAAGAGTCTCGGCGAGGATCTCGCGGATGTCCTCCACATGCCGGGTGTGCGAGGCGTAGTCCACCGCCACCCGCCGCACGCGGACACCGTCCGCCGACAGAGCCTCCAGCGCCTCGTCCAACGCCTCCGCATCACCCGCGACGACGACGGAGGACGGGCCGTTGACGGCCGCGACCTCCACCCGGTCCGCCCAACGCGTCAGACGGGAAACCGCCTCGGCCTCGCTCAGGGCGACCGAGGCCATCCCTCCCCGCCCGGCGAGCTGATCGCGGATGGCCTGACTCCGCAGCGCCACCACCCGCGCCGCATCCTCCAGCGACAACGCACCCGACACACACGCGGCAGCGATCTCACCCTGCGAATGCCCCAGCACCGCATCCGGCTCGACCCCCACAGACGCCCATACGGCCGCCAGACCCACCATCACCGCGAAGCTGGCCGGCTGAAGCACATCCACCCGCTCCAGCAACGCGGGCTCCACCTCACCCCGCAACACATCAACCAAAGACCAGTCGACCCACCGCTCCAAAGCCGCCGCACACTCCGCGACCCGCTCCGCGAACACCGGCGAGGCGTCCAGAAGTTCCCGGCCCATACCCGCCCACTGCGAGCCCTGCCCCGGGAACACCCACACCACCTTGCCCGGCGCACCAGAACCCGCACCGCCGGACACCACACCAGGCGCGCTCGCACCCTCCGCAAAGGCCCGCAGACCCGCCACGGCATCGTCCCGGGAGTCGGCCACGACGACCGCGCGCTCGCTCAGCACCGCGCGCCCGGCGACCAGCGCACCGGCCACGGCAGCCAGTGGCACCCCGTCCGTGCCCTCGACGAACGCGGCAAGCCGCCCCGCCTGACCGGCCAGTGATCCCGCACTCCGCGCCGACACCACCAACGGCACCACACCAGCCGAAGGCACAGGCGGCACAGCCACCTCCTCCGGCGCCTCCTCCAGGATCAGATGCGCGTTCGTCCCGCTCACCCCGAACGCCGAGACACCCGCCCGGCGCGGACGACCCTCCCGCGGCCACTCCCGCGCCTCGGTCAGCAGCTCCACCGCACCCGCCGACCAGTCCACCCGGGACGTCGGCGCATCGACATGCAACGTCGCCGGCATGACCCCATGCCGCAACGCCTGCACCATCTTGATCACACCGGCCACACCCGCCGCCGCCTGCGTATGACCGACGTTCGACTTCAACGACCCCAACCACAAAGGCCGTTCGGCGTCCCGGCCCTTGCCGTACGTGGCAAGCAACGCCTGCGCCTCGATCGGGTCGCCCAGCGCCGTACCCGTACCGTGCGCCTCCACGACATCCACGTCGGCCGCCGACAGCCCCGCACTGGACAGGGCGCGCCGGATCACCCGCTGCTGGGACAGTCCGTTCGGAGCCGTCAGGCCGTTGGAGGCGCCGTCCTGGTTGACCGCGCTCCCCCGCAGCACCGCCAGCACCCGGTGTCCGCGCTCCCGCGCCACCGACAGGCGCTCCAGGACCACGACGCCGACGCCCTCCGCCCAGCCCGTGCCGTCGGCCGTGGACGAGAAGGCCTTGCAACGGCCGTCGGCGGACAGTGCCCGTTGCCGTGAGAACGCCACGAAGTTGTCGGGGGTCGCCATGACCGCCACACCACCGGCCAGGGCCATCGAGCACTCGCCCTGACGCAGCGCCTGCGCCGCCAGGTGCATCGCCACCAGCGACGACGAACACGCCGTGTCCACCGACACCGCCGGGCCCTCGAAGCCGAAGACGTACGACACCCGGCCCGACGCCACGCTCGACGCCAGCCCGGTGCTCGCGAAGCCCTCCAGTTCCGGCGGGACGGCGCCCGTTCCGTAGCCCTGGCCGAAGAGTCCGGAGAACACGCCGACATCGGCGCCCTTGAGCGTGACCGGGTCGATGCCCGCCCGTTCCAGCGCCTCCCACGACGTCTCCAGGAGCAGCCGCTGCTGCGGGTCCATCGCCAGCGCCTCACGCGGCGAGATCCCGAAGAACCCCGCGTCGAACAACCCCGCGCCCTCCAGGAAGCCGCCCTGGTTCGTGCAGGAGGTCCCCGCACGGTCGGGGTGTTCCGGGTCGAAGAGGCGTCCCAGGTCCCAGCCCCGGTCGCCGGGGAAGTCCGAGACCGCGTCGACGCCTTCGGCGACCAGCTTCCACAACTGTTCCGGCGAGGCCACCCCGCCGGGCAGCCGGCAGGCCATGCCGACGATGGCGACCGGGTCAGCGGGATCGATGGGCTCGACGGGGCCGACGGCCGGGTTCGTGGCCGCTGTCGGCGCCGAATCGCCGAGGATCTCGGACCGCAGGTACGCCGCGAGGTCCGCCGGGGTCGGGTGGTCGAAGGCGATCGTGGTCGGCAGCCGGAGTCCGGTCCGTTCCGTCAGCCGGTTGCGCAGGGCGACGACGGCGAGCGAGGTGAAGCCCAGGTCGCGGAAGGCCCGGTCGGCGGGGATCAGTGCGGCGTCCGCCAGGTGCAGGACGTCGGCGGCCAGCGTGCGGACCAGGTTCTCGAGGTGTGTCCGTCGGTCGCGGTCGTCCATCGCGGACAGTTCGGCGCGCAGGGAGACCGTGCGGGCCGAGTCCGGCTCGCCGTCCCGGGCGGCCGGGCGGACCAGGGCGCGCAGGAGGGCGGGCACCCGCCCGCGCCCGGTCGCGCGCGTCGGCAGGACGGCCAGCGGCGCCTGGGGGTCGGTCGTCAGGGCGATGTCGAACGCGGCGAGCAACTCCTGCCGCAGCGGGCCGGCGCCGGCCTCGGCACCAGCGTCGGCATCGGTGTCGGTGTCGATGTCCGCAACAGCATCGGCGTCGGTCAGACGTCCGTTCCAGGTGAGGAACGAGCCGGGCTGGTTCCGCAGTCGGCGGTTGCGCACGACGGCTTCGCAGAGCGTCCCGTCGACGTTCGCCGCCGGGTCGTCCGAGTTGCCCGGCAGCCCCGCGGCGCCTGGCGTCACCACGACGAAGGCCGTGAGGTCGTTCCCCGCGGTCATGTGGTCGAGACACCGCGTCAGGGCGGGGTCCCCGGCGGCGTCCACCACCGCGTGGACCGGCTGCCCCAGGTCGGTCAGGTCGGCAAGAGCGGCCCGCAGCGGATCGAGGTGCGCCGTGTCCGCGGTGACCCGGACGACGCTCGTGCCGGGGAAGGCCAGGGCGTCGCCGGGCGTGGCGTCCGGGCTGCCGGGGGCGTCGACGAGGAGCAGGGAGGTCGCACGGTGGGCCGTGACCAGGCGGTGGGCCAGGGCGGCGCCGTGTTCCGTGTCCGCACCGGTGACCAACACGGTGCCGGTGGTGCCGGTGATGTCGCGGGTACCGGAGCTGCCCGGGGTGCCGGTGGCTTCCGACCCGAAGCCTTTCTGCGGCCGGTCCGTAACGGGCAGCGGCGTCAGACGGGGCACGAGCAGGGCCGCCGAACGCACCGCGATCTGCGGCTCGTCACTCGCGAGCACCGCCGACAAGGTGTCCGCCGGCAGAGTGTCCGGGGACGACGTGTCCGGGGACGGGTCCGGACCGGCCAGCACGTCCAGGACCGTCAGCCCTTCCGGCCGGGTCTGCTGGAGGGAGCGCGCGGCGCCCCACAGTGCGGCCTCGGCGAGGTCCTGCACGGGGTCCGTGCCGGTGGCCGCGACCGCGCCCCGGGTGAGGAGCACCAGCTTGCCGTGGGCCGCCCCCGGCAGTGCCGTCCAGGCTTCCACCTCCCGCGCCAGCCAACGGGCCCGCTCCCGGCCGGCGCTCACGGCGTCCGTACCCCGTCCACCAGCGGATGCGCCGTCCCGCCCGCCGACGGCTTCGCCCGCGGACGCGGTCGGCGGCACCAGGACCGTCACGTCGGGGGCCGGGTCGCCGTCGGCCACCGCGGCGCGCGCCGCCGCCAGGTCGGCGTAGTGGCGGACCTGGGCGCCGGCTGCCTCCAAGACGGTCACGAGCCCGGCCGCCGGGCCGGCCACCGCCCAACGGGTACCGGCCGGTGGAGCGGTGGCGGGGGCCGGCGCGGTGACCCACTCGACCCGTGTCAGCGCGTCGTGGTGTCCGCTCGCCGCGTAGCGCAGTAGCCCCGGCTGCTCGGCCAGGAGGAGGCGCTTGGTCTTGCCCGACGGGGTGCGGGGAATGCTCGCGACCTCGCGGACGCGTTCGGGCACCTTGTAGGCGGAGAGCCGCTCGCGGCAGCGGGCGATGAGCGCGGCGGGGTCGTAACCGGTGGGCCCGGGGACGACGTAGGCGACGGGTACTTCGCCAAGCGTGTCGTGGGGTGCGCCGGCGACGGCCGCGTCCGCGACCCCCTCGACGGTCCGCAGGACCGCCTCGACCTCCTCGGGGTGGATGTTCTCGCCGCCGCGGATGACGAGTTCCTTGATGCGGCCTCGGATGGTGAAGTAGCCGGCGTCGTCGCGCCGGGCGAGGTCTCCGGTGCGGAACCAGCCGTCGCGCAGCGCCTCGGCGGTCGCGTCGGGGGCGTTGTGGTAGCCGACCATGACGTTCGGCCCGCTGACCCAGACCTCCCCGTCCGCTCCCGTCGGGACGTCGGTGCCCGTGGCGGGGTCGACGACGCGGACGTCGACCCCGGGTACGGGCAGGCCGCAGGAGCCGTCCACCCGGGGGCCGTCCGGCGGGTTCATGGTGATGGCGCCGCAGGTCTCGGTGCTGCCGTAGGCGTCGACCAGCGGTACTCCGAGGGTCTCCTCGACGTCGCGGCGCAGGCCGGCTCCGGTGACCGCACCGCCGACCAGGCCGATGCGCAGGTCCGGGGCGCTGAAGCCGTTGTCGCGGGCGGCCGTCACCAGGTGGTGGTAGGTGGTGGGGACGCCGGCGAGGAAGGTCGAGCGGTCCTCGGCCAGTACCCGCATGACGTCGTCGGCGGAGCTGCCGTCCATGAGCCGTGCGGTGGCGCCGGAGACGGTGACGGACAGCACGCACGCGATGTGCGAGAGGCTGTGGAAGAGCGGCAGCGGCCACAGCACCCGGTCCCGGTCCGTCAGGCCGGGGATCGGTACGTAGCTGGAGGCGACGGACCACAGACAGTTGCGCTGGGTCGACAGCACGCCCTTGGGGCGGCCGGTCGTTCCCGAGGTGTAGAACATCCAGGCCACTTCGTCCAGGGCGAGGTCGTCCCTGGCGGGCACGGGCGGTTCGCCGCCGGCGAGTTCCTCGTACGCGTGGACGCCCGGCCCCTGGGGCAGGCCCCGCGGAGCCCCGCCGGTCACGACGAGCACGGTTTCGGGCAGCTCCCCCGGGCCGCCCCTGAAGTTCCGTGCCCGGGCGGTGTCGGTGATGACCAGGGCGGCGCCGCTGTCGGC
Organism: Streptomyces sp. NPDC096105; assembly: GCF_044763335.1. Taxonomy (NCBI): domain Bacteria; kingdom Bacillati; phylum Actinomycetota; class Actinomycetes; order Kitasatosporales; family Streptomycetaceae; genus Streptomyces; species Streptomyces sp. NPDC096105. The sequence goes on from NZ_JBIWGC010000012.1 coordinate 127,931, forward strand.
GAGCAGGTACTCCAGCTCGGCCGGTGCGGAGGCGGGGTTGAACGGCACCCCCACGCCTCCGGCGCGCACGATCGCCAGGTAGCTCTCCACGGTGGACACGGTGTTGCCGAGGCAGAGGGCCACGCGGTCACCGCGCTCGACGCCGAGGTGCGCCAGGTGACCGGCCAGTCTGCGTGTCCGTGCCTCCAGGTCCCCGTAGGTGACCGCGCGCCGGTCGTCCGCGAAGGCGACCTTGTCGGGGAAGCGGACCGCGTTCTCCAGAAGTGCGACGGGCAGGGGCTTGATCAGGTCGGTGCGCACTGGGCCGCGGGTCCTTTCGGGGAAAAGGGGGTTCACCAGGAGACGGGCAGGCTCTTCACCGCGAAGACGGATCCCTGAAGTCGCAGCGGCACCTCGCCGGGGGCGACGGCGAGGCCGAGGCCGGGGAACGCGCTCAGGAGGGCGGAGAAGCCGGCGCGGAGTTCGACGCGCGCCAGGTTCTGGCCCAGGCACTGGTGAATGCCGAAGCCGAACGCCATGTGACCGGAGGTCTCACGGTCGATGTCCAACTCGGCGGGGCACGCGAACTTCGCAGGGTCCCGGTTGGCGGCGGGCAGCGACACGGTGACGCTGTCGCCCTTCTTGACGGTCTCACCGCCCAGTTCCATGTCCTCCAGGGCGGTGCGGTACGTGTCGTACTGGTTGACGGTGAGGTAGCGCAGGAGTTCCTCGATCGCGGCGTCGAGCTTGCCGGGATCGGCGCGCAGTGCCGCCAGTTGGGCGGGGTGCTGGAGAAGGGCGAACACGCCGACGGCGAGGGCGCTCTCGGTGGTCTCGTAGCCCGCGAAGAGGAGCAGCGTGACGATGTTGCACAGTTCTTCGTCGGACAGTTGGCCGTCGGCGATCAGGCGGCTGATGAGGTCATCCTGCGGTTCCTTGCGCCTGCGCTCGACGACCTCGGCGAAGAAGGCCGCCGCCTGTCCCATGGCCGTCATGGCCTCCTGGGGGTCGGCGTCGGGGTCGTGCAGGAGGGTCGGGGCGTGGCCGTAGCGGTCGGCTTCCTCGTAGGGCAGGCCGACGAGTTCCGACAGGATCCGCAGGGACAGCGGTTTCGCGTAGTGCTTGACGAGGTCCGCGGGGGAACCCTGTTCCCGCATGGCGTCGATCTGTTCGGCGGCCACGGTCTCGGCCCGCGCGGCGAGCCGGCCGACCCGGCGGGTGGTGAACTCGCCGGTGAGCATGCGCCGGTAGTGCGTGTGGTGCGGCGGGTCCATGTGGATGAACATGCCGGGGATCCGCGGGTGGTTGGGCATCACCTGTCCGCGGTGCGTCACCGGGAAGTGCCCGATCTCCGTGCTGTGGCTGAACCTCGGGTCGCTGAGGACCGAGCGCGCCAGTTCGTAGCTGGAGGTGATCCAGCCGACGTGTCCGTCCGGGTACACCATTCTCGCGAGCGGCCGTTCCGCGCGCAGCGATTCGAATATCGCGGGGGGATCGAACTGATGGGTGCGCGCCCACGGTTCCTCGAAGGATATTGCGTCGCTCATGGAATCCTTCCCCGGTTTTTCCTGCCTGCCATTCCGGCATCTCGGCAGCCAGATTAGGCGAGCGGCAACGGGGGGTCATCCCTCGGTCCGGTAGGGGGCCCGCATTTCAAGCGGTCCTGTTACACACTTCGAGTGCGGGCGGTTTCCTTGGAATCCGGTCCAGGACCGCTTGACCATCGCTCCAGGAATCCCGCTCATGTGTTCCGGTGACGCGGCGGTCGCGATCGGACTCAGCTCGCCCGCGAAGGGGGCGAGCGCGCATGTCACCAGGGCGTCGGCATTCTCGCGACCGACTGGGACGGTGCGCGTGAATGCCAGGCCCCGGGGCTCCCTACCAGGTCGGGGGGTGTCGGGCCGGCAAGGGCTCACCTAGTCTCGCCCATGAGATCAAGACCATGCTGTCGCGACGAATTGAAGAACGTCGCTGGTCGAGTACAGGCGCGTTTCGCGACCATTAAGGGGATGTCCGCATGTCGCACCTTCTCCATGTCGATTCAAGTCTCGGTACTGAATCCGTGTCGAGACGGCTGACGGCGTATTTCGCCGAGGAATGGCGTAACCAGCACCCGGGCGGCGGGTACGTCCACCGCGACGTCGCGGCTCAGCCCATCCCGCACATCACCGAGCCCGTGCACAAGGCGCTCACCTACCCGGGCACCGACAACGGCCAGAGTGCGCAGGAGCGCGACCTCACCGCGGCAATCACCCGGGAGGTGGTCGAGGCGTCCACGATCGTCCTGGGCGTCCCCATGCACAACTTCACGGTCCCGTCGACACTCAAGGCGTGGCTGGACCGCATCGTGCACCCGGCCCACATGGCGGTCCCCAGCCCGCTCGGCGGCAAGAAGGTCGTCGCCGTGCTGTCGCGGGGCGGCTCCTACGCCCCCGGCACGCCGCGTGAGGCGTTCGACTACCAGCAGACCTACCTGAAGGCGATCCTGGAGGCGATCGGTCTCGGCCAGAACCTGACGTTCGTGACCGCCGAGCTGACGATGGCCACGGTGGCGCCGCAGATGGCGCAGTTCAAGCCGCTGGCCGAGGCCTCCATGGCGAACGCGTACGAGACCCTCGAGAAGCTGGCCCAGTAACCCGGTGCCCCAGCACCCCGGGGGTCCTCAGGGCGAGACGCGTTCGCGGGCCCGCGCCCGTGGGCGCGCTTCGCCGACGCGGAGCACCCGTTCCTGATCTGCTGAAGAGCCGGGCCCGTTGCGGTGAACGGCGCACTGGGAAACCCGGGGACGTCGTTCGCGTTCGGTCCGCTCTTCCTTTGACGCAGAAGGGGAACACCCATGACCACCACCATCGGGAATCCGACCGATGTGGTCGAGCTTCTCTCGCCGGAGCTGACGGCCGACCCGTTCGGCGAGTACGCCAAGTTGCGCGAGCAGGCTCCGCTCCTGACCGGCACCTTGATGGGCGGGCCGCCGATGTGGCTGGTCAGCCGCTACGCCGACGTGCGCCGTCTCCTGACCGATCCCCTGTTCGTGAACAACCCGGCGTCCGTGCCGGGGGCCGCGCCGCGCGACCGGTTCACCATCATGAAGAAGCTCAACATCCCGACGGACCTGGTCGATTACCTCGCCGACAAGATCTTCGAGATCGACGGCCCCGACCACCGTCGCCTGCGCAAGCTGGCCTCCCGCGCGTTCACCGCGCGGCGCGTGGCCCGGCTGCGGCCCCGCGTCGAGGAGATCACCTCCACCCTGCTCGACCGGATGGCTCAAGCCGGACGCGACGGCTCCCCGGTCGACCTCATGGAGGCGTTCGCCTACCCGCTGCCGATCACCGTCATCTGCGAGCTGATAGGCATCGACGAGGCCGACCGGCCGCAGTGGCACGACTGGGGCAGCGTCCTGTCCACTCCCATGGCGCACGTCGAGCGGCTCCCCACCGTCTTCCGCGACAGCATCGGCCAGCTGCTCGACATCATCGCGCGCCGCCGTGCCGAACCCCGTGACGACCTGATCAGCGCGTTCATCCAGGCCCAGGAGGACGACGGCGACCGCCTCTCCGACCGGGAGATGGTGTCCCTCGTCTTCACCATGGTGATCGCCGGCCACGAGACCACGACGTATCTGCTGGGCAACTCCGTACTCGCCCTGCTGGAGAACCAGGACCAGCTCGCGCTGCTGCGTGAGGATCCGTCCCGCTGGCCGCAGGCGGTCAACGAGCTGATGCGCCTGGGCCCCGCCCAGTTCGGGCAGCCCCGCTACCCGGTGGAGGACGTCGAACTGGGCGGCGTCAGCATCCCGAAGGGCGACCCGATCATTCCGCTGCTCCTGTCCGCGAACACCGACCCGCGCAAGTACGAGGACCCCCGGCGCCTGGACGTCGGCCGGGACACCGGGCACGCCCACGTCGGATTCGGGCAGGGGGCGCACTACTGCCTCGGCGCCCCGCTCGCCCTCCTCGAGGGGGAGGTGGCGCTGAACGCGCTGTTCACCCGGTTCCCGGACGTGTCCCTCGCCGTGGCCCGCGACGAGATCCCGTGGACGCTGCGCCCCGGCTTCACCCGGGCCGAGCGCATCCCGCTGGACCTCGGCTGAGCAGACCGCCGAGCCGCGCGCCGGCACCGTCCGTCCTACGCCCACCACACCGTTCGCTGGAGACTCACGTGACCGAACAGAAGTACACGCTGCGCACCGTCACCCTGGACAACCTCAATCTGGAAGCCGTCTACGAGGGCTACCGCGAGGACACCCCGGACGCCCTGCCCACCCCCTGGGACATCGGCCGGGCCCAGTCGGCCCTGGTGGAACTGGAGGAGGCAGGCCAGATCAAGGGTGAGGTCATCGACGTCGGCTGCGGGCTCGGCGACAACGCCATCTTCCTCGCCTCGCGCGGCTACCGCACCACCGGCGTCGACGGTTCGGCCAACGCCATCGACGAGTGCCGCAAGCGCGCCGCCGCCCAGGGCCTCGAGGTCGACTTCGCGGTCGCCGACGCGGCCAGCCTGGACGGCTTCGAGAACCGTTTCGACACCGTCGTCGACAGCGCCCTCTACCACTGCCTGAACGAGGAGAACCAGCGCAACTACGTCGCCGCGCTGCACCGTGCCACCAAGCCCGGCGCCACGCTCCACCTCTTCTGCTTCTCCAAGGAACTCCCCCCGGCCTTCCCCGTCCTCCAGCGGATCAGCGAGCAGAACCTGCGCGAGACCGTCGGCAAGCTGTGGAACATCACCTCGCTCAAGCCGGCCTCCTACGACACCTCCCTCACGCCCGAGATCCTCGGCCAACTGACCGGGAAGCCGCCGCGCACAGGCCTGGATCTCGACAAGGAGGGCCGGATCCTGTCGCAGGTCTGGCAGCTCACCGCCGAACGCATCGACTAGCCGCCGCACCCACCCCGAGACCTGAGAAAGGACTTCCGCCGATGACCGAAACCCACGCCTGGAAGGCGGAGGATTTCGCGCAGGTGAACGCACCGCACGTCAAGACGGCACTGGCCGCGCTCCAGCTCACGGGCGACGCCCTGGAGCGGGGAGGCGCGTTCGCCGAGATCGGCTGCGGCACCGGGGAGGTCACGCGGTTCGTCGCGGAACGGGGGTTCGAGGTCTGGGCCAGCGACGCGTCGCAGTCCATGGTGGAGGCCACCCGGAAGCTCTGCGCCGGGCTCCCCGTAACGGCCGACGTCCGCCCGGCCGAGCAACTGGACTTCGGCGAGGGCCGGTTCGACATCATCCACTCGTCCTGGGTGCTGCACTGGGTGACCGAGATCGACGAGCCGCTGCGCCGAATGGCCCGCGGGCTCCGGCCGGGCGGGTACGTCGTCCTCCAGTGGACCGGCGCCCACCCGCGCCGCGAGGGTCCCGGCATGTTCGGCATCCTGCGGGAGATCGCCGGCAGCCCGAAGTGGAAGGACCTGCTCGCCGAGGCCCAGCCGGGGTCGTACGAGTACCCGGCCGACGAAGTGGCCAAGGTGCTGGAGGCGGCGGGCCTGGAACTCGTCCACTACGTGCCGGAGCTCCCCCACCCGTTCAGCGCGAAGAAGACCCTGGCGGACCTCCCCGAGATGCGTGAGCGGTACAAGCTCGCCGGGTTCGCCACCCAGGCCGCCGCCCTGGGCGACCGCGGCGACGAGTTCGTGGACGAGGTGCTGACCGCCATGATCCAGGCGGGCAGGACCGACCCCCACCACGCCCGGATCATCGCCCGCCGCCCGGCGGCCTGACCCGGAAGCCCGCCCCACACCGCCGAGCACGCGAACAGCGGGCCCGCCCCCACCACGGCGACGGGCCCGCTTCCTTCATGCCTCACGTCCGACGAGACATCCGGAACTCCGCAGCCGGAGGCCGACCGCCGCAGTAGCCACGCCCTGCTCGCCGACGGCGACTCGGAGTCGATTCCCCGCCCGGCCGCCGCACGGAGGACAGTCTCCGCGTCGCGCTGACCGGCCTGCGTCCGTTCCGCGACGCGCATGTCGCCGCCGAGCGCCGGGTCCGTGCGGCCCTGAGCGCCCAGGAGTACGCCCAGGCCCGGGCGTACGGCGCCTCTGGGATGGGAACAGCGTGCTCCTCGCCCTGCGCACCAACGCGGAGCCACCGCAGGGGAGCGCGGCCCCCCTCTGGAAGCCGCGCTACTGCGTCGCCACCCGCCCGGTTAGGACGCCACGTATGGCACGGCCAACTCGACGGGCCTGCCGGTACGCGCCGACTCACGGGCCGCCCGGATGACGCGCAGGGTGCGCAAGGCCGCCGCTCCGTCCGGGCCCGCCCCACTCCCCCGGCTGACCCCGGCGACGAACTCGCCGAGCATGACCGCGTACGGGTCGATCCCGCGCGTCTGCGGGCGCTCACGGGACGTGACGGCGTCGAAGCCGCCGAGCAGCCGCGGGAAGGCGGTGAACTCCACGCTCGCCTTCTCGCCGATAAAGGTCATGACCGGCCCGGCCGCCGACGGCCCCGCGTCCGCCGCCCCCCAACTGCAGTCGAGCGAGACCACGGTTCCGTCCGCGTAGCGCACGGTCACCAGGGCGGCGCTCGCCACACCCGGCTCCGCACCCACCCCGTTCGTCTGCGCGTAGACCCGCTCCGCGTGGACACCGCCGAGCACCGCGTCCACCATGTCGAGGAGCTGGGGCGCGTTGGTCCCCAGCGCTCCGCTCCGGGCCGCCCGCTCGCCGGCCGGACGCGGCCCGTTGTACGCGCCGTGGATCGTCGTGAGGCCGCCGGCCACCTCACCCTTGGCGAGCTCCCCGCGCACGGCGGCGAACGCCGGGCCGAAACAGACCGGTGAGACGACACTCAGCCGCACACCCGCCTCCTCGCAGACCCGCGCCATCACTTCGGCGTCCCTCTCGGCGTCCGTCCCACCGTCGGTCGGCGGATACTCGCACAGCACCGGGACCCCGGCCCTGGCGGCCCGCTCCACCAGCGGGCGGCACGCACCGGGCTCGCCGACGACGACCACCGCGTCGGGCCTCAGGCCGAACAGCTCGTCCCAGCCCTCCGCGAACGTCGCGCCGAGCCTGCGGGCGGTGCTCCTCCCCCGCCCCGGGTCGCCGGGCGAACCGTCCGGGTCCGCGACCAGCAGGTCCACGTCCGGCATCGCATGCAGCAGCCCGGCGTACGTCGCGGCACGCTCCTCGGCGAACGACAACACGGCGACCTTCATGCGGCAGCCCCCTTCACGGGCAGTTCGACGGCACGTCCCGTCCACGCGGACCGGGCCGCGGCCTGGGTGATGCGGACGGCGGCCAGCGCGTCGTGCGCCACGAGACGCGGAGGTGGCCCGCCCCGCAGCGCCTGGGCGAACTCCCGGATCTCGGAGGTGAACGGCGATTCCCCGTAGTAGCCGAAGGTTCCGGCCGGGCCACCGGACACCTGGATCTCCTGGGGCCACTCGGAGTCGTGGACGATCGTCCCGCCCGTGCCCGAGACGTGGAACGTGACCCGGATCGGCGGCTGCGGGGTAGGCGTCCACCGGCTCACCACCTGGCTCAGCGCGCCACCGGCGTGCGTGAGGACGACCGTGCCCACCGCGGCGGTCCCCTGCGGCGCCGGAGCGGTGATCTCGCCCTGGTAGTGGGCGTGCACCCGCACGACGTCCCCGAAGAGCCAGTAGGCGATGTCCACACCGTGCAGCATCTGGTCGGTGAGGATGCCGCCCGACTCCGCGGTGGCACGGCCGGTCCAGGGACGCGGGTGGTACCCGGCCACGGTGAACCGGGCCACCGTGCCCGCGCCCAGACTCCCCTCGGCCACCAGCTCGTGCAGTCGGGCGAAGGCGGGGGCGAAACGGATGTCGTGCGCCGGGTAGACCGGCACACCGGCCTTCTCGGCCGCACCGACGATCTCCTCGGCCTCGGCCACGTCGGCCGCCAGAGGCTTCTCGCACACCACGGCCACCCCCCTGGCGATGGCGGCCAGGGCGATGTCCCGGTGCGTGTCCGTCGGTGAGCAGATGTCGACGGCGTCGACTCCGTCCAGGGCCTCGTCCAGGGAGCCCACGGCCTTCACCCCGAACCCGTCGAACTCCTGGGCCAGTTCCTCCGCACGCCCGTCCAGCGAGTGGATCCGCACGCACGCCCCGGCGGCGAGCCACGCCTCCAGGTGCATCCGCGCTATCAGCCCCGCGCCGATCAGTGCCGTCTCGAGTTGTCGCACGGCGTCCCCCGCTCCTCTTCCCGGTAACCCACGGTGTCTCCCCGGCACTTCTCCGGCACGTGTCGCCGCCGACACCCACGGGTCCGCAGCCTGGTCAGTCTCACCCGCCCCGCTGGAGGCGGCCATCACCAACGTGAGTAGTCCCCCCACGCGGTCCCTTGGACCCGACCGTCCTCACCGGCTCTCCCCGGGTGGCGGATCAACGGCCCGCGGCCACGCTCGGGTCCTCCCGGGCACGGACACGGCACAAATGGCGTGGTCGGGGCCCGTGGAGGGTTGCTGGAGGCACACGCGCGCCCGCCCGCCGAAGCGCGGGCATCGTCGTGGCTGACTTTCGGTGGTGCGGGTTCAGGACGGGCGGAGAGGAACTCGAGTGCGGGTCGAACAGGGCCGGTGCGGGCGCGGGGCGCCGTCGTCACCGGTCGCCGTACGCGAGGGCCGCTCCCCTTCCCTGTACGGCAGGACGTCACCGACCGTCGCCAAGGACCGCCCAAGGACGCGGCAGCGCGGGGTGGAGCAACCGGCGCTCACCTCAGCCAAGGGAAGAGAGTCCCCCGCCAGAACAGCACTTGACCTGCACAAACGCCCATTCCGACCCAGATCGGCGGAACTGCCAGGCAGTTCCCTCGGCCGCACAGGACGATCGAGGGAACTGAGTGCCCGGTTCCAGGGATCGTGGCACCCGGTTCCCTCGGTCTGACACCCGGTCCACAGGAACTGCCACCCGGTTCTGAGGATCTGGGTACCACGATCCTGAGAACGCCCCAGATTGACGTCACGTACATGTCTGCGAGGTCGGAGGCACGCCGCCGGACCTCTTCGGCGCGTGGCAGGCGGTACTGTCGGCCGGCAAGGAGCACGGCCCACGAGCGCGGTTGATTGACTTCCTGATCATGTACGTTATGTTCATTTGGTCGGCCTCACGGCCGTCTGCCGCGAACACCGGCAAAGCCCACGCGTGGAGGGTCCTTTGGGAGCAGTACGCAGGCTGGTCGACGCCGACACCGGCGAGCCGGTCCCTTACGCGCCGTACGCCTTCTCCGGCAGGCACACCCAAGTGGACAAGGCACGCGTCGAGGCGATCACCGAGTCCAAGGCGTTCACGCCGAGCCAGAAGTTCCTCGTCCTGTGGTGGATCGGCGTCTCCCCCGAGGGGATGGAACCGCTGCGGGCCACGGGAGCGGACATCGCCAAGCGGGTAGGAATGTCCACGGACGCGGTGGGGAAGATCAACAGAAAGCTGGTCAAGCACCGCATCCTGGTCGTGCGAGGGCGCATCGGCAACTACAAGCTTTACCGCATCAGCCCTTACATTGCTTTCCACGGGACAGGGCTGGAGCAGCGTGAAGCGGTGAAGGCGTGCAACCCGCCGGACATCCCCGGTTTCGACAAGAAGACCCCCTCGCGGTGGGAGGCCCAGTGACCAGCGACGACAAGCAGAAGAACCTGAACCTGCTGAAGGCCACGGCCGGCATGACCGCGAACCAGCGTCTCGTCGTGATGCTGTACGCCCTGCATCCCACCGACCGGTCCGGGGCGATCCTGGAGACCGCCGCCAACCTCGCGAAACTGGTCGGCATGGCTCCCCCGGTGTTCTCCCGCACCCGCAAGCAGGTCATCGAGGCCGGCTGGCTCGAGGAGACGGAGAAGATCGGCCACATCAAGTACTACCGGCTCGCCCCTAAGCACCTCGGCGAGAACGTCGTCGTCCCGCTGCGTCGCGCGACCTGACGGCACCGCAATCCGACACGTCCTGAGCGCCGTCCCTCATTGACGTCACGTACATGAGGGACGGCGCTCAGGACGTCCTTGATGATTCCTGGCACAGCACTGCCACGGGCCCTGCCCGCCGAGGCGGGCGAGCGGCACGCCGCCGGTGATCACCGGCCTCACGGTTCGGACCGCGCCTGTACGCGTTTCGTACGCGAGATGTACGCCGTGGGTGCCCTTGCGCGGTAGCGTGGCGGCTAAGAGGTACCCATGTCGGAGTTGTTCGAGGCGATCGACGCCCTCATCGCGTCCCGCGCGCCGCTGCCGCCACCGGAGGAACGCAAGCGGCTGCGGATGGCCCACGGCCTGACCGTGGACGAGGTGGCCAAGGCGTTGCGGGTCCGCCGCGCCACCGTGAGCGGCTGGAAGTACGGCAAGACGGAACCGCGACCGCCGGAGCGCGACGCCTACGCGCGACTGCCCGGCAGACTCGCGGAGCTCTACCCCGGGGAGCCTCCCGGTCCCTCCGAGGCCCTCGAGACCTCCGGTGCCGAGGCCGCCGCCGCGCCGTCCGCCCCGGCACCGCAGGCGTCCCCCGGACCGCAGCCCGAACGTGGGGCCGGGTCGTCCGCCGCCCGGACCGCTCGCTCCCGGCCTCCGGCCCCGGCCTCGACGCCGACCGGGGGCAGGCCGGCACAGGCCCCCTCCCCCACCGCCGAATCGGTGCCGGGTCGGACCGTCAGACCGTCGTCGACACCCCGTCGTCCGGCAGCGGGTCGGACCGCCCCGGCGGGTGGCGACCCGCGGTTCGAGAACGGTCCGCTCTCGGTCCTCGACGTCGAGGACGGCCAGGTCCTCGCGTACTGCGCAGGCGGCCTGATCCTGGACGTACCGGCCAAGACGATCCCCGCCCTCGTCGACTGGACGCTCAAGGAGGCCCGGCTCGGGCAGCCGAGGCTGTCCGGACCGGGCAAGGACGCCGACCCCCTGCTCGTGCTCAGCGAGGCCGTCTGTCGGCGCTACGGCCTGCAGATGCGGTACCTGGTCCGGCAGCTCAAAGGCACCCGGGCCGCCGCCGAGTTGCTCGGGGTGTCCCAGCGGACCGTCGAACGGTACGTGAAGAAGCAGATCAGGACTCCCCGCCCCCAGCGCGCCGCCCGCCTGGAGACGGAGGTACGCAGGCCCTGGCAGCCCCAGGTCCGCGCCAGGGCGCGGCAGCGGGCGGCGACCACCGACGGCATCGTCGTCGACACCCGCGCCCGCATCGGCTACACCGCCCCCATCGGCACCACCGACGACGCACGTCTGCGCCAGTTGACCGTCGCCCTTCCCCCGCAGTACGCCGCCCGGCTCTTCGACGCACAGCAGCAGGCGCCGACGAGCGGCGCCTCATGGAGATCACCGCCGAAGGGCTCAAGGAGGTGTACTTCCAGGACGCCGGCCGCCACGCCGGCAGCCTCGAGGAGGTCCGCTTCACGGACGTGGAGCACGTCGGCTTCGAACTGTAGGCGGGCCGGCCGGGGAGGATACGCCCTGTCGGCACACCCCGCATCCGGCCGGCCCGCCTACCACCACGGCGCGCTCTCCCGCTACTCCGCCCTGGCAGCCGACTGCTTCAACTGCTCCGACTGCTCCACGAAGGAGCGCGCCAGTTCCTCCAGGCGAGCCGGGTCCCGGTTCAGTGCCTTCATGCTGAGGAAGCGCAGGAGGGCGAAGAAGACGTCGTCCTTCTCGATCTTCGTGTCCAGGAGCATCGCGAGAGCACCCGGCTCGTCATACGGCACCTGGCGGACCTGCTGCGCGTCCCCGGACCCCTTCGATCCGGTACGGGACTCGGGCGTGTCCGTCCGCGGCTCCGGCACCGACTGGGGCTGCGCCGGAGCAGCCGGAGCCGTGGCCTGCGCCGGGGGCTGAGCCTTCGTCCGAGGCTGACCCTGCACCTGCGGACGCGCCTGCGCCGCCGCCTGCGGGGAAGGGTGATCGTCAGTAGCCTGACCGGCTTCCGACCGAGCCTTCGTCTCGGCGTCCTCTATTACGTCGTAATAGCTCTCGGCGTTCTTCTCACCGTCCGTGCTCTCCGGCCGGGCCTCCTCCACCGGCTTCTTCCGGTTGCGTTCCTTCCGCTCAGCTTCCTTCCGGGCCCGCTCCTCCTTCAGCGCCTGGAGCGCCGCCTCCTGCTGCTCGGCCGGCTTGTTGCCCACGGCCCGCAGCAGGTCGATGGGCTCTTCGCTGATCCGAGCCTGGAGTTCCGGGGTGAGGTTGAGGAGAGCGAGCCGCTGGGAGACCCAGCCCTGGGAACGGTGGAGTCGCTTGGCCAGCGCGGTCTGGCTGCCATGAATGGCCAGGAGCCGTTGCAGGGCACGCGCTTCGTCCAGCTCTTCGAGGTCCTGGCGATGGATGTTGGCGACGAGAGCGGATTCGAGGAGTTCCTCGGAGGTGCTGCCCTGGTCGTCGCTGACCATCACCTTGAGCACGGCGAGGCCGGCTTCGCGGGCTGCCGCGAGACGGCTGCTGCCGTCGATCACCACGTGGGTGGTGTCGCGTTCGAGGTCCGCCGCGCGCTCCGGGTTGGCCTTGATGTAGGCGTCGCGGTTCATGACCGTGATCGCCTGCTTCTGGCCGTGGGTCTTGAGACTGCCCGCCAGATCGGTGAGGTCACCGAGGCTGGAGCGCGGGTTGTCGGGGTTGAGGCTGATGCGGTCCGGGGGAAGCACCGTCGGCGGAGCCACACCGTCGGTGGGGACCCCGGTGGCGGCGGCGACGGCCTGACGGCGGGCGCTGACCGGGCGCGCTCCCCCGCCGAATCGGCCGGCACCGAGCTTATCGGCCTTGCTCATGCGATCTCCCTGGCCAGCGCGCGCATACCGATCGCCTGCTGGGACTTGGGCGCGTACGACAGCAGGGGCTGCTTCATACGCACGGCTTCCTTCTGTTCCTTGAGGTCTCCGATGAGCCCGACAACACGCGGATCCTTTATGTCGACCCACCCCTGGAGCGAGGAGGTGGCGATGTAGCCGCGGCGGGAGTCGTAGAGGTTGACGACGATGCCGAGGTAGTCGATGTCGATCTGGAGGTCACTGCGCAGGTCGTCGATCTGCGTGGTGAGCAGGTCGTAGGCGTCGGCGGAGCTGTCTTCGGCCTGGACGACGATGAGCGCGCCGGACTGGCCGGGCTTCTCTCCGTCACGACGGCGGCCGTAGTAGGAGGCCGCGTCCATGCTGAGGCCGAGGCTGGGCGGGCAGTCGATGACGATGACGTCGTAATCGGGTTCCAGCGGAGCCAGCGCCCGCTCAAGGGCTGCCTCCCTGGCGCGTACGGCGGACAGGCGGACGTCGAGGAGGAAGGCGTCGTTGCAGGCGGGCAGCAGGTGAAGCCGGCCGTTGAAGGTGTCGTCGTCGATGGAGACGATGAGGTCGCGGAGGTCGCCCTTGGGATCGCCTGCCATGTGGTTGGTGAGACTGTCACCGTTCATGGGCAGAGGGCTGGCGCCGAGCTGGTTGGTGAGGTGGCACTGCGGGTCGAAGTCGACCAGGAGGACACGCAGTCCGAGACCGGGAAGGTTCTCGACGTCGAGGGAGTCGCTGCTCTGCGAGGGGTCGGACTCGGCGTCACTGGCACGGAGGGCCTTGGCGAGGGCCTTGGCGATCTGCACGGCGTGCAGTGTGTTGGGGTCCTCGGCGAGGGCCTCACCGAGTCCGGCGGTGATGGCGGTCTTCCCGACCCCGCCTTTCTGGTTGCAGACGATGATGCGGCGGGTGATCTCGGGGCGGTCGACGTCGGGGGCGGGGTTGGAGTCGAGCCAGAGTTGTACGGACTGGGCCAGACCCTGGATCAGGGAGACACGGCGGTCGGCGACGATCTGACGGAACTCCTCCCACTGGCCCGGCGGCAGGAAGGTGGAGAAGGAGTCCGCGCCCGAGGTGTCGATGGTTGCCAGGGTGGACGCCAGGCTGCACCAGTCCCTGATGCCCTGTTCGACGGCGGCCTGGATCTCGATGCCGTGTTGAGCGGCTCTGATCTTGAGGTTCTGCCGGAGCCATCCCGGCAGCTTGGAGACGACCTTCTCGCGGTCGCTGGAGGTGGCTGGAGAACTCATGGAAGACACCTTACTAACGTCCATGATTCTTTGCGGCACCGACACGTTAGCAAGCAGGGCCCGTTGGGGGCGATGCCACTATTACGCCGTAATAGCCAGCCCCGTCCGACCGGGGTCCGGTCAGGCTCGGCACGGGTCTGACCGATCCGACCTACGAGCTATTACGCCGTAATAGCTCGCCCGTTCACTCGGCCAGGGCCGAGGCAACTGCCGCACACGCGGCGTGCGCTTCGTGGGTCCTTGCCGACGGTTGGCCCGTCCGGTGCTCAAGTCTGCGCAGGGCGCGCAGCGCCGCACTCAGGTAGCGGCTGAGACCGAGCATCTGCGTGGGCGTACTGCAGTGTGGGAGGACTTCCGCGACTTCGCCGAGCCAGTACTCGACGTCCTCGTCCAGGACGAGAGCGCCCTGTTGGTCCAGGAGACGCTGCGCGGCACCGGCGAGCAGGTGGTGTCGTTGCCGGGCCGCCGCCTGCGCCCGTTCCTCGGCGGCCCGGTGTTCCGCGATACGTCGTTCGGCCTGCCTGACGGCTTCGGGCGTGCGTCGCACCTGTCCGGTGCCCGGGACCGCATCGGTCAGGGAGCCGGCCTGAAGGCGCCTGGCCTTGTTGTAGGCGGCACTTGGTGTGCCCACCGCCAATGCGGGAGCCAGTTCCCTCCATTCGGCGCCTGCGGAGCGGGCGTCGCCGATGGCCGTGCTCTGGTGGACGCGCAGGCGCTCGCCCAGGAACTCCCAGAGCAGTACACGGATCAGAGCGGCCGCCTTCTGCTTCTCCGCCGGCAGGGCCCGGAGGGAGCCGGCATGCTTCTCGGCGTAGAGGAGCGCCCCGTAGATCTCCTCGTCGGCAGGCATGCGCTCGATGCCGGGGTCCTCCGCCTCCTCGTGGAACTGACGCAGCTCGCCGACGAGTGCCCGGGCGTCCACCGGACCGACAGTCCTGACCTGCCTGACCAGCGGCTTCGTCGGGTCGGGGAACCCTTTCCTGCGAGATGCCATGAGGAACAGGATGCCCCTTCCCGGGTCGATTCACAGAATGTGAATCGCCGTACAGGGCTGGCTCGTGGGGGAGTGAAGGCCCAACACGACGTGACGCGTTTCGCTGAAGGTGACCCAATCTCGGTCTACCTGAACCTCTGGTCGGATGTCGCAGTCAGTCGTGGGTGGAGCTCGGACAGCAGCAGCCTGCGCCGGATCCGCCTCTGGTGGCCGCGTCATTCCCATCCGCCCCCCCAATCGGGTGGGCCACATTGCACCTCACGAACAGGAGGCCCCGCCTCATGAGACATGCGAACTCCGAAGAACGGAGGCTTCGCTCTCGGGGTCACGGCCGAGGCGGGCACTCCAGGATCCGGCCGTCGACGGTCCCGATGAGCAAGTGTCCTTGGGGCGCCACAGCGAGGGACAGTGCCGTGGTCGGTGCTCCGTCGACCTTGAGCTCGGTGTGCCATCGCACCGAGCCGTCGTTGGCGTCCAGTGCTATCAGGGCGCCAGAGTTGTAGGCCACGTAGACGGTGTCCCCGTCGGTGTCGAGGGCAGTGGCAGGATGATCGGCGCGGTACTGCCACTGCACTCGACGAGATCGTCCGGGAGGCCGCAAGGAGGATGCTGGCCGACGCCCTGGAAGCTGAGGTGAACGCCTGCAGAGCCGAGTTGGCTGACCAGCGCGACGCGCGCGGCCGCCGCCCGGTCGTGCGCAACGGCTACCACCAGCCCAGGAAGGTCACCACCGCGGCCGGCGCAGTCGAGGTGAGGGCGCCGCGGGTGAACGACAAGCGCGTCGACGAGACCACGGGCGAGCGCAAGCGGTTCTCCTCATGCGCGCCCCGGTCCTGGCGGTCGGCGACGGCGCCCTGGGCTTTTGGAAGGCCCTGGCCGAGGTCTTCCCCGCCTCCCGGCATCAAAGGTGCTGGGTGCACAAAACCGCCAATGTGCTCAACGCTCTGCCGAAGTCGGCTCAGCCCGGCGCCCGCAAGGCGCTTCAGGACATCTACAACGCCGAGGACCGCGACCTCGCGGTCAAGGCGATCAAGACATTCCCCAGCTCTACGGCGCGAAGTTCCCCAAGGCCGTCAAGAGGATCACCGACGACGAGGCCGAGCTGCTGGCGTTCTACGACTTCCTCCCCGGAGCACTGGATCCACCTGCGGACGACCAACCCGACCGAGTCCACGTTCGCCACCATCCGCCTGCGCACCAGGGTCACCCGCGGAGCCGGCTCCCGCACCGCCGCCCTGGCGATGGTCTTCAAGCTCGTCGAGTCCGCCCAGGCCCGGTGACGGGCCGTGAACGCACCCCACCTCGTCGCCCTCGTCCGTGCCGGAGTCCGCTTCGAACGCTGCCGACTCGTCGAGCGCCCCGCCACCGCCGCGGCATAGGGTCTGGTGGACCATGACCGACCACCACACCTACGGCACCAGCACCCACACCGCCGGCGAGCTGGCCCGGCTCGTCGGTGACCGCCTCGGACTGGTCTTCACCGCGCGCGACAGCTACTACCGGGGCGTCTACCACCTCGCCGACATCCCCAACGGACGGATCGAGATCCAGCCCAACCCGATCCCCGGCAACGGCGATGAAGACGACCTCTACGCCCCGGAACACCCGGCGGCCCAGGTGCTGTTGCTCGCCACCACACCGGCCTCGGACCCCGCCCTGCGGACTCGCCTGCACTCCGTCGAAGGACTCACCCACCTGGACCACGGGACAGCGTGAACAGCTACTGATCCGAACCTTTGACAATTGCTCGTCCCGCTGCCACGAGAGGTGCTCAGTCTTCGCGGATGCGTCCCCGAAGGTCTCCTGAGCAAGGTACTCACTGCGTCATAGAAGACAGCGCAGATGAACCGGGGGAGTGGTGGGGGCCTGAGTCGCTGGGTCGCCGGTCCCTGAGTCGCTGTCCGGTAAGTCGCTCTCGGGCCTCAGTCGCTTCGGTAGCTTCGGTCGCTGGCCTCTTGTGGGCGCTGAGACTCTCTGAGACTGAAGACCAGCTACTCAGCGACTCTCGGTCGCTGCCTTCAGTCTCAGGCAAAAGCCCAGGTCAGAGGGGTTTCCTCGACGTAATAGCGACTGAAGCGACTGAAGTTCCGGGTATATAAAGACTTCGCGTGCGCGCGTGTGCGTCATATATAGAAGCCTTCAGTCGCTTCAGTCGCTGTTTGGTTGGTCAGGCACCATCTGACCTGCGGTTTTTTCAAGCGACTCAGACAGCGACCAAACGCCCTTGAGTCGCTGGGCTTGAGTCTCGGTAGCTGACGGGCGCCCTTCGTGCCCCACCGACACGGCGTCGCAGGACTTTTCCCCAGGCTCCATGACCTCACCGGCCACGTTCGCTAGTCTGTGTCCATCGTTGAGTCGCTTCAGTCGCTGATGGGGGAGAGAGATGCCTTCTGAGCTGCGGCTTTCTCGCAGCGACTCACGGCGGCGTGTTCCGGAGACTTCAGTCGCTGAGCTCTCCCTCGCCACCGCGCGGTGGTGTGCCCGCAGGG
This sequence comes from Streptomyces sp. NPDC096105, assembly GCF_044763335.1. Classification (NCBI taxonomy): domain Bacteria; kingdom Bacillati; phylum Actinomycetota; class Actinomycetes; order Kitasatosporales; family Streptomycetaceae; genus Streptomyces; species Streptomyces sp. NPDC096105. The sequence continues at coordinate 145,353 of NZ_JBIWGC010000012.1, forward strand.
GCTGGCCGGTGCATCCCCTCGCCGCCGGCCGCAAGACACCCGTGGCGAACTGCAACGACTGTCGCGCACACCCGCACGCACCCGCCGACTGCCCATGCATCCCCGCGGGCCGCTGGTGCCACGGGTTCCACGCCGCCACCCTGGATCAGGACCGCATCCAGCAGTGGTGGGGGAGCAACCCCAAGCTGGGTGTCGGGGTCTCCTGCGGCAGGGCCGGGCTCGTCGTCATCGACATCGACGCCCACCCCGTCCAGCCGCCCACCCGGGACCGGATCCTGCCGGGCATCCCCATCGCCGACCACATCGACCTCACCGGTCTGGCCAACGGCTTCCACACCCTCGCCGTCCTGGCCGCACTGCGGGGTCGGCCCAGCCCCGCCGACGACGCGTCCACGCTGCGCGTCCGCACCCCCTCCGGAGGGCTCCACGTCTGGTACCGGAGCGGCGACGGCCGCCGCTGGCAGTCCTCCGTCGGCTCCAGCTCCGGCCGGGCGCTGGCCTGGCAGGTCGACGTCCGGGCCCACGGCAGCTACATCATCGCCCCCGGCACCACTACCCGGCAGGGCGTCTACACCCCCCTCGGCACCGTCCGCGAGCCGGCGGCGCTCCCGTTGTGGCTCGCCCAGGAACTCGAACGCACCGGGCACCTGCCCGCCCCCAACATCCCCGCCCCCAGGCCGGTCCCGCCCAGGGCCAGGCAGGCGGTGCTCGCCGCGGGCGGCGGCGGACGCGAGCAGCACGTTCTCGCCTCGGTCCTGGCCCCCGTCGAGGCTTGCGGGCAGGTGCCCGAAGGGGCAGGGTTCTCGGACACCCTCAACCGCGCCGCGTACACGCTCGGCGGGCTCGTCGCAGCCGGCCGCGTGGCCCGCGAGGAAGCCGAGCAAGCCCTCCTGCGGGCCGCGACCGAGGCCCGCCCCGGACAGGACCGCCGCATCGGGCAGATCATCCGCAGCGGCCTCACCGCAGGCCTGAACCGCCCGCTCCATGACAACGGGAGGCGCCAGTGACGTCCCCCGGGCCCGAAGCGCTCTTCGAGTTCGACCCCGAAGCCGTCGCCGCGCAGATCCGTGCGCAGGGCACCGCGGCCGTGCCCCGGCCCGCCCAGGGCGACGCCCCCCACAGTCCGGTGGGGGAGGCGACAGCGAACGGGCTGTTGCCCGACACCCTCTCCGACCGAGGCAACGCCAAGCTTTTCGTCAGGCTCTACGCCAACGACTACCGGCACGTCCCCGGCATCGGCTGGTACCGGTGGGACACGACCCGCTGGCAGATGGACGAGGACGACACCGTCCTCTGGGCCGCCGGTGACCTCGCCGAGAGCATCGCCACCCACGACCCCCGGGGCATCTTCACCACCACCGCCCTGCAGACCCACCGCCGCCGCGCCCTGTCCACCGCGGGTATCAACGCGATGCTGGCCCAGGCGAGGTCGGCGCCCGGCATGGTGCTCAACGCGGCCCGTCTGGACGCCGACCCGTACGCGCTGTGCACCCCGGACGGCATCGTCGACCTGCGCACGGGTCTCCTCAAGTCCCCCGACCCCAACAAGGACTTCCACTCCCGCTCCACGACCGTGGGCCCCCTGCACAACGCCACGCCTCGCTGGGAGAGGTTCCTGACCGACACCTTCGGCGACGACGCCGAGGGCCGGGAAATGATCGACTACCTGCAGCTCCTCCTCGGCTACTCGGTCACCGGGGACGTGGGCGCCCAGGTGCTGCCGTTCCTGTTCGGTTCCGGCAAGAACGGCAAGTCCGTCCTCCTGGACGTGCTCATGAAGCTCCTCGGGGACTACGCCGACGCCGCTCCGCCGGGCTTCCTGATGGCCCGTCCCTACGAGGGCCATCCGACGGACCTGGCCGAACTGCACGGGCGCCGCGTCATCGTCTGCTCCGAGGTCAAGCCCGGTGACAAGTTCGACGAGGCCCGGGTCAAACTCCTCACCGGCGGTGACCGCATCAAGGCGCGCCGGATGCGGCAGGACTTCTTCAGCTTCACGCCGACGCACAAGCTGTGGCTGCTGGGCAACCACCGTCCCGAGGTCGGCACCGGCGGCTTCGCCTTCTGGCGCCGGATGCGCCTGATCCCCTTCGAACGCGTCGTCCCCGACCACCGGAAGATCGACAACCTCGCCGACATCCTCGTCACCGAGGAGGGCCCCGGCATCCTGGGCTGGCTCATCGACGGCGCGCGCCGCTACCTCGCAGGTGACCGTGACCTCACCGGTCCCGAACGCGTACGCATCGCCACCACCGCGTACGCGGAGACCGAGGACCACACCGGCCGCTTCTACGAAGAGAGCTGTGTGCTGGCACCCGATCTGCGCGCGGAACAGACGGCGCTCTACGCCGCCTACAAGACCTGGTGCCAGAATGAAGGGGCACCGGTCATGTCCTCAAGGGCGTTCGCGGCCCGTACCCGGGAACTCGTGGGACTGGCCTCGCCCAAGGAGATGATCCTTTCCAACCAGCGCAAGCACTATCCAGGCATCGGCCTGCTCACGGACCAGGAAAGGGCTTCAGGCGCATGAGCTCCCTGATCACCGAGGACGAGATCAGTCACGAGAGCCAGCTGGTCTGGCTGGAGGACATCGACGACCTCGACTACGTTCGCCAGAGCCTGGACCGACTCCCCACCCGGAAGGGCAAGCCCGCCTACCACCGTGACGGTCGTATGGTCGGCTACGCCATCCTCGGCCCCACGGCCAAGGCGTCCCGGGCCTCCGGCACCTTCCGCCGGCGTGTCTTCTGGCTCCTGCCCCACGACCGCGACAGCCAGCCCGACGGCCTCTACGCCAAGAGCGCCCCCGCCGAGGCTGTCGACCCGCGGACGCTGGAAGCCTGCGTCAAGGGCTACAAGACCGAGCGGTCCGAAGGCGGACCACCGTCCAGCGCGATGCAGCAGTTGGGCATAACCCTGCCGCTGTGAAGCCGGAAGGCGTAGCCAACGACGAAGGCCCGCCGCTGGTCACCGGGAGGTGACTGCGACGGGCCTTCGGGGTGTGGTGCCGGGTCGAGGTGGACGGTCGGGGGGTGGTGCGCGTGCCCATGGCGCCTATTTGGGGTCGCGGTTGAACTGCGCCTGGGCCCAGCGGTAGCCGAGGACGGTCAGGGCCAGGCACCAGGCGACGGCGAGCCAGCCGTTGTGGCCGATCTCGGTGCCGAGGAGGAGGCCGCGCAGGGTCTCGATGGCGGGAGTGAAGGGCTGGTACTCGGCGATCGGCTGGAACCAGCCCGGCATGGATTCCACCGGGACGAAGGCGCTGGAGATGAGGGGCAGCAGGATCAGCGGCATGGCGCTGTTACTGGCGGCCTCGGCGTTGGGGCTGCCCATGCCCATGCCGACCGCGATCCAGGTGAGGCCCAGGGTGAACAACGCCACCAGACCGAGCGCCGCCAGCCATTCGAGAGCGGTGGCGTCGTTGGAGCGGAAGCCGATGGCGAGGGCGATCAGTCCGACCAGGACCAGGCTGACGAGGGCCTGGAGGACACTGCCGATGACGTGTCCGACGAGGACGGAGCCGCGGTGGATGGCCATCGTGCGGAAGCGGGCGATGATGCCCTCGGTCATGTCGTTGGAGACGGAGACGGCGGTGCCGATGGTGGTGCTGCCGATGGTCATCAGGAGCAGGCCCGGGACGATGTAGGCGATGTAGTCGGAGCGGTCGCCGCCGCCGATGCCCGCGCTCATGGCGTCACCGAAGATGTAGACGAACAGCAGGAGCAGCATGATCGGTGTGAGCAGCAGGTTCAGGGTCATGGACGGGTAGCGGCGGGCGTGGAGCAGGTTGCGGCGCAGCATGGTGGCCGAGTCGCGTACGGCGAGGGAGAGGGTGCTCATCGGACGGCCTCCTTGGTCTGGTCGGTGCGGGTGACGGTGGTGTCGCCGGTGAGGGCGAAGAAGACGTCGTCGAGGTCGGGGGTGTGGACGGTGAGTTCGTCGGCTTCGATGCCGGCGGTGTCGAGGTGGTCGAGGAGGCTGCGCAGGGCGCGCTGGCTGCCGTCGCTGGGGATGTGGAGGGTGAGGGCGTCGTCGTCGTGGGTGGCGTTGTCGAGGGTGCGGGTGGCGGCGCGGTAGGCGGTGGGGTCGGTGAAGCGGAGGCGGACGTGTCCGCCGGGGATGAGGCGCTTGAGCTGTTCGGCGGTGCCTTCGGCGGCGATCTTGCCGTTGTGGAGGACGGCGATGCGGTCGGCGAGTTCGTCGGCTTCTTCGAGGTACTGGGTGGTGAGGAAGACGGTGACGCCGTCGGTGAGGAGTTCGCGGATGATCTGCCACATGTTGTGGCGGGAGCGGGGGTCGAGGCCGGTGGTGGGTTCGTCGAGGAAGATGACGCGCGGGCTGCCGACGAGGGTCATGGCGATGTCGAGGCGGCGCTTCATGCCGCCGGAGTAGGTGGAGGCGGGCTTCTTCGCGGCCTCGACGAGGTCGAAGCGTTCCAGGAGTTCGGCGGTGACCCGCCGGCCCTCCGGCCGGGAGAGGTGATGCAGGTCGGCCATGAGGAGCATGTTCTCCTCGCCGGTGATCAGGCCGTCCACGGCGGAGAACTGGCCGGTGACGCCGATCGCCGCGCGGACGGCCTGGGGGTCGGCGGTGAGGTCGTGTCCGGCGACCTGGGCCTGTCCGCCGTCGGCGGTGATGAGGGTGGACAGGATCTTGACGGCGGTGGTCTTGCCCGCACCGTTCGGGCCGAGCAGCGCGAACACGCTTCCCTCGGCGACGGTCAGGTCGACGCCGTCGAGGACGGTCTTGTCGCCGTACGACTTGCGCAGTCCGTGCGCGGCGATGGCCGGGTTGGTCATGGCGGGGCTCCTTAGAGGCTGTGGGCGCTGATGTCGCCGTAGGCGGTGGTGGCGTGGATGTTCAGTTCGGCGGTGGCGCCGTCGGCGTTCTGGAGCGAGTTGCTGATGCGGCCGTAGGTGGTGCCGGCGTCGAGGGTCGCGGAGACCCCGCGGGCGGCACCGACGGAGATCTCGCCGTGCTCGGTGCGCAGCGTGACCTTGCCGCGGGTGGCTTCGGCGATGCGGATGTCGCCCTTCTGGATGCTGACCTGCGCGGGACCGCCCAGGCGGCCGAGCGAGACGTCCCCGGCCATGAGCTCCAGGCGGACGCCCGCGGCCTCGTCGATCTTGACCGAGCTCTGGGCGCCCTCGAAGGCGACGTCCCCGAGCCGTCCCACGCCCCGCAGCTCGGCGGCGGCCGCCTTGCCCTCGACGCTGGAGCCGGCGGGCAGCTGGACGGTCACCTCGACGGCGCCGGACGAGGTGCCGAGGACCCGGTTCTTCACCGGCGCGGCCTCGATGCGCAGGACGCCGTCGCCGTAGGAGACCGCGATCTGCTCCGCCGCCTTCACGTCGCGGCTCTTGGAGGCGTCGGCGGGCAGAACCTCGACGACGGTGTCGGTCCGGTCGGCGGCGATGAACCGGATGTGCCCGGCGGGGACGTCGATGACGGCCGAGACCTCGGTGGGAGTGTCGAACTGCGGCATGGTGCTCTCCTTCGTCGTTCTGTTTCCGATGACAGAAACGCTACGTTGCATTTACGACTCAGGCAACAACTATGTTGCATGTATTGGTGAAAACGCCAGTTCAAAGCCATTATTTCATTGCAATGGCCTCTCAAATAACGCAACGCCCGTCCGTAGGTTCATTGCAATGAAATGAAGGTGAACGCTATGCTCGGGGCACCAGAGCACACGAAGGAGGAGGCCGCGATGCCGGGAGGCAGGCTCACCCAGCAGGAACGCCAGCAGATCTCGCTGGGACTGGCCGACGGCCTCGCCTGCGCCGAGATCGCCAGACGCCTGGACCGTCCCACCTCGACCATCACGCGCGAGGTGATGCGCAACGGCGGCCCGACCGCCTACCGCGCCGACCTCGCCCACCGGACCACCGAACACCGCGCCCACCGCCGCAAGCAGGCGACCCCCCGGGACCCGAAGGCGCTCCCGCAGCCTCACGGACGCGATGCCGAGGCGGTACGCGAGTACGAGGAGATGTTCACGACCGCCCTGATGGCGTCGGGCCTGCCCAAGATGACGGCCCGGGTCATGGCCTGCCTCTCCCTCAGGGATTCGGGCAGCCTCACCGCCTCCGAACTCGTCCAGTGCCTCCAGGTCAGTCCGGCGTCCGTCTCCAAGGCGGTGACGTACCTGGAGAGCCAGGGCCTGGTCCGCCGGGAGCGGGACGACCGCCGCCGCGAGCGCTACATCGTCGACGACGACGTCTGGTACCAGTCGATGACGGCCAGCGCCCGCTCCACCGCCCGGCTCGTGGAGACGGCCCGGCAGGGCGTCGGCGTCCTGAGCTCCCGTACCCCCGCCGGTGCCCGCCTGGAGAACATCGCCCGCTTCCTCGACCTCGTCTCCGAGAGCCTCGCCCGCGCCGCGGAACAGGCCCGCGACATCCTCCACACGAAACCGGTGACGCCGGCGGACGGCTGGTTCCGGCTCAGTCCCACACCATCGAGTCGCCGCCGGCGGCCACCGCGGTACCGGCGGCGGGGGCGGGCGCACCGGCCTGGGCGACCTGGAGGCCGACGACCGGAACGGCGGCGACCGCGGCGATGACGAGGCAGCGACGGAAGGCGGCGCGGACACGGAACATGGTGGACTCCTCGAGATTCGCTTGGTGACGCGTCCAAGTCTTGTCGAGGCGTGATCGGCCCGGAAGAGATCACGGGCGGACGGAAACGGCCGTTGCCGCTTCCGTCCTCGGCCCGTCGTCAGGCCGCACGGACGGCCTTCTGCACGATGAAGCCCTCGATGTAGAGCCGGTCGAGGGAGGTGCGCAGGAACGTGTCGATCGCGGTACGGCGACGGGGGACGGGCACGGGACCTGTGCGACGCCTACGTCCTCGCCCCCGCCGACTCCATCGAGGAGCAGGAGGACGTCCACATGGCGCTGGCCCACATCCTGACCCGGCACATGAGGGCGTACGTCCGCACCGACCGGGAAGAGCTGGCCGTCGCGGGCGCGGCAGCCGGGACGTGAACACGCGGCCGGCCGTCTTCCTCGACCGGGACGGCACGCTGACCGAGCCGCGGCACTACCCCTCCCGCCCCGCCGACCTGGTCCTGGCGGCCGGGGTGGGCCCGGCCCTGCGCCGGCTGCGGCACCAGGGCTGGTCCCTGGTCCTGGTCACCAACCAGTCCGGCCTGGCCCGGGGCCTGTTCTCCCTGCGCGCCCTCGACGCCATGCACCGGCACCTGCGCACGCTGCTCACCGCCCACGGCGTACACCTCGACGGCATCTACGTCTGCCCGCACCACCCCGACGGAACCGTCGACGGGCTCTCCTTTCGCTGCGCGTGCCGCAAGCCGAACGCCGGCCTGCTGGTGGGCGCGGCCGGGGAACTGGGCATCGACCTCGCCTCTTCGTGGATGGTCGGCGACTTCGCCTCGGACGTCGAGGCCGGCCGGCGCGCCGGATGCCGCACCGCCTGGGTCGGCCCGGCCGCCCTCACCGGCACGGACCCGGCCGGCACCGAACCGACGCTGCGCACCGCGACCGTCGCCGAAGCGCTGCACCACATAGCCCGACCGCGGAGCTGATCCCGCACCCCCGTAGGCGCCAGACCGATCGGATACCCATGCCACTGCCTCACCGAACCAGCGCCACGCTCGCGGACGGACGCGAGATCCACTTCTACGACGACGCCGCCGGCCGGGAACGCGAGGTCGTCGACACCAGGGTCCTGCCGCCCGTGCAGTCCGGAGCCGAGTTGCGGTGGGACCCGACCACCGAGGAGTGGGTGGTGATGGCGGCCCACCGCAAGGCCAGGTCGGCCCACACCACCGCGGCCTGCCCCCTGTGCCCGTCCTCGGACGGCGCGCCGACGGAGATCCCCGCCGGCGACTACGACGTGGCCGTCTTCGAGAACCGCTACTCGGCGCTCCGCGGGGCCGGCGGCGACCAGCCGCCCGCGAGCACCTCCCTGACCCTGCCCGCCGGCGGACGCTGCGAGGTCATGGTCTTCGGCAGCGAACACGACACCTCGCTGGCCCGGTTGCCCGAGCAGAGGGTCCGCACCGTGATCGACGCCTGGGCCGACCGGACGACCGCCCTCAACGCGCTGCCCGACGTCGAGCAGGTCGTGTGCTTCGAGAACCACGGCAGCGAGATCGGCGCGACCCTCACCCACCCGCACGGGCAGATCTACGCCTACCCCTTCGTCCCCAGCCGCTTCGAGCGGATGCAGCGCGCCTCGCGCCACGCACACGCACGCGGCGCCGGCTGCGTCTTCTGCTCCGTCCTGACCACGGAACTCTCCGCGGGCCACCGGATCGTCGCCCGCTCCCCGCACTGGACCGCCTTCGTCCCGCACGCCGCGCGATGGCCCTACGAGGTCCACCTCTACGCCAACCGCCACGTCCCGGACCTGGCGGCCCTGACCCGGGAGGAACGCACCGACCTGGCCGCCTCCTACCGGTCCCTGCTGCGCCGCTTCGAAACCGTCACCGAGTCACCCCTGCCCTACATGGCGCTGTGGATCCAGGCCCCCGCCCGGGGAGAGCGGGACCACAGCCACCTGCACGCGCAGATCTTCTCCGACCGCGCCACCCCCCTGAAACCCAAACGCCTCGCCGCGGGAGAACTCGGCGCGGGCACGTTCATCAGCGAGGTGGAACCCGAGCAGGCGGCCGCCGCCCTGCGCGCCACGGACACCTGGACGCTCCCCGACCCCCTCCCCGCCCAGCCCGCCGCGGCTGTGTGAGCCCCGACAAAGGATGCCAACGTGTGGATCAGCAGCGCGCCCCTGCGTGTTTCCCTGGCCGGTGGCGGTACCGACGTCCCCGGCTACGCCCACCGGTTCGGGGGACTGGTGCTGGGCGCCACGACCGACCTGCGGGTGACCGTCCACCCCCCGGGAGAACGAGACCCTCCAGCTCATGGCCAGCGGCATGAGCAACAAGCAGATAGCCCGCGCCCTGACCATCTCCACCCACGGAGCGAAGCGGCTCGTGGGCTCCGTACTGGCCAAGTTCGACGCGCCCAACCGCACGGCGGCCGTCGTCAGCGCGGTCAACGCCGGCCTGGTGTGAGCAGCCGCCGCGGAGGCCGTGACCGAGAGCGCGCGGACCGGACCGCCACCGGTCACCCGACGCCGTCGGCCACGCAGGCCGTGAACGTCGCGCCGTCGACGGGGCGGCCGGCCGTCGCCGGGCAGAGGCAGACGTGGACGACACCCGGACATCCCCGCGCCGGCCTCCGACCTCCCGCTGCCGCCCGCCAGACCCCGCTCCGGCAACCCGGTCTGCGTCCGGTGCTGCGTCTTCTTCCCTATGGAGCCCCGCCCCGCCGACGGCAGTCTGCTGGAAAACACGGCTTGGAGGCTCACAGTGACAGCAGGACCGGCCCCGGAGAGGGCCCTGGACGGCCTCGACATCCGCACCGCATCCTTCGCCCAGCGCCGACTGTGGTTCATGGACCAGCTCGCCGGTTCCTCCAGTGGGTCGATGCTCCCGCTGGTGCTGAGGCTGAGCGGGGCCCTGGACGTGGAGCGGCTGCACAGCTCGCTGTCGGCGATCGTGGACCGGCACGAGGTGCTGCGCTCGCGGTTCACCGCCGTCGACGGCGAACCCGTGCAGGTGGTCGACGCCCCGGCCGGCGTCGCACTGGAGCGCGTCGAGGTCAGCGGCCCGCAGGAGCTGTACGACCGGTTCCTCGGGCGTCCCGTCGACCTCGCCGCGCAGCACCCGGTCCGCGCCGTCCTCGCCCGCGTCGGCCCCGACGAGCACCTGCTGCTCGTCGAGGTGCACCACATCGCCGTGGACGGCTGGTCCTGGGGCGTGCTGCTGGAGGAGCTGGCCGCCGGGTACCGGGGGGACGCCGTCGCCGCGCCCGCCGTCTCCTACGGCGACCTCGCCCGGGCCCAGACGGAGCGCCTGAGCGGGCCGCGTCTGGAGCGGATGCTCGCGCACTGGCGTGAGCGGCTGTCCGGGCTCACGCCGCTGGACCTGCCGACCGACCGCCCGCGACCGCGCACCTGGGACGGATCCGGCGATGTCGTCCGGTTCGACCTGCCCGCCGACGTGGTCGCCGCTGTCGACACCTACGCCCGCTCCCGCCGCGCCACCCGCTACATGTTCCTGCTCACCGCCTACCAGGTGCTGCTCGGCCACTGGGCGGGCCGCGACGACGTCGCCGTGTGCAGCACCCTCGCCGAACGCTCCCGGCCCGGCGCCGCCGGACTCATCGGCCCTCTGGTGAACACCGTCGTCCTGCGCACCCACCTCGCCGGCGCCCCGGACTTCGCCGGACTGCTCGACCGGGTGCGCCGCCGGGTCCCCGTCGACCTCGCACACGCCGAGGCGCCCTTCGACCTCGTCGTCGGCGCCGTCGGCGGATCCCGCGACCTGTCCCGACACCCCTTGGCGCAGGCCTCGTTCACCCTCCTCAACGCGCCGATCCAGCCGGTGCGGATGCCCGGCCTGGACGTCGGCCTGATCGAACCGCCGCTGTCCAAGACGCCGTTGGACGTCTTTCTCGACCTCACCCTGCGCGCCGACGGCAGCATCGCCGCCCTGCTCCAGTACGCCACCGCCCTGTTCGACGACGCCACCATGCGCGCCTTCGCCCAGGCGTACGCCGCCCTGGTACGGGCGGTGCTGGCCGCCCCCGAAACACCCGTGCGGGAGCTGCTCCGCGCGCTTCCCACGCGACCGGGCGCCCTCGCCCGGCCCCGCCCCGACTGGCACCGCGCCCCCGACCGCCCCGCCGGCCCGGCGCCCGACCTCGCCTTCTCCGGCGACCCCACGGCGATCGCGCTGAGCTGCGGGGACCAGAACGTCACCTACGCCGAACTCGACGCCATGACCGGAGGACTGGCCGCCGCCCTGCGGGACACGGGGGTCGAACCCGGCGGCACCGTGGGCGTGTTGCTGCGCCGGGGGCCGTGGTCGGTCGCCGCCGTCGAGGGCATCTGGCGCGCCGGCTGCGCCTATGTGCCCCTCGACCCCGACCTCCCCGCCGAGCGACTGCGGTACATGGCGCGACAGGCCCGCCTCGCCTGCGTCCTCACCGACGCGGCGACCGCGGCCGACGCCGACGGTCTCGCCCCCGTCCTCCTCGACACCGGCGCCGTCGCCCCCGACGCCGACGGTCCCCGGCGCCGGCCCCATCCGAGGGAGCTGGCCCACGTCATCTTCACCTCCGGCTCCACCGGCCGCCCCAAGGCCGTCGGCGTCGAGCACGCCGCCCTCGCCTCGCACGTGGCCGCCGCCCGCGAACGCCTCGGCCTCACCGCCGCCGACCGCGTCCTGGCCTTCGCCTCGTTCTCCTTCGACGCCTCCCTCGACCAGGTCCTGCCCGCCCTCACCACGGGCGCGCGCGTCGTCATGCGGCCTGACGAACCGTGGCTGCCCACCCAGATCCCCGAGATCGTCCAGCGGCACGGCCTGACCGTCGTCAACGTGCCGCCCACCTACTGGGCGGAGCTGACCCTCTCCCTCGACCGCCGGCTCGCCGCCGGGCTGCGCGGCCTGCGGCTGCTGGTCCTCGGCGGCGAGAGCGTCCCGCCCGACACCCTCGCCGCGTGGCGTGCCGCCGTCCCTCACGTCCGCGTATACAACGCCTACGGCCCGACCGAGACCACCGTCACCGCCACGACCTACGACGCCGACGACCCGCCCGCCCACACCGTGCCCATCGGCCGGCCGCTGGGGGAGCGGCGCGTGTACATCGTCGACGGCGACGGCGAACCCGTGCCCGTCGGCGTCGGAGGCGAACTCCTCATCGGCGGCACCGAGGTGGCACGCGGCTACCTCGGGATGCCCGCCCTGACCGCCGACCGCTTCGTGCCCGACCCGTTCGGCCCGCCCGGCGGACGCCTCTACCGCACCGGCGACATCGTGCGCTGGACCGCGAGCGGGGAACTGGAGTTCCTCGGGCGCCGCGACGACCAGGTCAAGATCCGCGGCTTCCGCATCGAACTCGGCGAAGTCGAGACGGTGTTGCGGGCCTGCCCCGAGGTCGCCCAGGCCGCCGCCCGCCCCGACCGCGCCACCGGCCGCAGCCTGATCGGCTACGTCGTGCCCGCCGAGGGCGCCGACCCGGCCCCCGACCGCGCCGCCCTGCGCGCCTGGTGCGCCCGCCACCTCCCGCAGCACGCCGTCCCCTCGGACTTCGTCGTCCTGGACGCGCTGCCCGTCGGCGTCTCCGGCAAGCTCGACCGCTCCGCGCTGCCCGACCCCGCGCACACCCGCGGCGCCTCCGGGCCCGCCTACGCCGCACCGCGCGACGAGACCGAACGGGTCGTCGCCGAGGTGTGGGCCGACGTCCTCGGCCTGGACCGGGTCGGACTCGACGACAGCTTCTTCGACCTCGGCGGACACTCCCTGCTCGCCACCATGGCCGTCTCCCGGATCGCCCAGCGCCTGGGCCGCGAGGTGGAGCTGCGCACCGTCTTCGAACACCCCACCGTCCGCGGCTTCGCGCCCGTCGTGGCCGGCGCCCGGGTCCCGGGGGCCGCCGACGTGGCGCCCGTCGATCGCGACCGGCCCCTGCCGCTGTCCTTCGCACAGGAGCGGCTGTGGTTCCTGGACCGCACCTCCGACACCGGCGAGTCCTATCTCCTCTGGTACTGCTGGCGGGTGCGCGGCGGACTGGACCGCACCGCCTGGCAGCAGGCCCTGGACGACCTGGTCGCCCGCCACGAGGTGCTGCGCACCGCCCTCATCGAGCGCGAGGGACGCCCCGTCCAGGAGGTGTGCCCGCCCGTCGGCGTCCCGCTGCACTGGGAGCGGGCGCCCGAGGCCGCCGAGGGACGCGACCGCGTGGCCGAACTGCGCCCGCGTGCCGCGTCCTTCGCCACCCGCCGCTTCGACCTCGCCCGACCGCCCCTGCTGCGCTCGGGCGTGTGGGAACTCGCCGAAGACGACCACGTCGTCCTGATCAGCCTGCACCACGCGGTGACCGACGGCTGGTCCAAGAACGTCCTGCTCGACGAACTCGCCCGGCACTACCACGCCCGCCTGCGGGGCGAGAGCGCCGCGCTGCCGCCGCTGCCCGTGCAGTACGGCGACTTCGCCGTCTGGCAGCGCGACCGCGCCGACAGCGGCGCCATGGAGCCCCAACTCGCCTACTGGGAAGCCGCGCTCGACGGCGCGCCCGTGCTCGACCTGCCCACCGACCGGACCCGCCCCGCCGCGTTCACCGGCAGGGGAGGAGCGGTCGAGATCGACCTGCCCCACGACCTCGTCGGCCGGGTCGACGACCTGGCGCGGGAGCACGGGGCCAGCCGCTTCATGGTGCTGCTCGCCGCCGCGCAGGCCGTGCTCGCCCGCTGGACCGGACAGGACGACATCTGCGTCGGCACCCCCGTCGCGGGCCGCGACCGGCTCGAACTGGAGCCGCTGGTCGGCTTCTTCGTCAACACGGTCGTCCTGCGCACCGACCTGTCGGGACGGCCGACCCTCGCCGGTCTTGTCGACCGCGTGCGGGACGTCGTCCTCGGCGCCTTCGGCCACCAGGAGGTGCCGTTCGAGAAGGTCGTGGAACGGCTGCGGCCCGAACGCGACCTCTCCCGCAACCCGCTCTTCCAGGTCATGGTCGACGTCCAGGACTCCGCGGGCGGCGGCTCGACGCTGCCGGGCCTGGACGCCACCGACCTCGCCCTGCCGTGGAGCTCGGCCAAATTCGACCTCACCGCGACCTTCGTGGTCCGGGACGCCGGGTTCGCCCTCAACGTGGAGTACGCGGCCGACCTGTTCGAACCGGCCACCGCAGCCCGCTTCGCCGAACACGTCGGACGCCTCCTGCGAACCCTCGTCGACGCCCCGCACACCCGCGTCGACGAAGCGCCCCTCCTCTCGCCGGAGGAGCGCCGCGACCTGCTCACCGCCGCGGGCCAGGACGCCCCGCCGGCGCCGGCCTTCGCGGTGGAGGGACGACCGGAGGCCACGGCCCTCGCCTGCGAGGGGACCACCCTCACCTACCGTGCGCTCGACGCCCGCAGCGGGGGGATCGCGGCCGCGCTCGTGGCCGCGGGCGTCTCCCCGGCCGATCCGGTCGGCGTGTGCGTGAGCCGGGGTGTCGGAGCAGTCACGGCCATGCTCGCCGTCTGGCGGGCGGGCGGCGCCTACGTCCCGCTCGACCCCCAGCTGCCGGGCCGGCGGCTGGAGCACATGCTCCGGGAGGCGGGGGTGCGGCACGTCCTGTGCGACGCGGCCACCCGCGCCACCGTGGAGGCCCTGGACGCGCACCGCGTCGACCTCGACGACGCGCCGCCCCGCACCGACGGCCCCCGCCACACCCCCAGGCCCGACGACCTCGCCTACGTCATCTTCACCTCGGGCTCCACCGGCAGGCCCAAGGCCGTCGGCGTCGCACACCACGCCCTGGACGCCCATGTCGCCGCCGCTCGCGAACTGTTCGCGCTGACCGACCGGGACCGGGTGCTCACCTTCGCCTCGACCTCCTTCGACGCCTCGCTCGAACAGATCCTGCCCGCGCTGAGCGTCGGGGCGAGCGTGCACGTGCGGCCCGACGAGATCTGGGCCCCCGAGGAGCTGGCCGAACGCGTCGCCGAGGCCGGGATCACCGTCATGGAGCTCACCCCGTCGTACTGGGCCGAGGTCGTCGCCCGCCTGGACGCCCTCACACCCCGGCTGCGCACCCTGCGGCTGCTGGTGACCGGCGGAGAAGCGCTGCCCGCCGACCCGCTCGAGCGCTGGTTCTCCCACCTGCCCGGCGTCGCGGTCGTCAACACCTACGGGCCCACCGAGGCCGTCATCTCCGCCACCGCGCACACGCTGCGGGCCCGGCCGCACGGCCGGGTGCCCATCGGACGGGCACTGGGCAGCCGACGCACCTACGTCGTCGACGCGCGCGGAGACCTGGCCCCGCACGGCGTGCCCGGCGAACTCCTCGTCAGCGGCCCGGAGTTGGCGCGCGGCTATCTCGGCAGGCCCGCCCTGACGGCCGAGCGGTTCGTGCCGGACCCGCACGGCGGACCCGGCGCCCGGGCCTACCGCACCGGTGACGTGGTGCGCCGGCTGCCCCACGGGGAGCTGGAGTTCCTCGGCCGCGACGACGACCAGGTCAAGATCCGGGGCTTCCGCGTCGAGCCCGGCGAGGCCGAGGCCGTCCTGCGCGCCCACCCCGGCGTGCGCGGCGCGGCCGTCGTCGTCCGCACCCTGCACGGCGAACCCGCGCTGGTCGGCTACGTCGTCGGGGACGGCCTGCTGGAGGAGTCCCTGGCCACCCACTGCCGGGCCCAGCTGCCCCACTACCTCGTCCCCTCGGCGTTCGTCCTGCTCGACGCCCTGCCGCTGACCGTCCAGGGCAAGCTGGACGCCAAGGCGCTGCCCGAGCCGGAGACCCGCGAGGCGCCCACCCTCGTGCCGCCGCGGACGCCGGCCGAGACCGTCGTCGCCCAGATCTGGTGCGAGGTCCTCGACCTGCCCAGGGTCGGCGTCCACGACGACTTCTTCGCGCTGGGCGGCCACTCCCTGCGCGCGGTGTCGGTCGCCTCCCGGCTGCGGACCGCCTTCGACTGCCCCTTCCAGGTCCGGGACCTGTTCGAACACCCCACGGTGGAGCGGCTCGCCGCCGAGGTGGAACGGCGTCTGCTGGAGCTCATCTCGCAGATGAGCGACGACGAGATCGACCTGTCCCTGACCGCCGAACTCTGACCGCCGAACTCCGCCGCCGAATCCGGACGGCCGCCCGCCGACGCCCGTCCGGTTCGCCACCCAGCCCGCAGCTCTGCCCCAGACCCTGAGATTCGGAGTGCCCTCATGACCACGTCCGACGTGCGCCCCGGCCCCCAGCCCGCAGGCGGTGGCCTCTCCCCGGCCGCCCGGCGACTGCTGGAGCAGCGGCTGCGCGGCCGGTCGGCCGTCCGCGACGACGGCCCCGTCCGCGTCCGGCCCCGCCCGGAGCGAACCCCGCTGTCCCCGGCCCAGCAGCGCCTGTACTTCCTGGACCGCCTCGACCCCGGCGCCGCGACCTACCTGCTGCCCGCCGCGTGGCGGCTGCGCGGCCCCCTGGACGTGCCGGCCCTGCGCGCCGCCCTCGCCGACCTCGTCGCACGGCACGAACAGCTGCGCGTCGTCTTCCCCGAGCACGAGGGCGTCCCGTACCAGCGCGTCCTGCCGGCCGGCGACGCCGTGCTCGACGTCGTCGACGCGGCCGCGGGGGGAGAGGCGGACGCCGGCGCGGTCTGCGAGGCGGGGGCCGTCCCCGTGGACGAGGCCGCCGCCCGGCAGGTGGACGCCGCCGTCCACGCCGCCGCCCTGCGCCCCTTCGACCTCGCCCGCGAACCCGCCTTCCGGGCCACCCTGGTCCGCGCGGCCGACGACGACCACGTCCTCGTCCTCGCCATGCACCACATCGTCTCCGACGGCTGGTCCCTCGACGTCCTCGTACGGGACCTCGCCGAGCTGTACCGGGCCAGGCGCGAGGGCCGCGACGCCGAACTGCCCGAACTGCCCCTGGACTACGCCGACTACGCCCTCTGGCAGCGCGCCGCCGACCAGGGCCGGGCCCTGGACCACTGGACCTCCCGGCTCGCCGGACTGACCCCGCTCGACCTGCCCACCGACCATCCGCGCCCCGACACGCCCTCCAGCCACGGCGCCGTGCACACCGTCACCCTGCCGGCCGCGCTGACCGACGGCCTCGCCGCCCTGGGCCGCACCGCCGGGACCACGCCCTACATGACCGTGCTCGCCGCCTTCCAGGCAGCGCTCGCCTTCCACAGCGGACAGCACGACATCGCCGTGGGCACCGTCGTCGCCAACCGCGAGCGGGCCGAGACCGAACAGCTCGTCGGGTTCTTCGTCAACACCCTCGTGATGCGCGGCGACTTCTCCGACGACCCGACCCCGGCCACGCTCCTCGACCGCACCCGCGACCGGGTCCTGGAGGCGTTCACCCACCAGTCGCTGCCCTTCGAGAAGGTCGTCGAGGCCCTCAGCCCCGAACGTGACCTCGCCCGCAACCCGCTGGTGCAGGTGCTCTACACGCACACGGAGACCGGCACGGGCGCCCTCGCCCTCGGGCAGGCCGAGGGCGCGCCGTACCGCATCGGGCTCACCACCGCGAAGTTCGACCTCACCCTCGACCTGCGCGAGGGCGCCGGGCGCACCGAACTCGCCTTCGTCTACCGCCCCGACCTGTTCGAGGAGGAGACCGTCGCCGCGCTGGCCCGGCACACCGTGGCCTTCCTGGAGGCGTTCCGCACCCGCCCCGACGCACCCCTGAGCACCGTCGACCCCCTCACCGCCGCCGAACGCGCCCGCCTGCTCGGCCCGGACGGCCCCGCCCGCAGGACCGACACGCCCGCCGTCCCGCCGCGCACGGCCGCCGACCGGCTCGCCGGACACATCGCCCGCACCCCCCACGCGCGAGCCGTCACCGGCTCGGGCCGGAGCCTCACCTACGCCGAACTCGACCGTCAGGCATCCGCGTTGGCGCGGCGACTGCGCGCGGCCGGCGTCACCCCGGGCGCCCTCGTCGGCGTCTGCCTCGACCGCACCCCCGACCTGGCCGTCGCCCTCCTGGCCGTCTGGCGGACCGGAGCCGCCTATCTGCCGCTGGACCCGACGCACCCCAAGGCGCGCCGTGAGTACACCGTCACCGACTCCGGCATCGAACTGATCGTCACCGACGCGGCCACCCGCGACGCGGTGGAGGGTCTGCCGGCCCGGTTGCTCGAACTGAGCGCCACCGAGCGGGACGTCGACGACCGGCGCCCCGCGGCGCAGGACACCGCCGGAGTGGGCGCCGCGCCGTCGCCGGAGGACGTCGTCCCCGCCCACGACGACCTCGCCTACGTCATCTACACCTCCGGCTCCACCGGCCGCCCCAAGGGCGTCGAGATCACCCACGGCAACTTGGCCTGGCTGCTGGGCGCCGCCGACCGGCACTTCGACTTCGGTCCCGACGACGTGTGGACCCTGATGCACTCGCCCGCCTTCGACTTCTCCGTCTGGGAGCTGTGGGCGCCCCTCGCCACCGGGGGACGCGTCGTCGTCCTCACCGGGGACGAGGTGCGCGACCCGGCCGCCGTGCACCGGGTGCTGCGCGAGGAGGGCGTCACCGTCCTCAACCAGACCCCGGCCGCCTTCAAGGGGCTGCGCGCCCATCTCGCCCAGAACGGGGCCGGCTTCACCGACCTCGCCCTGCGGACGGTCGTCTTCGGCGGCGACGCCTTCGACGTGCGCGACTACCGCGACTGGTTCACCGCCCCCGGGCCCCGCCCGGAACTGGTCAACATGTACGGCATCACCGAGACCACCGTCCACGTCACGATCCGCACCATCACCGAGGACGACGTCCACGGCGACGTCCGCTCACCCGTCGGCCGCCCGCTCACCGCCGCCCACGGCTACGTCCTGGACGCCTGGGGCCGCCTCGTCCCGCACGGCACCGTCGGCGAACTCCACGTGGCCGGCGGGGGAGTGGCCCGCGGCTACCGCAACCGGCCCGAGCTGACCGCGGAGCGCTTCCTCGACGACCCCTTCGGCGCCCCTGGCTCCCGCATGTACCGCACCGGCGACCTCGTGCGCGTCCTGCCCGACGGACAGCTCGCCTACGTCGGCCGCGCCGACCACCAGGTCAAGATCCGCGGCTACCGGATCGAGCCCGGCGAGATCGAGACCGCCCTGCGCGCACTGCCCGGCGTCGCGGACACCGCGGTGGTGGCCCGGCGCGACAGCGGCGCCGCCCGCCTCGTCGCCCACGTCGTCACCCCCGAGGGCCGCCCCCTGGACGCGCCCGCCCTGCGCGAGGGACTGCGGCTGACGCTGCCCGAATACATGGTCCCCGCCCTGTTCGTCCGCCACGAACGCCTGCCGCTGACCGCCAACGGCAAGGTGGACCGCGCCGCCCTGACCGCCGTGCGCCCCGGCACCGCCCAGAATTCGACGCACGTCGCCCCCCAGGGGCCGACCGAGCAGGCACTGGCGGAGGTGTTCGGGCAGGTCCTGAGCGTGGAGCGGGTCGGTCGCACCGACAACTTCTTCGACCTCGGCGGCGACTCCATCCTCGCCCTGCGCCTGGTCGGCGTCGGCCGGCTCGCCGGGCTCGGCTTCTCCGTCGCCGACGTCTTCCGCGCCCGCACCCTCGCCGACCTCGCCGAACTGGTCACCGACGCCGCCGACACCCCCGAACCGGTCGCCCCCTTCTCCCTCGTCGACCCCGCCGACCGGGACCGGCTGCCCGACGGCCTCGCCGACGCCTACCCGCTCACCATGCTCCAGGCCGGAATGCTCCACGAGATGCTCGCCGACCACCGGCGCGGCGCCTACCACAACGTCACCGACCTGAAGATCACCGTCCCCGAGGGCTTCGACGCCGCCGCCTTCCAGTCCGCCGTCGACGCAGTCGTCGCCGCCCACCCGATCCTGCGGACCTCCGTCGACCTCGTCGGCTACCGCGAACCGCTCCAACTCGTACACCGCACCGCCCACTTGTCCGTCGGCTACACCGACCTGCGCGGACTGCCCCGCGAGGAGCAGCGCGAGCGGCTGCGCCGGTTCGTCGACGCCGAGTTCGACCGCCGCTTCGACCTCGCCGCCGCCCCCCTCGTCCGCATCCACCTGCACCACGTCACCGACCACGACCTGCGCCTGGTCCTCACCGACTGCCATGTCGTCCTTGACGGCTGGAGCCTGACCTCCCTCGTCGCCGACCTGCTGGCCCTGCACCGCGAGGCGGTCACCCGGCGCACCGCGCCGCGCCCTCCGAGCGTCCCGGCCTTCGCCGAGTACGTCGCCCTGGAGCGGGCCGCGCTCGCCGACGAGGACTCCCTGGCCTACTGGCGGGACCGGCTCGCCGCGCTGCGCCCGGTCACTCTGCGCCGGCGCACCGACACGGCCGCCGTGGACGGTCCGCCGGTGCACGAGGTGCGCCGCTCCTACGCCCACCTCGCCGAACGCATCGGACGCCTCGCCAAGGAGGCGGGCGTGCCCCGCCGCACCGTGCTGCTCGCCGCCTTCCACCACACCATGAGCCTGTTCGCCGACCGCGACGACAGCGTGCGGGGCCACAGCATCGGCCTGGTCACCAACGGCCGCCCCGAGGTGCCCGGCGCCGACCGGATGCGCGGACTGTTCCTCAACACCGTGCCGTTCGGCGTGGACCGCCCGCGCGGCGACTGGCTGACCTACCTGAGGGACGTGTTCGGCGCCGAGCAGGAGATGCTGCCGCACCGCCGGGTCCCGCTCGTCCGCATCGCCCAACTGCGGCCCACCGAACCGAACCTGACCGACACCGTCTTCAACTACGTCAACTTCCACCGCCTGGCGCACGACTCCTGGGACGACTCCCTGGAGATCGCCCGCACGATGTTCCCGCTGCTGGTCAACGCCGGCGTCAACGCCTTCACCCTCGACGCCGACCCCGAGTACGTGGCCCCGGCCACCGCCGAACAGGTCGCCGACGTCTTCGTGGCCCAGCTCGAGGCCATGACCGCCGACCCGCACGCCCAGATCCGCCCGCCCGCCGCCACCGGCGCCGCCCGTGAGACGGTCCTCGGCTGGGCCGCGGGCCCGGCCCTGCCCTCCTCGCCGCTGCTGTTCCACGAGCACGTCGCCGCATGGGCCGCCCGCACCCCGCACGCCGTCGCCGTCGAGCACCGCGGCCAGACCCTGACCTACGCCGAACTCCACGAGCAGGCCGAACAGGTCGCCCGCCGACTGCGGTTGCTCGGCGTCGGACCCGAGAGCGTCGTCGGCATCTGCGTCGACCGGGGGCCGGACTGGGTCCGTGCCGCGCTCGGCGTGCTGCGCTCCGGCGGCGCCTTCGTCCCGCTGGACCCGCAACACCCCACCGACCGTCTCGCGTTCATGGCCGAGGACAGCGGCATGCGGGTGCTGCTGACCCAGCGGGCGCTGGACGGTGCCGTCCCCTTCGACGGCCCCACCCTCCACCTGGACGTACCCGCCGAGCCGGTCGGACCGGTGCCCGGCCGCGAGCCCGACGCCGACACCTTCGCCTACCTGATCTACACGTCCGGCTCCACCGGCGTCCCCAAGGGCGTCGCCATCGCACACGGCGGCCTGTCCAACATGCTCGAAGGCCAGCGCGACCTGGTCGGCCCCACCCCCGAGGACCGCGTCCTGCAGTTCGCCTCCTTCGGCTTCGACGCCTCCATCCTGGAACTGACCTGGGCCCTCGCCAACGGCGGCCGCCTGGTCACCGCACCCAAGGAGGACCTGCGCCCCGGCCCCGACCTGGCCCGCACCCTGCGCGAGGCCCGCGTCACCGGCGGCATGCTCCCGCCCAGCGCCCTGGCCGTCCTCGGCGAGGACACCTTCCCCGACCTGCGCGTCCTCCAGGTCGCCGGCGAGGCCTGCCCCGCCGAACTCGCCGACCGCTGGTCGCGGGGCCGCCGCTTCCAGAACGTGTACGGCCTCACCGAGACCACCGTGTGGTCCGTCGCCGCAGACCTCGCCCCCGGCCAGGGCCGGCCGCCCATCGGCACCCCGATGCGCAACACCCGCGTCCACGTCCTCGACGACGACCTCCAGCCCGTCCCGGTCGGCGTCCCCGGTGAGATCCACCTCGGCGGACAGGCCG
The DNA here is from genome assembly GCF_044763335.1 of Streptomyces sp. NPDC096105. Taxonomy (NCBI): domain Bacteria; kingdom Bacillati; phylum Actinomycetota; class Actinomycetes; order Kitasatosporales; family Streptomycetaceae; genus Streptomyces; species Streptomyces sp. NPDC096105. Next base: position 166,877 of record NZ_JBIWGC010000012.1, read on the forward strand.
TCGGCCGCGGCTACCTCGGCCGTCCCGACCTCACCGCCGCCACCTACGTCCCCGACCCCTACGGAGGCTCCGGCGAGCGGCTGTGCCGCACCGGCGACCTCGGCGCCTACCGGCCCGACGGCACCGTCGAATGGCTCGGCCGCCGCGACGCCCAGGTGAAACTGCGCGGCTTCCGCATCGAACCCGGCGAGATCGAGCACGCCCTGCGGCAACTGCCCGGCGTCCGCCAGGCCGTCGTCCTGCACCGCACCGACCTGCCCGGGGGCGAACCCGCCCTCGTCGCCTACCTGGTCACCGACGACACCGGCCGGCACACCCCCGAGGAGCTGCGCGGCGCCCTGCGCACCGGACTGCCCGCCTACATGGTGCCCTCGCGTTTCGTCCTCCTCGACGAGATGCCCGTCAACCGCAGCGGAAAGATCGACCGGCGGGCGCTGCCCCTGCCGCCCGCCGAACTCGACCAGGACGAGACCGCGTACGTCGCCCCCTCCACCCCCGCCGAGCGGATCCTCGCCGAGATCTGGCGCGAGGTGCTGGGCCTGTCCCGCATCGGCGTCCACGACGACTTCTTCCGGATCGGCGGCAGCTCCCTGTCCACCGTCCGCGTGTCCCTGATGGCCGCGGGACGCGGACTGCCCGTCACCGTCGGCGACCTGATCGAACACCCCACCCTCGCCCGCCTCGCCGCCCACGCCACCCGCGCGGTCGGCGCCGGACTGCCCCGGACCGTCACCTCCGAGGTGCGGCTGCGCGAGGGCGACGGCGAACCCCTCTGGTGCGTGCACCCCACCGGCGGCAGCGCCGCCTGGTTCGTGCCGCTCGCCCGCGCCCTGCCGCCCGGCCGACCCGTCCACGCCTTCCAGGCCCGCGGACTGCTCGGCGGCGTCGACCCCAGCACCGTGACCGGCATCGCCGCCAACTACGCCGCCGAGATCACCGACCGCGCGGCGCCCGGCCCGCACGCCCTGCTCGGCTGGTCCATGGGCGCCAACATCGCCCTGGAGATGGCCACCCAGCTGCACCAGTCCGGCCACCCCGTCGCCCCGCTCGTCCTCATCGAGCCCTACCTGCCCAACCCCGCCGCCCGCGCCCGCCTCGAAGGCGTCACCCGCGACCTGCGCGAGGCCCAGCGCCAGCGCGACCGGCTGCGCGAGATGACCGACTCCCCGCAGCGCGACCGCGCCACCGCCGAACTCACCGCCACCCTCCTCGGTGCCGGCATGAGCCCGGCCGAGGCCGCCCTCGTCGAAGGCGCCCCCATCGAGGTCTGGCACTCCCTGCTCGCCGCACTCGCCGCCTACGAGGTCCGCCCCTACCCCGGCCACCTCCACCTCGTGGTCGGCAGCGAGGCCGCGAACCTGCCCCGCGGCGTTCCGATGCCCGGCCTCGACGTCGACTTCGACACCTACGTCGAACGCTGGCGGGCCACCGCACGCGACGGGCTCACCCTGCACATCAGCGAGGGCGACCACATGTCGATGATGGCCGACCCCCAGGTCACCGGCATCGCCGACCTGGTCGCCGCCCTGGAGACCGGAGAAGCCCGATGACCACCTTCGCCCCCGCCCCCACCGAGCGCTACCTCCTCGCCCCCGACATGGTCGCCGACCCCTACGGCCACCTCGACGCCCTGCGCGAGAGCGACCCCGTGCAGTGGAGCCCGCTCCACCACGCCTGGCTCGTCACCGGCTACGACGAGGTCATGCGCTGCCTGCGCGACCGCGCCGTCTCCGCCGACCGGGTCCGCCCCCTGATGGACGCCGTGCCGCAGGGAGCCCGCGAGGACGCCGAGCGCGCCTTCTCCATCCTGTCCCGCTGGATGGTCTTCAACGACCCGCCCCAGCACCGCCGGCTGCGCCAGGTCTTCCAGGAGGCCTTCGCCGCCCGCGCCGTCGCCCGCTACAGCGCCTTCACCGAGAAGGTCACCCGGGCCGTCCTCACCCGCAAAGCCGCTCCCGGCCACAGCGGCGACCTCATGGCCGACGTCGCCAAACCGCTGCCCGCCCTCATCTTCGCCCGCTGGCTCGGCATCCCGCCCACCGACGGCCCCTCCTTCTGGTACTGGAACGCCCGCGTCGCCGACCTCGTGCTCGGCACCGCCCAGGAGGAGAGCGAGTACCGGGCCTCCCTCCAGGCACTGGTGAGCCTGGAGGACTACCTCGGCGCGCTCGTCGAACGGCGGCGCGCCGAGCCCGGCGACGACCTCATCAGCCAGGTCCTCGCCGAGGGCCGCGTCGGCGACACCGTCAGCGAGCAGGAGTTCGTCGGCATGCTCACCCAGATGGCTTTCGCCGGCGGGGAGACCACCAGCAACCTCATCGCCAACACCGTCCTGGCCCTGCACACCCGCCCCGACCAGCTCGCCGCCGTCCGCGCCGAACCGGACCTGGCCCAGGGCGCCGTGGAGGAGACCCTGCGCCTGGACGGGCCGTCGAAGATGTCCATCCGCACCGCCGCCCAGGACCTCGAGCTCGGCGGCCACACCCTGCGCGCGGGCGACCGGATCTTCCTCGTCACCGCCGCCGCCAACCGCGACCCCGCCCGCTTCCCCGACCCGGGCCGCTTCGACGTCACCCGCAGTGGCGCGACCCACCTCGGCTTCGGCTTCGGCGCCCACTTCTGCATCGGCGCCGCGCTCGCCCGCCTCGTCGCCGTGTGCGCCGTGCGCGCACTCGTGTGCGAGCGGCCCGGCCTCGCCCTCGCCGACCCCGCACGGCTCTCCTGGCAGCCGTCCCTGCTCAACCGCAGCCTCACCGCCCTGCCCGTCCACTACTGACCGGACCTCACACGCCCCCCGAAGAGAGGCACCCCCATGGCCACGACCCTCGCCGCGGACCGCCCACGGCTGTGGGCGCCCGCCCGGCACCGTTCCTTCCGCCTGCTGTGGACGGGGCAGGCGCTCTCCCTGCTCGGCGACGGATTCAGCGTCGTCGCCTTCTCCTGGATCACCCTGAGCCTGACCGGCTCCACCCTCACCCTGGGCTACGTCCTGGCCTTCCAGGCCGTGCCCCGCGCCCTGCTCACCCTGGTCGGCGGCACCCTCGGCGACACCTGGTCCACCCGCACCCTCATGGTGGCCTCCAGCTGGACCCGCAGCGCCCTGATGGCCGCCGTCGGCATCGCCGGACTCACCGGACACCTCACCGTGTGGATGCTGTGCGCGGCGGCCGCCGCGTTCGGCGCCGTCGACGCCTTCTTCCAGCCCGCCCGCGTCTCCATCCTGCCGTCGGTCGTCGACAAGGAACTGCTCGCCCCGGCCAACGCCCTGCTCGGCGCCGGCGCGCGCACCGCCGCCGTCCTCGGCCCCGCCGTCGGCGGTGTCGTCATCGCCCTCACCGAGGCGCCGGTCGCCTTCCTCGTCGACGCCGTCTGCTTCGCGCTGTGCGGACTGTGCGTCGCCCGCATCCGCACCCGCCCCCGGCCCGACACGCCCAAGGCCGCGCCGGAGGAGAAGGGGCCCTCCCTCGGCGCCCGCATCCGCGAAGGCGTCACCTTCACTCTGCGCGACCCGCGTCTGCGCACCATCGTCGCCCTCGACACCGCGGTCAACTTCTGTTACGCGGGCCCCTTCACGGTCGGCTTCGCCACCCTCGCCGACCAGGTGCTGCGCGGCGGCTCGGCCACCCTCGGCGTCCTCAACGGCGCCCTGGCCGGTGGCGCGGTCCTCGGCACCCTCGTCGGCGGGGCGGTCGGCGGACGGCCCCGCGTCGGCCTCCTGGTCGCCGGACTCGCCGGCTGGCTGGGCGCCGGAATGGCCGTCCTCGGCCTCGCCCAGAGCACCCCGGTCGTCATCGCGACCGTCCTCGCCATGGGCTTCGCCATCGGCTACCAGGGTGTGTTCGGACTGAGCTGGATCCAGCGCAACATCCCGCAGGACGTCCTCACCCGCGTCGTCTCCGTCGACATGGTCCTCGGCTACGCCGCCGCCCCCCTGTCGCTGATCCTGTGCGGCGCCCTGGCCGGGACGGGACACCTCGCCCTGTTCGGGGTCGTGGCCGCGGTCCTCGCGGTCACCGGGCTCGCGGTGCTCGGATCCCGGGCGGTGCGGGAGATGCGCTGAACCGGCCCTCGGCCCGTTCAGCCCGAGCGCAGGGCGGCCGACCGCGCGCACAGGTCCGCGCGGTTGGCCGCCCCCGTCTTGGTGATCAGGCTGGCGATGTGCTTCTCCGCCGTCCGGGGCGAGATGAACAGCCGATCCGCGATGTCCTTGTTGCTGAGCCGCTCCGCCAGCAGCCGGAACACGTCGAACTCCCGGACCGTCACCCCTTGCGTGCGCAGCTGCTCGGGAATGCCGCTGGTGCCGCTGCGGTGCTGGTGCACCGGGGCGCCCAGACGGCGCAGCCCCGCCCGGCAGGCGCCGGTGACGGCCGCGATGTCCCGCTCGTGGAAGTGGTGTTCGGCGCGCCGCAGCCAACCCACCGGATCCCCCCAGCCGTCCTGGTGCGCGGCGTCCGCGATCAGCCGCAGCCCCAGGTGCTGGGCCACCGGATACGGCTCCGCCGCCGCCAGCGCCCGCTCCACGGTGGCCGCCGCGTCCGCGCCGGCCCCCTCCCGGCCCAGCAGGACGGCCTCGGCGAGGTGGACGAACTGCCGGTTCCAGCGCATGCGGGCCGTCGCCGTCGCCGTGATCTCCGCGTGCCGGGCCCGGCCGGCGTCACCCTCCAGCACGTCCAGCAGGAGCCCCAGTCCGTGGGTGCCGCCGAGATGGTAGGTGGAGGGGTTGTCCGCCTCCATGGCCTGCACCGCCGCCAACTCCTCGCGGGCCAGCTCCCGGTTCTCCTCGAGCAGCGCGCAGAACGCGCCGGCCAGGCCCCTGGTGAGCGGCTCCTCCTGCGAACCGGCCCCGTCCCACTCGGTGAACGCCGCCAGCGTCGCCTCCATGGCCTGCCGGTCACCGCGGTGCGCCTCCAGCGTGGCCTGCGCCATCACCACGTACCGCACGGCCGGGGCCAGCCGCAGCCGGCGCACGACGGCCAGGCACTCCGCGGCGGCGGAACGCGCCATGTCGTCCCGACCGCGCAGCACGGCGTCCAGGACGAGGATGCCGTCGACGGTGTGCACGATGTTCACCGAGCCCAGCCGCAACGCCTCCTCACGGGCCGACAGCAGCCCGCCGGTGTCGCCCTCGGCCAGCCAGGCGTTCCCGCCCATGCGGGTCGCCGCGTACATGCGCTGCAACGGCAGCCGGTGCCGCTCGGCCGCGGACATCGCCTGTCCGAGCATGGCCTCCGACTCCTGCGGATCCCGCTCGCGCGCGACCGTGGCGAGCAGTTCCCAGGCCTGGCAGGCGACGACCGGCAGCCCGTGGCGCTCGGCCGTGTCGGCGGCGGAACGCGCCAGCTTCTCCGCGTGCTGGGTCCGGTCGGGGCCGGGGGTGTCCAGGGCGAGGTAGGCGGCGGTGACGTCCACGGCCGCCGCGGTGGCCTCGTCGGGGGTGCCCGCCAGCACCTCGCGGGCGCGGAGGACCTGCCGGTTGCCGTCGCTCCACCGCCCCGCCGTGTGCGCCACCTTGGCCAGCCGGGCGTGCAGCGTCGCCAGCCGGACGGGGCTCAGCCCTTCTCCGCCGAGCGCGTGCAGGTCGTCGACCAGGTCGAAGGCGCGCGCGAAGTCACCGGCCTCGGCGAGCGCGGGGAGAAGGTTCTCCAGGGCGGCGGCCCGCGCCTGCGGATCGCCCCCCTCGGCGAGCAGCGACTCGGCCCGGCTGAGCAGGGTCACCGCCGAGTTCAGGGCGCCCGCGGCCAGGGCGCGACCACCGGCGTCGGCGTAGAGCAGTCCCGCCTCGACCCGGTCGCCGGCCTCGCAGCGCAGACCGGCCGCCAGCGCACACCAGTCGCCCTCCAGTGCCGGGTGCAGCTCTTCCACGGCCTGGGCGCCCCGCCGGGCCAGCTCCGCGCGCTGTCCCGGCGTCATCTGCGTGAACAGGGCCTCCAGCGTGAGGGAGTGGCGGAAGGAGTACCAGTCGGGCGCGGGTTCGTCGGGGACCACCAGGCGGGCGGCGACACCGGCGTGGAGATGGCCCAGCAGGGTCCGGTCGTCGACCCCGGTGACACGCTGGAGCACCGAGAGCGGGAAACGACGGCCCAGGACCGCGGCGGCCGACATCAGCGTCAGCCCCTGTGCGCCGAGCCGGTCGATCCGGCGCAGGATGCCGCGCGCCAGCGTTGAGGAAACGTCACGGCGCAGATCGCCGACGGCACGCCAGCCACCGGGACCCTGCACCAGGGTGCCCGAGCCGATCATGGACTGGAGCAGTTCCTCGACGAGGTAAGGACTGCCCGTACTGTCCTCCCACAGTCGGTCGAGGACCTCGGCGGGGACGTCGCCCGGGCTGTCCACGCCGAGCTGGGCGGCGATCACCTCGTGCACCTGCGGCCGGGACAGCGGCGGCAGTTCCACCACGGTGGCGGCCCCGCGACGGCGGGCCGACTGCGCGAGGTCCAGCGCGTCGCTGATGTCGGTGCGCACCGTCGCCACCAGGAGCACGGGCGTGTAGGCCAGGTTGTCGACCAGGTACTCCAGGACGCCGAGCGTCTCGGGGTCGGCGTCGTGCAGGTCCTCCAGGAGCAGCAGCAGCCCCTGGCCGCGACCGGCCGCGATGAGCAGCCGCAGCACGGCCTCGCCGAGGATGACCATGGAACTGCTGTCGCGTTCCCCGGTGTCCCAGTCCGGGATCAGCCGCCCCAGCACCGGACGGTAGGGGCCGAGCGCGAGGTCGTCCATGGGATCGCCACCGCGGAACAGCGACATCAGCGCCTCGGTGAGCGGCCGGAACGGCACGGCGGGACCGGTGGTGCTGCTCCGGCCACGCAGCACCCGCATCCCGGAGCCCACGGCCTGGCCCACCGCCTCCGCCGCGAGCCGGGACTTGCCGACCCCGGCCTCGCCGACCAGGAAGACGACGCTGCCCATGCCCTGCCTGGCGTCGGCCAGGGAGCGCTCGAGCTGGGTGAGTTGGAGGTCCCGCCCGACCAGGGAAGGCGTATGGGAACGCATGAACGCTGATGATAATCGGCCGAGTCGGCCGGGGGCAGGTCGCGCCGGGGCCGAGGTCAACCGCACATGTGCCGGAGCGAGTCGGGCGGGTGCGCGCGACGGCCGGCCGGCGACCGCTGGCCGGCCGTCCGGCAACGCGGCGGAGCGGGCCCGCCGTGGCGAGCCCGCTCCATCACGTGGAACGCAGGTGGACGCAGGGTCAGTTGGGGGCGGAGACCGAGGTGTCCAGGCTGCTCAGCGTAATGACGATGCCACTGGTGAGGACCATGCCGGCCAGCACACGGGCGCGGGCGCAGGCGCGGTTGCGACCGGAGAGGGTGATGCCGCCCACGACGTCCCGCTCGGTGTGCGCGGTCCCGGCGGACTCGACGGCGGTGAACTCGGCGGAGTCGGCGGCGGCGAGGTGCTGGTCCATGACGGTGGTCCCTTCTGGTGTCCCGTGTGGGCGCGCGGGTTCGGATCCGGGGAGGTGCCGTGGTGCTGACGAGCGCGGTTGCGAGTGGTGCGGGTGTGACGGGTGGAGCGAGTGGCACGGAAGGTGCGGGTGGGCCGGTGGTCGGGGCGGGTCAGTGGTCCGGGTGGTGCAGGAGCAGGACCGACGGGACGGTCCCGGGGTGGGCCAGGCGGAGCAGTCCGTAGCCGATGCCGGCCAGGCCGGTCATCAGACCGGGGGAGGGGACGTGGTCGGGCGTGGCGCAGCGGTGGCCCTGTGCCTCGACGAGGGCGAGGACGTGACCGGTGTGCCGTCGCAGCGCCGAACGGGCCGTGCTGTCGCCCTGCCCGGCCAGGACGGTCAGGGCCTCCAGCCGGCCGAGGACGCCCTGCGCGAGGCTGAGGTCGGGACCGATGGGAGCGTCCGCGAGCCGCACGGAGGCTTCGAACAGGCTCGCGTCGTCCGGCGGTTCAACCGGGTTCGGCAGCCCGGCGACGGCCCGTCCGGCCAGCCCGTGCGACCAGGACAGGTCCGCCGGATCGCCGTGGTGCGCACCGGAGTCCAGCAGGGCGACGGCCGAGCGCTCGGCGCGGGCGGCGCGCTCGGGACGGTGGCCCGCGTAGCGCCGCAGCGCCCAGGCGATGCCGGCGGCGCCGTCGGCGAAACCGGCGGACGACGGGAGATCGGAACCGACCACGGCGGGCGTGACCGGGCCCTCCCTGCGCGCCTGCGGCAGCAGGTCCGCGACCTGGTCCGCCAGCCGCAGCGCCGCCGGATCACCGGTGGCCTCGTACGCGGCGACCGAGGCGGCCAGGGCTCCCGCCCGCCCCTGGGCCAGACCGGGGTCGGCGCAGGCCGCCGCCGCGTGCCCCAGGGCGGTGAGCGCGTCCGGCAGACACGCCTCCAGTCCCTCGTCGAGGAGCCCCGCCAGCCGGACCAGGGCGTACACGATCCCGCCGAGTCCGTCGTAGGCGCCGGGGCCGGCGGCCTCGCTCAGCTCGGGGTCCTCGGCGAGCGCCTTGAGCAGGGCCGGTAGCGGACGCACCGCCTCGCGGGCCGCCGCGCCGTAGCGTCCCGAGCCGGTGAGCGCCTCGATGTGGGCGAGGAACAGGGCGACTCCGCAGTAGCCCTGGGCCAGGCCCGCCCCCATCGGCAGGACGGCCCAGTGGTCGCCCGACACCCGCTCCAGACCGATCCAGTTGGTGCGGGTGCCGCCGCGGACCGCGCGGGCCGCGATCTCGTCGGCGATCCCGCAGGCGGCGGCCAGCAGCCGGGACGGGTCCGGCGCCACCGGCGGCACGGGCGCCGGCGCGAGCTCCGACCGGGGACGGACCAGCGGGGAACTCGCCCCGCGCACCGCGAGGGTGGCCGAGATGACCCACTCCTGGTCGAGGCAGTCGACCTCGTCCATGCGGCCGATCTTCTCGCGCACCGCGGTCACGGCGGCCACCGGCAGGATGTCGGGCACGCAGGAACCGTCGTCGGCGATCACCGCCGTGCCGGTGGGCCGGTGGGTGAAGAAGGGGACGTCACCGCGCCACAGCGCCGCCGTCTCGTGCTCGGTGAGCCGCTCGCGCGCCGGGTCCTGCGCGGACTCCGACCACAGCACCGCGAACACCCCCTCCCGGGCCAGGGCGTTGCCCAGCAGCGCGGGGTGGGTGGACTCCTCGAGCAGGGTGGCGTACAGCCGGGTCGCGCGGACGATGAGCCGGGCCGGACGGTCACCCCAGCGGGTCAACGGGCCGTCCTCACCGACCAGTTCGCCGCGGTGGGCGACGATCGCCGCGTAGGCGGCGCGGAACCCCTCCAGCAGGGCCGCCGTGTGGTCCGTGACGGAGAGAGAAGCGCCGTGCGGCAACGGGTGGTTCTGGGCGGCGGGGCTGGCCAGCGGCCCGCGCACCGCCCGCATCGTGTCCAGTCCGCTGTCCTCCCAGCGCAGCCCTTCGCTGGGGAAGGTGCCGTCGGTGTCCCGGCCGAGCGCGGAGATGTCCAGCGCGCCGTGCTCCCCGATGAGCAGATGCGGGAGCAGGCAGGTGCGGTGGACGGAGGCGGCCAGCGCGTCCGCCGCCGGGTCGGCGCCCGCCGTGAGCGCCTGGCCGAGACCGGTGTGCAGCAGCGTCTCGGCGTCCACCAGGACCGGCTGGTCACCGTACGCGATGACGTTCTCATAGTGCATGTCGGCGCCGTCCACCGCGTACAGCAGAGCCAGCAGGGCGCCTTGGCGGCGGTAGAAGGCGTCGGTCTCCGTCACCGAGGAGCACCAGCGGTGCTCGACGAACTCCAGCCAGCCGTGGGACTTCCGGCGCAGCGTGCGCGGGGTGCGCAGTCCCAGACCGGGGACCTTCGCGTTGAGCCAGGAGACCAGGTCGTCGAGGAGGGCGTGCTGGTCGAGCGGACGGGGCTTGTGGACGAGGCGGCGGCCGTCCGCGAAGTGCAGGATCGCCACCGACCGGTTCCCCTGGTGGGCGTCGCCGCGGCCGAGGTCGACGCGGACCAGCCGGCCCGGCGTCCGGCCGTCGAGGAGAGCGGCGACCACGTCCGCGCGGTCGGACCGGAAGCGGGCGACGAGTTCGGCCACGGCCTCCGTCGCGTCCAGCGCGGTCCGGCTCAGCATCCGCGCCAGGACCGGGTAGGCGGTGAACAGGTCCGACAGCCCGCGCCGGGTGCCGGCCGCCGCGACGAAGGAGGCGAACCGCTCGCGCGGGCCGGCGCCCGCCAGGCACCCGGAGCGCCGGGCCCGGTGCAGCTCCTGGGCCAGCGTGCGGGCGGCGAGCCGGACCAGCTGGTGGGTCAGACGGCGGGTGAACGCGTCCCGCCACACGGTGGCCTCGGCGTCCGGGACGCCGGCCGTCCGGTCCGCGAGGCGGGCGGCGGCCACGGCGACCAGGGGGCGCACGACCGGCGCGAACACGTCGGGACCCTCGCCGCCGACCCCGGCCTCCGGCAGCCCTTCGGGCGCCGCGGCCAGCACCTCCTCCGCGTACGACGCCCAGTCGGGCTCGACCGCCCGCTCCGCCAGACGCTCCGCGGGCTCGGCAGCCAGGGCCGCCGCCGTGGCACCGTCCACACCCAGCCGGTCCAGCCGGAGGGCGAAGCCCTCCGCGTCGCCGACCGCCCAGGGCAGCGGCCCGGCGGCGCCGGCCGCGGCGGCCGGCCCGGGGAGCCCGGGGACGGCGAGCCGCTCTGTGAGGGTCAGCGCCGGGGCCCACCAGGCGGCGGGGAGTCCGGTGCTCCGGGAGGTCGGGAGGTTGGCGGTGTCGGTCACGAGAAAAAGGTCCCAGACCTCCCGCGCCCCCACATGGGTAACCGTCCCCCATATTCTCCCCGGCCCCCTCCCCACGGGCGGGGGTACGGGGGACGGCGCGAGGAAACCGCGGACGGGAGGGCATCCCCCTACGGGCGCGCGTGACGCGCGGCCCGCGGGCGCGACGGGCCGTGCGGGCAGGAGACGGGCACCCGGACGGGTGCGCGTCCCCCATGCCCGCCCCAGAGGGCCGGTCGGCGCCGCCGCTGGGCCCCACTGGGCCGTCGCCTCCGCCCGGCCGCCCGCCCCGCCCCCACGACCCGGGCGCACCCGGCGCGCAAATGTGGGGTCCGTCTACCGATGCCCCGGCGGTCACGGGGACGGCACGGTGTTCCCAAGTCCCCACGCCAGACCGCCCGCTCAGTCGAAGGGGCGCACGAACTTCCAAGGAGCAGCAGATGGGAGCACCCGTACCTGTCAGTGTGGTCGCACTCGACCCGGTGCTGGAGGCAGGCATCCGCGCGACCCTGCTCGTCCGGCCCGAACTGACCGTGTGCGAACCCGCCGACGCGCGGGTCACCGTCCTCACCGTCGACCGCCTCGGCCCCGCCGAGCTGGACATGGTGCGCACCACCCGCACCCAGCCCCACCGCCCCGCCGTCGTCCTGGTCGCGGGCGCCCTCGCCTCCGGAGACGTCCTGCATGCCCTTGCCGCCGGCGCCCGGGGCCTGTTGCTGCGCCGCGAGGCCGACGCCTCCCGCCTCACCCACGCGGTGCTGGCGGCCGCGCGCGACGACTGCACCCTGCCACCCGGCCTGCTGGAGGAACTGCTGGACCAACCGGAAGCTCCCGTGCGCGGCTCCGGCGGCGGCTGGAGCGAGGGCATGCTGTCCGAGCGGGAACGGTCGGTGCTGCGCCTGGTGGCGGACGGCCACGAGACGGCGGAGATCGCCCAGCGGCTCGCCTACTCGCCCCGCACCGTCACCACCGTCGTGCACGACATCACCCAGCGCTTCCGGCTGCGCAACCGCGCCCACGCGGTCGCCTACGCGCTCCGGGCGGGCCTGCTGTGACCGCCACCCTGACGGCGTCGCCCGTCACCGCGACGTCCTCCGGCGCCACGGTCACGACCACCCCCGCCGTCGTGGTGCGGGTGGTGCCGGCGCCGCGCGCGGAACGGGTCCGCGCGCTCGCCGAACGCGCCGGACTCCGGTCCGCCGCCGACGAGCCGGCCCCCTGCGCCACGGTCACCGTGATCGTCGCCGCCGACGCGGACCAGGCGTTGCGCGCGCCGCGCCCGCACGGGCCCGTCCTGTTCGTCTGCGACAGCGTCGCCCCCGAGGACCGGCGACGGATCCTGCGCGCCGGAGCGGTCGTCATCGACGCAGCCGAACTGTCCGAGGAGAACCTGCTCAGGGCCGTCCACCGGGCCGCGTACCCCCATCCGAGCATCCCCTACCCGGAGTTGTCCGGAGCGCTGAGCACCCGAGGCCGTGCGGACGGTCCGACGCGCCGGAGACTGCCGGCCCTGACCGCACGGCAGACGTCCGTCCTGCGGCTCATGGCCGAGGGCCACGGCAACGCGGACATCGCGCTGCTCCTCGGCTGTTCCGAGCACACCGTCAAGAACGTCATCTACGAGCTGATGACCCGGCTCCAGGCCCGCAACCGCGCCCACGCGGTCGCCCACGCGGTACGCCAGGGCCTGGTCTGATCCCGGCCTGATCCCGGTCTCCGATCCCCCATCGGGGGCGGGGGCGCTCACGACGCGGGGCACGGGAACGCGCGGACTCGGTGCGGGGGCGCCGGGGGCCGGCCACCCGTCGCCCCGCGCGGTCGTGCGAGCGGCGGCGGCCGGTACAGGGCCGGGGTCACGCCGACGGAAGCAAACGCGGCTCGATCCGCTCCTCCACGGCCCGGCCGTCCTCCCGCCGCACCACATACGCCGCCTTACGCGGCAACTCCGCCACGGCCTCGACGAGTCGGGTGCCGCGGTAGACCAGGCCCACCCCGTCGTCGGTGCAGTGGGCCTCGGTGAACGTGCCGTCGGCGACCAGCCGGTGGAGCAGCGGGCGGCGGCCCTCGTCGGAGTCGTAGTGCACGCCGTTGCCGTAGGGGAGCAGCGCGAGTCCGTCGGTGACGGCGCGCAGGTCGGGGCCGAAGGAGTCGGTGGTGCCGCCCTGGTACCAGCAGATGGAGCCGGCGCTCACCCCGGCGAGCACCACCCCGGACCGCCAGGCGCGCCGCATGATCGCGTCCAGGCCGTGGACCCGCCACACGGCGAGCAGGTTGGCCACCGAACCGCCCCCCACCCACACCACGTCGTGGTCGAGCACCGTGGCCTCGACGTCCTCGACGTTGGGCATGGGGAACAGCTGGAGCGGAGTGAGGTCGTAGCCCGCCACCCGGGCCGCCTCGGAGACCCGTGCCGCGACCATCTCGGCGTCGCCCGCCGCCGTCCCCACGTGGAGGACGCGCGGCCGTCGGCCGTGCACGCCGGAGAGGTCGACCGCGTGGTGCACCAGGGCGTCGAAGAGCACCCGCGTACGCCGGCCGGGGCGGAAGCCGCCTGAGGTGGCGACGATGGTGGGTTCGGGCGCTGTCACGGGCGTGATCGTATACCGGTCGCCACGGTGGAAAGCGTGCGTGATGCGTGAAGGCGGCGCGCGGGTCGGACCTCTCGGCGCCCAACTGCCAGGCGCTTGCGCACGGCCCCGACGAAACGCCAACAGCGCGGCGGGGGACGTAGTCGCCCGTTCCCCCGCCGCGCTGCCGTGCGCGGTCAGCACGTACGCAGTCCCACCGCGGCCGCATAGCCGGAGGGCACCAGCACATCGCGCACCGCCCAGCCCGGCGCCGGGTCCGCGGGCGCCGGACCCGTGCCCAGGTAGTCGAGCGCGGGGTTGCGCACCAGACCCGTGCCCAGACCCTTGAGGTAGGCCTCCTTGCGCACCCAGGCACGGGTGAACGCGGCCGGCCTGCCGTAGGCGGGCAGTCGCGCCAGCTCGTCCGCCTCCGCCCGGTGCAGCGCCGACTGCGCGCTGAGCATGACCTTGACGGTGGCCAGCTCCTCCACGTCGACCCCGACCGGCGCCGGCGCGAGCGCCACCAGCACCAGCCCCCCGCTGTGCGACAGGGAGAAGTGCACCCCCGACGCGGACAGCACCGGCCGCCCGTGCGGCCCGCCGCAGCCCGCGCAGGGCTCACGGGTCAGCGCCAGCGCGTCGGCCCGCACCCCCGTCACGACGCTCAGCACGTTCCGCAGCGCCGCGTGGGCGACCACGTAGGCGTCGCGGTCCCGGCCGTGCCGGAAGGCGCGGGCACGGGCCCGCTCCTCCGCGTCGAGGACCTCACGGGCGTGCCGCAGGGTCTGCGCGTCCTGCTCCGCGACCCGGGCCAGGTACAGCTCCACCGGGGCCCGCAGGGCCCGCGGGCCCCGCGCGGGGGGTCCGTCCCGCAGTCCCGACAGGTCCAGCACCGCCGGGCACAGCCGCTGCGGCAGCACCAGCGGCGCGCCGGACCCGGACAGCGAGGCCCCCGGCGGCACGGCGCCCGGCGTCGAGGCCCCTGGTGGCGGGTCGTGGGCCGAGGGCCCCGGGATCCTGCCCGGGAGCCCCTCAGGCATCTGCCCCGGCCAGCCGCCGGCGCAGGCTCAGCGGACGCATGTCCGTCCAGATCACGCCGATGTGGTCCAGGCACGCCTGCCGGCCGCCGCGCATCCCCTCCGGGTACCAGCCCGCGGGCAGCTCACGGTCCGCCCGCCAGATCGAGTACTGCTCCTCGTCGTTGCGCACCACGAGGTACTCCTCGTCGGTGTCCGGACGGACCTCCTCGGCGTCCGCGCCGTTCGCGAAGTCGGGTTGCGTCACGGTGAACCTCCCGCGGGTGATGGGGCCGGCCGCAGGTCACGGCCGCCGCCGACAGCGTGCACCGGGCCCGCACACCGAGGTCAGGGACGAACACGCCGACCCCACGGCACCTGTTGCTGCCGGATCTTCTCTGTCGGCCCGCCCCCGCCGCGCGGGACCGTGCTGTCAGGCCGGAGAACCCGGCGAACCCGGGGCGGACCACCGTCCGTCCCGAGGCCGGTCGCCTCCCAGCACCCCCTTTCCGGAAGGAGCACGCGATGTCGGACGAGCACGCACCTGTCCTGCTGCCGGGCGGAGGCTGGCGGCTGTGGGAACAGTTCGCGCTGCGCGGTCCGGGCTTCCCGGCCGACGGCGTGCTGCGCCTCGCCCCTCCCGGACTGGCCGAGGCGGCCGACAAGTTCGGACCCGGCGCCCCGCTCACCGGCCCCGAGTGGGACGGCTTCACCGAGGAGCTGGCCGCCGCCGCCGTGGACACCGCCCGCCACCTCCAGGAGGTCGCCGCCCGGCCCCGCTTCCAGGCCGCCCTCGCCTGGCAGAACCCGGCCGTGCTGCGCACCGGCATCGCGCCGTTCCTGCGCTGGAACCCCGACACCGACAAGCGCAGCAGCATGCCCCGCCAGCGCGAGGAACTCGTTGCGCACTACTGGCAGCGGTTCTGCGTGAAGAACGACACCATCGGCTTCTTCGGCCCCGTCGGCTGGGGCCGCTGGGACCTTGCCGCGACGGACGCCGTCGCCACCCGCGCCGGAGACACCTTCCTCGCCGCGAGCGCCGTGTACTTCTCCGGCTGGGCGATCGACGCACTGGCCAAGGTGCTCGCCGAGGACCCCGCGCTGATGCGCTGGATCCCGCCGCGCCGCGTCTCCCTCGTCCGCACCGACGGCACCACCGTGCGCGTGCCCGGACGGCCCGCGCAGCAGGTGACGGAACGCGAGGCGGCCGTCCTGGAGCTCTGCGACGGAACCCGCCCGGTGCCGGAGATCGCCGCCGCCCGCGACCTCACCGAGGACGAAACCGAGGCCCTCGTCCGGGACTTGGTCCGCCGGCGCTGGGTCCACTGGCGCCTGGAGGTGCCCGCGGCCACCCACCCCGACCGCGCCCTGCGCGCCATCGTGGAACGGGTCCCCGACGAGGAGGCCCGCGACCGCGCCCTCGCCAAGCTCGCCGTCCTGGAGCGCGGCCGCGACGCCGTCGCTGACGCGGGGGACGACGTCGAGGCGCTGACCACCGCCATCGGCGCTCTGGAAGCCGGCTTCGCCACCCTCACCGACGCCGAGGCCCAGCGTGCCAAGGGCGCCCGGACCGCCCCCTGCCGCGGACTGGTCTACTCCGACACCCGCCGCGCCGCCACCGCCACCGCCGGGCCCGGCCTGCTCGCCCACCTGGAACCCCTCCAGCTGTGCCTGACCGCCGCCCGCTGGATGACCAACCGCTTCGCCGACGGCATCCGTGCCCGGCTGCGCGCCGTGTACGACCGGCTCGCCGTCGACGGCCCCGTCGACCTCGCTGCTCTGTGGCTGCACACCCTGCCCTCCCCGCACCCCGAGGCCGGCGTCCTCATCGACGCCGTCCAGGGCGAACTGCGCGCCAAATGGGCCCGGTTGCTGGACATCCCGCCCGGCGCCCGCCGTGTCCGGCTGACCACCGCCGAACTCGCCGCCCGCGTCCGCGAGGAGTTCGAGGAGCCCGGCGACGGCTGGTCGCTCGCCCGCTACTTCAGCCCCGACGTCCTCGTCGTCGCCGAGGACGAGGCGGCGCTGGCCCGCGGGGACGTGGAACTGGTCCTGGGCGAGATGCACAGCGCCCTCAACACCATGGGCGCCTCCCTCTTCGTCCACCAGCACCCCGACCGCGACGAGCTGATCGCCGAGACCAGCCGCGACTTCCCCGGGCCCCGGTTGCTGCCGATGCTGGCGAAGGAACTGCCGCTGAAGTGGTCCACCCGTAGCCGCCCCTCCCTCGACCGCGACCAGGACCACTACGTGGCGCTGGTGGACCAGACCGGAGATCCGTACCGTCCTCGTACCGTGCTGGGCGCCGATGTCCGGGTGGAGGATGTCGGCGGGAGGCTGACGGTTCTGCTTCCCGACGGTTCCCGCTACGA
Organism: Streptomyces sp. NPDC096105; assembly: GCF_044763335.1. NCBI lineage: Bacteria > Bacillati > Actinomycetota > Actinomycetes > Kitasatosporales > Streptomycetaceae > Streptomyces > Streptomyces sp. NPDC096105. The sequence goes on from NZ_JBIWGC010000012.1 coordinate 183,520, forward strand.
CCTCCTCGACGCCTACGCCAACACTCTCACCCAGCGTGTGATGGACCGTTTCACCCTGCGCCCGGAGGGCGAGCACACCCCCCGTATCAGCGTCGACCGCATGATCCTGGCCCGTGAAACCTGGCAACTGCCTGTCGCGGGGGTCGATTTCGCCGACGAGAAGTCCGAGGCCGTGCGTTTCGTCCGCGCCCGTCACTGGCAGCGCCGCCACGACCTTCCACGCTTCGTGTTCGTCGTGTCCCCGTCCGAACCCCGCCCGTTCTACGTCGATTTCGACAGCCCTGTCTACACCACCATCCTCGCCAAGGCCGCCCGCCGCCTCGCCCGTACCGACCCGGACGCCCGGCTGAAGGTCAGCGAGATGCTCCCCACCCCCGAACAGGCCTGGCTCACCGACACCGACGGCCGGCGCTACACCTCCGAACTCCGCTTCGTCGCTGTCGACCGGACCGTCACCACCGAGGGGGGCCGGTGATGCGGACCCTCGCCGACGACCTTGCCGAACACGCCGCGCGGCATCCGGAGCGGATCGCGCTGGACACCCCGGACGGGCCCGTCACCTACGGGCAGCTCGACCGGCGGACGCGGCAGGTGACGCGGCTGCTGCGCGCCCACGGGGCAGGCCCGGAGACCGTCTGTGCCGTCGCTGTGGAACACGGCGCGGACGCCGTCGCGGCCGTGGTGGCCGTGTTGCGCTGCGGGGCCGCCTTCCTCACGCTGGACGTCACCCAGCCCCGGGACCGGCTGGCCTCCTTCGTGCGCAGTGCCGGCGCCCGCCTTCTGCTGACCACGAGGGCCCACGCGGCCGCCCTCGAATTCGGCGGGCCCGTGGTCGAGTTGGATGCGCCGGGCCTCGATGCCTCGGACGTGCCGGTCGCGGGTGTGTGGCGCCCGGCGGTCGCCGGCACCTCCGCGTCCGTGGCCGTCGACCCTCGCGCCCTGGCCTATGTCAGTCACACCTCCGGCAGTACCGGCGAGCCGAGTCCTGTGTTCGTCGAGTACCAGGCCCTGGACACCTACCTCCGTGACACCGCCCGCGCCTTCGAGCTCGGCCGGGACACCGTCGTCCTGCAAACCGCCCCGCTCGGCTACGACGCCTCGATCCGTGACACCTTCGCACCCCTGCTGGCCGGCGCCCGCGTCGTCCTCGTGGAGCGCGCCCGGCTGCTCCGCCCCGCCGATTTCGCCCGCACGGTACGTGATCATGGTGTCACTGCTCTGCTCAGTGTCACCCCTTCCTTCCTCACCCACCTGGCCGGGCAGCGTGACGTGTTTGATCCGCTGGCCGGTGTCACCTTGGTCGTGTCCAGCGGTGAGTCCCTGCGGCCGTTCCTCACCGCGGGCGGCCGGTCCCTGGTCGGGGGCCGGCTGGTCAACCAGTACGGGCCGACCGAGTGCACCATGACGACCACCCGCCACGACGTCCCGGCGGCCCCCGACCCGGCCCACGACGTGGTCGGCCTGCCCCGGACCGGCGCCACCGTCCGCGTCCTCGGCCCCGACCTGACCCCTGTCCCCGAGGGAACCGTGGGCGAGGTCTACATCGGCGGTACGGGGCTGGCCCGCGGGTACGGCGGGCTCCCGGCCCGTACGGCGGCCGTGTTCCTCCCCGACCCCTACGGTCCGCCCGGCTCCCGCATGTACCGCACCGGTGACCTGGGCCGGTGGACGCCGCAGGGGCTGCGCTACGAAGGCCGGGGTGACCGCCAGATCAAGATCCGCGGCTATCGTGTGGATCCTGCCGAGGTGGAGGGTGCGCTGCTCACGCACCCCGCCGTGAGCGCGGCCGTCGTCGTCCCGCACACCGACGAGCGGGGCCGCGTGTACCTGGCTGCCCACGTGACCGGTGACCATGCGACGCCGGACGCCGCTCTGCGCGGCCATCTGGCCCGTACCTTGCCTCCGCACCTGATGCCGCGCCGTTTCCTGCGTCACACGGTTCTGCCCACCACCCGTGGGGGCAAGGCGGACCGCGGACGCCTGGTCGCAGGGGGCATGGTATGAGCGCACCGACCATGAGCGGCCGTCCGGCCACGGCGGGCCGTCCGGCCACGACGGTTCGTCCAGCTGCGGGTCGTCCGGCCACGGCGGGTCGTCCGGCCGCGCCGGCGGCCGTCCCGCCCTCCGCGTTCCGCGTGCACGGGCCCGCCGATCTCGCTGTCGCCGCGGCCCGCATCGCCCCGTACACCGTGCGCACGCCCCTGCTGCCCGGCCCGACGACCTCCGTCTGCGGTCCAGGCCTGCTTCTGAAGGCCGAACATCTCCAGAGGGGCGGCTCTTTCAAAGCACGTGGTGCCGCCAACGCCGTCCTGGCTCTCGGTGCCGACCGCGTCGTCACCGGTTCCTCCGGCAACCACGGCATCGCTCTTGCCCGTATCGCCCGCACCCTCGGTCTGGAACTGACCGTCGTCCTGGCCGCCGGCGCGGCCCCCGCCAAGGCCGCCGCCATCCGCGCCCTGGGTGCACGGGTCGTCCAGGCCGGCGGGGGGGTGGCCGACCGTGAGGAACGGGCCCGGGCGATCGCCGAGACGACCGGCGCCGCTTTCGTCCCTTCCTCCGACCACCCCCTGGTGATCGCGGGCCAGGGCACGGTCGGCACCGAAGTCCTCACCGACGCCCCCGACATCGATACGGTCTACGTCCCTGTGGGCGGCGGCGGTCTCCTGGCCGGTGTCTGCCTCGCCGCCGCCGGACATCCCGTCCGTGTCGTCGGTGTCGAGCCCGCGCTCACACCGCGCTACACCCGCTCCCTGGCCGCCGGGCACCCGGTCCTGCTGCCGCCGGCCCGGACCGTCGCCGACGGCCTGCGCGGGCAGCGGCCCGGCCGCTTCACCTACCCGGTCATCCGTGACCGGGTCGACGACCTCGTCGCCGTCGGCGAGGCCGAGATCCTCGCCGCGGCGGCTCTGCTGCACAGCCATGGTGTCGACGCCGAACCCAGTGGCGCCGTCGCCGTCGCCGGAGCGCTGCGGGCCGCCCGGCGCCGCGAAGCCGCGGTGGCCGTCGTCTCCGGCGGCAACACCACCGCCCGGCTCCACACCCTCACCACAACCACGACCACAACCGAAACCGCAACCATTCGAAAGGACATGCCATGACCGGGAACTCCGCCACCGCCGTCAGCACCCTCGACCTGCTCGTCGACATCTTCCGCGACGTCCTCGGCCACCCCGGCCTCACCGCGGACACCGACTTCTACGAGGCCGGCGGTGACTCCCTGGCGGCCTTTCAGGTCACCGGCCGCCTCCAGCAGACGCTGGGCTGCGACGACATCCCGGTCTCCCTGGTCTTCGCCTACCCGACCCCGCGTGACCTCGCCGAGGTCGTCGACGCGGACTTCGGCCGCGGCTGAGGGAAGGGCCAGGCGCGGGCGCCTGTGCCGCCCAGGGGCCGCCCGACAGGCGCAGGCACCGCATGCCGCCCAGGGGTCGCCCGACAGGCGCAGGCACCTGTGCCTGTCGGGCGGCCCCGGGCGGCCACAGGCACCGACCGACAGCTCCCACCCCCACCACACACGCCTCCCTTTTGAAGCCGTAGCGTCACGATGCGGCGCAGCCACCCACGACCACACCCCTGCCTCGTCCCGTACACGCGTCAAAGGAGTGCCGTCATGTCCGAAGACCTCGTGCCGTACCTCGGCAGGTGGCGCCTGTGGAACCAGTTCGCGCTGCGCGGGCCGGGTTTCCCGGCCGACGGCGTGCTGCGTCTCGCCCCGCCCGGTCTGGCCGAGGCCGCTGACATGTTCCTCCCGGACACGCCGTTGTCCGGCCCCGAATGGGAAGCCTTCGCCGCCGAACTGGGCACCGCCGCTGTGAAGACCGCGCACGTGCTGCAGGACATCGCCCGCACCCCGGCGTTCCGTCAGGCCCTGGCCTGGCAGAACCGCCCGCTGCTCGACTCCGGCATCGCGCCGTTCCTGCGCTTCAACCCCGACACCGACAAGCGCAGCAGCATGCCCCGCCAGCGCGAGGAACTGGTCGCGCACTACTGGCAGCGGTTGTGCGTGAAGAACGACACCATCGGCTTCTTCGGCCCCGTCGGCTGGGGCCGCTGGGACCCCGCGGCATCCGGCGCACACGTCGACCCCGGTACCGGCCTGATCGCCGACTCCACTGTCTACTGGGCGAGTTGGGGCATCGACGCGGTGGCCAGGATGCTGGACGCGGACCCGGCGCTGCGCGAGTGGATCGCCCCGAGACCGGTCCCGTTCGTCGTGCTGAACGACAACCAGGCACGCGTGCCCGGCCGCCGCCCGACCACGCTGTCCGACTCCGAGGCAGCGGTTCTCGCCCGCTGCGACGGCGTGCGTCCAGCCCGCGACATCACCGCCGACCTCCCCGGCACCGACGTGACCCGGACGCTGCACGACCTGGTGGCCCGCCGCTGGGTGACCTGGCGACTGGAGGTCCCGGCCGGCACCCACCCCGAACGCGCCCTGCGCGACTGGCTGTCGACCGTCGGCGACCCGAACCTCAGACGACGCGGCCTGGGCGCCCTCGACCTCCTGGAACGGGGCAGGGCGAAAGTGGCGGCGGCCACCGACGAGAGCACCCTCCTCACCGCACTCCAGGACCTCGAGCGCGACTTCACCACACTCACCGACACGGCCGCGACACGCGAGAAGTCGGCCTCCACCGCCCCCTGCCGCGCCCTCGTCTACAGCGACGCCCGGCGCTCGGCCACGGCGCGCCTCGGCCCGGCCGTCGTGGAGGCACTGTCCCCGCTGCGCCTGCTGATGGACAGCGCGAGCTGGCTCACCGCCCGGCTGGCCGCGGTCGTGGAGAGCGAGATACGCACGGTGCACCGCCGCCTTGCCGCCGGCGGCGACCCGGTCGACCTGGCCTCCTTCTGGTTCGCGTGCCTGCCCGTGCTGCACGGCACCGCCCCTGCGGCGGCGAGCGAGGTGCAGCAAGAGTTCGCCGAGCGCTGGCAGCGGATCCTCGAGATCCCGCAAGACGCACGCAGGGTCACCCGGCGGGCCGCCGACATCGAGGAGTCCGTGCGGCGGGAGTTCGAGGGCGGCCAGGGCTGGACGGCGGCCCGCTATCTCAGCCCGGACATCATGATGGCCGCCGACGGCCCCGAGGCCGCCGCGCGGGGTGACGTGACCCTGGTCCTCGGTGAGCTGCACCTGGCCGCCAACACCGTGGGCGCCTCGCTCTTCACCCATCAACACCCGAACCCCGGCGAGCTGTTCGCCCTGACCGACCAGGACCACCCCGGTCCCCGGCTGATGCCGCTGATTGCCAAGGAGCACCGGGCCCGGCTCTCCGCCCGCGTCCGGCACACGCTGGTCCGCCCGGAGGACTACCAGGTCGCCCTCACCGACTTCACGGCCGACCCGGCCCGCCCCCGCGCCGTCCGCAGCGCCGACGCGCTGGTCGAGCAACAAGACGGTGCCCTGGTGGTCCGGCTGCCCGACGGCGCGCTCTTCCCCGCGATCGACGTCTTCTCCCACGTCCTGACCACGCTGTCGATGGACCTGTTCCAGCCGCTGCGGCCGGCCGCCCACACACCCCGGGTCACGCTCGACCGCCTGGTCATCGCCCGCGAGGCCTGGCAACTGCCCGCCGCACAGGCCACGTTCGCCGACGACAAGGACGAGGCCCGGCGCTTCGTGCGGGCCCGCCACTGGCAGCGCCGCCTCGGCCTGCCCCGCTTCGTGTTCGTCGTCTCCCCGACCGAGTCCCGCCCGTTCTACGTCGACTTCGACAGCCCGATCTACGTCACCATCCTGGCCAAGGCCCTGCGCCGGCTCGCCCGCAAGGACCCCTCCGCCACGGCGACGTTCACGGAAATGCTCCCGACCCCGGAACAGACCTGGCTCACGGACGACGAGGGCCACCGCTACACATCGGAGTTGAGGTTCGTCGCGTTCGACACGCAGGGCAGCGAGGCGGAAGGGGGAGTGAGGCGGAAGGGGGAGTGAGGCGGAAGGGGGTCTTGATGACCGACCGCATCTCCAGCAGCGGCGGCCACGGCGCCGGACAGGCCACCGACGGCTTGCGCCTCACTCCCGACCGGGCGCGCGACGGCGGACGACGCGCGCTTCACACCGCCGGCCCCGAGAAGCCCGGCGAGACCCCTCCCTGTCCCCGGCGAAACACAAGGACCTCACACTCTGCACCACGCGGCCAGCACCGCCACGTCGATGCACACCCTCGCCGACAGACAGAACCAGATGCGTGCACACACGGCCCCCGCTGCGGCACCGCAACCTCGGCTTGGCGCCCCCGGTCAGGCGAGCGTCACGCCCACCGGACGCCCAGCTCCCGAAGCGCGTCCAGCTGCTCCGCGGTGAGCTTGTCCCGCCGGGTCTTGGTGTTGGAGACCCACACCCCCAGCTTCACGGTCACCGGCTCCGCCTCACTGCCGACCAAGATCTCCTCCGCGTGCCCGCGGGGCACCGGCCGGTGCGCGCCTTCCCGTTCCACCCACTGGGCGAGGGCCGCAAGCCCCCGCTGGAACGCCTGCTGCGCCTTGCCCGTGCCCTTCGCCGCCGTACCGCCGGCCCCCGCCCGGGCCGCCCCCGCCGGGAAGGAAGACCGGCCCTCGAGCGGCTGCACGCCCAGCACGGTCAGCCGTTCCTGCTGCTCGGCCGACAACTGCTTCCAGGCGCCGGGCTGTTTCTGCCGCTTCAGCCAGCGTCCGATGTCGTCACCGTCCATGAGGACGCCGGGTGCGATGTCGGGCAGTACCCCGTCGGTGTCGACCAGGTCGGCGAGCACGCGGCAGTGGCGCTGCCAGTCCAGGGGCCAGGGACAGTCCCACTCCGGGTCGACCGCGGCGAGCTGCGCCGCGCGTACGGCGGCCCGCCGCGGGTCCTTCCCGAGACCATCCTTGCGCCGGAGGTTGGCCATGTACTGCCCGACAGGCACAAAGCCGCCGCCGGCCGGGTCGTCCCAGACGGCATCCTGCCTCGGAGCGAGGTGTCCGGTGGCCCGCCGGAAGGAGCGCAGCGCGGCGAGTTTGTTCTCCTAGGCTTCCTCGCCCGGCTCCCAGACCATCCCGGCCTCGGGCGCGTCCAGCAGCTCCTTGCGGTGCGGCTCCAGCTCACCCGCCCGCAGCGCCTTGCGCTGCTGGTGCACCCACCTGCCCAGCGGGAACGCCTTCGTCGCGCCAACCTCGGCCTCGGTGTCGTAGGGAATGGCGTACAGCCCGGTGATCCCGTTCTCCATCCGCCAGCGCAGCAGGGCCTGGCAGCCCTCCAGCCAGCCCAGGGACTCGGGCCGGTAGACCCGGGTCCGCAGGAAGGCCGCGATGGTCACGGCACACCCTGCGGCTCAGCAGGCTCGTGCCAGGACTGCCGCTGACCGTCAGTGCCTGCGCGGGGGCGGACCGGACCGTCGTTTCCGCCGTCTCCCACCAGCTCGTAGGCCTCCCCGGACTGACTCCGGGATGGGGCACGCACTGCGGCAACCAGCTCCTGGACGACTCCGCCCTGCCCGCACCGCTCCTCTCCCACGTCCGGGACACAACTCGTGCCGTCGGAGACGTGCTGAGACGGCACGGCTTCCGGGGCGTCTTCGGTCTCGACCTGGTCATCAATGACGGGACGCCCGTGGTCATCGAGATCAACCCGCGTTTTCAGACGGTGGCGTCCTTGGCCCAGGCGGCCGAAACCGCCGCAGGTCTGCTGCCCCTGCTGGGACTGCACGTGCTGGCCTGCCTGCTGCCCGAACTGCCGCCCGTCCGTGCCATGACGCGGCCGGTGCCGCGGCTTGGCCAGCTCGTCGTGCACGCCCGACGGCCCGGACACGTCACGACCCTGCCTCGCCCTGGTTATTACCGGCTGGCGGAAGAGGGGCCCCTCGAACTGATCGAACCGCTCGACCGGCCCGGCACGTTCGACGAGACGGCTCTGCCCGACCCCCTCCCGCGGCAGGAGGCCGGGACCGCCCTGGTCTGGCCGCACGCCTCCCCGGGCCCTGTCCTACCCGGCGACGAACTCGCGCTGGTGCAGACCGGCCATCACCTCTGCGACGTGTCCCCGCGGCCCGCCCTCGGCCCCTGGACTCGGTCCTGGACCGAACGACTCCTCACCCACGAGATCCGCACCACGACAGGTGATCCCGTATGACCCGCGACGCGCCGCCCACCGCCACGGGCTCCATGGCCAGTGCCTCCCCGAGCACCAGCCGGGTGCCGTCGGCCCGTCCCGCGAGCGCTGATGACCCCTCGCATCCCTACCGCCCCGGTGAACTCGCCCTATCGGTCATGGAGATGCGAGACGCCGGCCACCATGCCATCGACCTCGTCGTCCAGCGGCTGTGCACGGCGGCGGACGGCCCGCCGCATGCCGTGGCCGATCCCGTCGAGCTCGAAGCACTTCTCGACGAGCCGCTGCCCGAGAACGGCAGCGATCTGACCGGACTGCTCGACCACCTCGCCCAGGACGTACTGCCGCTCGGCATCCGGTTCGACCATCCTCGCTGCTTTGCCTTCGTGCCCACCACCGGCAACTATCCCGCGGTCCTCGCCGACCTGCTCTCCACCGCCCACCTGAGCGTCCCCGGCGCATGGCTGGTCGGTTCAGGCCCCACCCGCGTCGAGCTGACCGCCCTGAAATGGTTGAAGGAGCTGCTGGGCCTGCCCGGACACTGGGGCGGCCTGTTCGTCAGCGGCGGTTCCGTCGCCAACCTCACGGCACTCGCCGCCGCCCGCGACCATCACCTCGGCGGTGACTTCACCAGCGCCCGCCTCTACTGCTCCACCCAGGCCCACCCTTCCATCGCCCGCGCGGTCCACCTGCTGGGCCTCGGCCGAGATCAGCTCATCGCCCTCGAACCCGACACCGGCCAGCGCCTCGACCTCCAAGGCCTGGCTGCCCGGATCGACGCAGACCTCGCCGCCGGCCTGCGTCCCTTCGCCGTCGTCGCCACCGTCGGAACCACCAGCACCGGCGCAGCCGACCCCGTCACGGACCTGGCGCGGCTCTGCCGCCGCTACGGTCTGTGGCTGCACGTCGACGGCGCCCACGGGGCAGCGTCTGCTCTCTCCGACCGCGGCCACGACCTGCGCGATGCGCTGGGGCGCGCCGACTCCCTCACCTTCGACCCGCACAAATGGCTGTTCCAGCCGTACGAGACCGGCTGTGTCCTCGTCCGCGACCCGGAACTTCTCAGAGCCACCTTCCGGATGTCCCGCCACCATCTCGACACCGGATACCTCCACCCTGCCGAGGCCCGCTACGACGAGGTCAACCTCGACGACCTCGGCCCCCAGCGATCCCGCGGCCTGCGTGCCCTGAAGGTGTGGCTCTCCCTCAAGACCTTCGGTGCTGCGGCCTTCCGCCGTGCCGTCGACCACGGCCTCCACCTTTCCGACCACGCAGCCGCCCGTATTACCGCCCACCCCGACCTCGACCTCGCCAGTGCCCCCGGCCTCGGCATTCTCACCTTCCGCTGCCAGCCCCCGGGCAGTCCCACCGACCCGCCCGCCGTCGACCGTCTTCAGCAGTCCGTCAGCGACGCCGTCCGTGCTACGGGCCAAGCGCTGCTTCTGACCACCCGCGTCCACGGCCGGACAGTCCTGAGGATGTGCACCATCAACCCGGCCACCACCACGGCCGACATCGACGCCGTGCTCGAACTGGTGGTCCGGGCGGGGCGAGAGGCCGGGGCCGGGCAGAAGCCTCAGTGACACCGGAAGACAGCAGTCCGTCAGCCGTCGAAGCGGGGCCTCCCATCCGACCGGTCAGTTCTCCGACCGAAACCGCTGACGGGCTGCCTCGACCCGCTGGTCGTAATCGGAGGCGCTCCGAGATCGAGCCAGCGGGCAGGCTGCCTTCACCCGGGCGCAGGACGTCGTATGACCTCGACGTGGCGGAGGCGGCTTCGCGAGCGGCGCCGCATACTCCGTGGGCCCTCCATGCCGGCAAAGCGCCGTTCGTGCAGCAGAAAGCTGTTGCGGAAGCCCAGGGAGAGGGCCCTGGTCGACACGAACCGGCGGGTTTTCTCGTTGTCGTTTTCCGTGCCCAGCGACTGTACGTAGGAGCGCCCGTTCCGGCTGCTCCCGTCATCACTGCTGTCGTTGATGCCGCTGTCGGAGGAGGGCTCGGCATTCACGGTCTCGGTGACCTCGACCTCAACGGTCCTTGTCACCACCGGCGTCGGCTCGGGTTCTGCGATGGCGGCCATGGTTGCGGCGACGGCCGTGGCGGGCCGCGCCCTGGCCGTGGCCGGTTTGGCGTCGTCTTCGGACTGTGAGCCGTCGACGCCGATGCCGAGGAAGAAGGCAAGGCCGAGCACGGGCAAGACGCACCGCTTGCGGGCCTATTCGGGCGCGGGCTGCTCTGGCGCGATGTACGGGCTGGTCAAGTAACCTCCTGCTGTGGCTGTTTAATTTTTGCCGATAGTCAGGTGATGTGGAGTTTATAGCGTTTTGGTGAGGAAATGATCAATTCGTGACACCCTGGCAGCTTGCTGAAGATGAGCCCGTTAGCCGCTTCTGTCTTTTCTTGGCCGCCGACCGCTCCGCGAGGCATGGCGCCGATGGGCGCAGATAAGCCGAAGCCCGACAGGTTTCACGTGGGCAGGACTTCTGTTACTGCCGCAGCATTCTTGGCTAATTCCGATAGTTCACCAGGTTTCGGTGTGGGAGTAGCGTCAGTGCGTGCCTGTGGCGGGCCGCCGGAGTTCCTTGTGGCCCGGTACAGCCGAATTGAGCACTGGCCGACAAGGAGGATCACGATGTCGTGGGTGACCAGCAGCCTTCGGGCGCTCAGTGGTGAGATGCGTGCACGGTGGCACGGGTACTTCGTCGGCTACGGGCAGCAGGACTGACGCTCGGCAGCCGGACCAGGCGCAGCCCCGACCGATAAGGAGGGCAGCAACGATGTCATGGATCATCCAAAGCCTTCGCGGGCTCGGCGCTGAGGCGCGTACACGGCGCCACGCGTACGGCGACAGGTACGGGCACAACGCCTGACGTCCTCTCCCGTAAAAGGGTGGGACGCGAGGTGGACCGCCGCGCGTCCCGTCCCCCGTCAGATGGGCGGATGACCCCTTGCTCCTGGACAGGAAGAGTCTGTGGCCGCAACTGCGGCGATGGGAGAAGCAAGCCGCGGGCCGCAACGGTCCGTTCAGGCTCCGCTTCGGCACCCTGTTCGTGGCCGATGCCGACGCGGCCCGAAACATCCTGGTCGACTCGGCCGGTGACTACCTGTCCCAGTCCGGGTTTCTTCGCCTGGGACCCGAATCCCTGCCCCGTCAGGTCCGGAGTGAAGCCTCCCACGAGCTGCTCAGGGTCCTGTCCCGGCACGACCTCGCGTCATCGTTCGACCTCGCCTCCGCCCTCGGTGAGGTGAGTGACGGTCGCGGCCGCCTGTGGCACCAGCGCTGGGGCGTCGAACTGGTGCGGCGGTACTTCGCCCCCGTCATCGCGCACCCGCGCCATACCGATATCAACATGCTCGTCGACGCCTACGTGACGTCGAGCGTCGTCGCCGACGACATCGTCGGCCATGTGCTGAGACGCTCGCACCGTACGGTGCCGGCCGTCCGGGCCGGGCTTGCCGAGCAGCTCAGTCGACTGCCAGCACCCGAAACGGGCGCGCAGGACCTTGTCGACCTGGTGCTGGGCCTGCCCGAAGGGCTGTCCCCAGCCGATCGCGCGCAATTGCTGCAACGCCTTGTCCTGTCCACAGTCGGCTTCACCGGCGTGACCCTCGAATGGGTTGTGATGCTCGGTATCAGGCACGGCTACGACACCCCGGCGGTGCGACAAGAGCAGGTCCATCGGCTGGTCAAGGAGGCGTTACGCCTCTACCCGACCGCCTGGCGCCTGATCAGAGTGGCCGCGACCGACCACGCTATAGCCGGCTCCCGGGTCCGCGAGGGTGAGCACGTCCTGATCGGCACGCACGCGATCCACCGGTCGGCGACCGTATGGGACAGGCCCCTGGACTTTCGCCCCTCACGCTGGGAGCAGCCGACCGACGGCCAACGGCGTTCCTACCTTCCCTTCGGAAAAGGCGAGGGTATGTGCCCGGCGAACGGTTTCGCCATCAGGGCCCTCGAGCATCTCAGCCACCTCATCCTCCGTGATTACCGGGGACACGTGCGGCTGCGCGCCCGCAAACCTCACGTCCGCACGCTCCTGGCCCCGCCTGCAGGCTGGACCCGGCTCACCCCCGCTCCGCCACCCGATGGGCCTGTACGGCGAGTGGTGTAACTCCCGAGCATGAAGCGGTAGTTGATGATTACTGACGTGAGTGTCTCCGAGAGTGAAGGTCAGGCCGTCGGGCCGGCTGGGGTGGATGACGAGCTGGTCGCTCAGTTGGTGGCGCGGGCCCAGGCCGACGGGCCGCGACTGACCGGTGAAGGAGGTTTGCCGCAACAGCTGACCAAGCGGGTGCTGGAGTCCGCTCTGGAAGGTGAGCTGACCGATCACCTGGGCCATGAGCACGGCGAGAAGGGTGAAGGCGGGCGGGAGAACTACCGCAACGGGCGCCGGGGCAAGACGGTGTCACCGAGGTCGGCCCGGTGGAGATCGAGGCGCCCCGGGACCGGGCGGGCGCGTTCGATCCGATGCTGGTCACGAAGCGGTAGCGGCGGCTCGGCGAGATCGACGAGATGGTCCTGTCACTGTCCGCCCAGCACGTGATGCCGGTGTCCGTGAGCACGCGGACGATGCCGTATTCGCGGGCGGCCCGGAGGTCGTGGACGGCACCGGGAAGAGCCGGTGATGCCCACAGCAGCCGGCCGGAGGGGTCGGCCAGAATCTGTACGTTCATCCCGTGCTTCTTGCTGCCGGCGGCTGCTTCCCGCACCCGCGGGGACGGTCCCCCTGCGGAGGCGCGCACCGTCGCCCGGATCCTCTGCTCCCCGCACCCGCGGGGATGGTCCCACCGGTCTGTACGAGATCCCCCTCGCCGGCGTCTGCTCCCCGCACCCGCGGGGCACTGCCTTGCAGGCGGCGGGTACGGCAGACCGAGCATGCTGACCTCCCGCGGCCCGGCCACCTGGCCCTACGGGGCCTGACCATCGCTGCCGCGGTGGACGAAGTCGCGCATGCGGCCTCCCTCGTGCGCCATGAACGGCGCCCTCCCCCGGGGGACGGGAGGGGTAACAGAAAAACGGGGGGCGGGCCTGTCGGTCCGCCCCCCGTCCGTGCGGCGGGGTCGAGGTGTCAGCCGGCGGCCTTGAAGCCGCGCAGGCGCAGGCTGTTGCCGACGACGAAGACCGAGGAGAACGCCATGGCGGCGCCGGCGATCATGGGGTTGAGCAGTCCGGCCGCGGCGAGGGGGAGGGCGGCGACGTTGTAGGCGAAGGCCCAGAACAGGTTGGACTTGATGGTGCCGAGCGTCTTGCGGGCCAGGCGGATGGCGTCGGCGGCGGCGCGCAGGTCGCCGCGGACGAGGGTGAGGTCGCCGGCCTCGATGGCGGCGTCGGTGCCGGTGCCCATGGCCAGCCCGAGGTCGGCCTGGGCGAGGGCTGCGGCGTCGTTGACGCCGTCACCGACCATCGCCACCGAACGGCCCTCGTCCTGCAGGCGCTTGACGACGTCGACCTTGTCCTGGGGCATGACCTCGGCGATCACCTCGTCGATGCCGACTTCCGAGGCCACCGCCTCGGCGACGGCCTTGTTGTCCCCGGTCAGCAGGATCGGCGTCAGGCCCAGGGCGCGCAGCCGGGTGATTGCTTCGGCACTGGTGTCCTTGACCGCGTCGGCGACCTCCAGGACCGCCCTTGCCTCGCCGTCCCAGGCGACCGCGATCGCGGTGCGGCCCGCGGCCTCGGCGCCGGCCTTGGCGCGCGCCAGTTCGGTCGGCAGTTCCAGGGCCCACTCGGCGAGCAGCTTGGTCCGGCCCACCAGGACCGCATGGCCCTCGACCACACCCTGGACGCCCAGTCCGGGCACGTTGGCGAAGTCCTCCGGGACCGGCAGGGCACCGACCCGCTCGGCGGCGCCCGCGGCCACCGCCGCTGCGATCGGGTGCTCCGAGGCGTGCTCCAAGGCCCCCGCCAGGCGCAGCACCTCGTCCTCGTCGGTGCCCTCGGCGGTGTGGACGGCGAGCAAGGTCATGCGGCCGGTGGTGACGGTGCCGGTCTTGTCCAGAACTATGGTGTCGACGCGGCGGGTGGACTCCAGGACCTCGGGTCCCTTGATGAGAATGCCGAGCTGGGCGCCGCGCCCGGTGCCGACCATCAGCGCGGTCGGGGTGGCCAGCCCCAGGGCGCAGGGGCAGGCGATGATCAGGACCGCCACGGCGGCGGTGAACGCGGCCGTCAGCCCGGCGCCGTTGCCGAGCCAGAAGCCCAGGGTGCCCAGGGCCAGGGCGATGACGACCGGGACGAAGACGCCGGAGATCTTGTCGGCGAGGCGCTGGGCGGCGGCTTTGCCGTTCTGCGCGTCCTCGACCAGCTTGGCCATCCGGGCGAGCTGGGTGTCGGCGCCCACCCGGGCGGCCTCGACGACCAGGCGGCCGCCGGCGTTCACGGTCGCTCCAGTGACGGTGTCCCCGGCGCCGACCTCGACGGGGACGGACTCGCCGGTGAGCATCGAGGCGTCGACGGCGGAGGTGCCCTCGACGACCGTGCCGTCGGTGGCGATCTTCTCGCCCGGCCGGACCAGGAACCGGTCACCGACCTTCAGCTCGCCCACCGGGATCTGTTCCTCCCGGCCGCCGCGCAGGACGGTGACGTCCTTCGCACCCAGCTGAAGCAGTGCCTTCAACGCGGCCCCGGCCTTGCGCTTGGAACGGGCCTCGAAGTAGCGGCCGGCAAGGATGAAGGCGGTGACACCGGCGGCGGCCTCGAGGTAGATGTTCCCGGCGCCGTCCGTGCGGGCGATGGTCAGCTCGAAGGGGTGGATCATGCCGGGGGTGCCGGCGGTACCGAAGAACAGAGCCCACAGCGACCACAAGAAGGCGGCCGAGGTACCGACGGAGATGAGGGTGTCCATGGTGGCCGCGCCGTGCCGCGCGTTGGTGAACGCAGCGCGGTGGAAGGGCCAGGCGGCGTAGGTGACGACCGGGGCGGCCAGGGTGAGGGAGAGCCACTGCCAGTACTCGAACTGTAGGGCCGGCACCATCGCCATCGCGATGACCGGGATGGCGAGCACCACGGCCGTGACCAGCCGCTGCCGCAGCGGCCGTAGCTCATCGCCTTGCGTCTCCTGGCCCGGTCCGTCGTCTCGACCGTCACCGGTCGCGCCGGGCGTGGGGTCCGGTTCCGGCTTGCGGGCGGTGTAACCGGTGGCCTCCACCGTGGCGATCAGGTCCGCGACGTCGAGGTCTTGGCGGAAGGTGACCTTGGCCTTCTCGGTGGCGTAGTTGACGGTGGCCTCGACTCCGTCCATCCGGTTCAGTTTCTTCTCGATCCGGGCGGCGCACGAGGCGCAGGTCATGCCGCCGATCGCGAGTTCGACCTCGGCTGTGTCGGGGACCGTGGTAGCCATCACTGCTCCTCGGACTGGGTGGGTGGAAGAGGGAAGAAAGGACCGGGCCCGCGGGCGGGACCGGCAGACGAGCGGAGCTTTCAGGCCGCGCGGCCGGTGAGCTCGTAGCCGGCGTCGTCGACGACCTTCGCCAGCAGCGCGTCGTCCGGTTCGCCGGAGCTGGTGACGGCGACCTGGCCGCTCTCCAGGTCGACGACGACGGCCAGAACGCCGTTCAGGGCGCCTATCTCCTTGGTGAGCGTGGCCTTGCAGTGTCCGCACGTCATTCCGGAGACGTTGTAGACGGTGGTGGTGCCCTCGGTGGCCTCGGTCGCGGCGGTGTTGGTGGAGCAGCTGCCGTCGGGGGTGCAGCAGGACATGGTTCCTCCCGGAGGATGCGATCACTGGTGTACCCCAGGGGGGTATCGCTGACGCCACTATGTATACCCCCTAGGGGTATCCTTGGCAAACGTCTCCGCATCGCTTACATATACCCCTGGGGGGTATACGGTCGGGGACGCCCGTCAAGGAAGGCGACGACACCGCCGAGAAAGGGTCCGTCATGAACACCGGCGTCAGGATCACTGCTTTCACCGCCGCCGTCGCGGCGACCTTCGCCGCCGCCTACGGTGTCGGCGCGGCCGCCGGCCCCCCTCACCTCCGACCCGGAGCCCGCAGCCCACGCCGAGCACAACCGGCCGGCAGCCCCCGACCACAACGTCGGCGGGCACAGCGGCCACGCTGACACAACGCCCGCAGGCCTGCAGATCTCCCAGGCCGGATACACCCTCGACCTGAAGACCCCCAGCCTGACCGCGGGAGAGAAGAACCCGCTTCGACCGCTGGCTGGAGACCTTCACCGACCCGCTCGACGTCCTGGGCGACCCCACCCACGCCGCCCAGCCGGCCGCCGCTTTCCGCCGCTGGGCGTCCGACCCCGCCAACCGGCTCCTTTGCCGGAACGAGCAACGGTTCGCCGGCCAGCCCGT
Organism: Streptomyces sp. NPDC096105; assembly: GCF_044763335.1. Classification (NCBI taxonomy): domain Bacteria; kingdom Bacillati; phylum Actinomycetota; class Actinomycetes; order Kitasatosporales; family Streptomycetaceae; genus Streptomyces; species Streptomyces sp. NPDC096105. The sequence goes on from NZ_JBIWGC010000012.1 coordinate 199,890, forward strand.
CCATCCCCGGCTGGCCAACGACGACCTGCGGGCTGTCGCCGAACTCTTCGCGTTCGTCGCCGCCAACCTGTGCTGCTTGGAAAGTTACAAGCTGTCTCAATTGGCTGGACTGCGAAGAAGCTGAGACCGAGCTTGATCGGGGACCTGCTCGCGGACAGACTGCTCTCCATGGGATCAGTGGGCATGGCAACCAGGCAGCAGGGCGGGAACCGACGATGAGTGCTGGCCTGCCCTTCTTTCGCTATCACCCCGATCCCCTCGCCAGCGGGTCCATCCGTGCGGCCGCCGATACGTGTGCCTGCTGCAAACGCAGCGTGGGCTGGATCTACACGGCCACCTTCTACACCGCACACGAGGTGAACGGACGTTTCTGCCCGTGGTGCATCGCAGACGGGAGCGCAGCCGAACGCTTCGCAGGTGAATTCACCGACTCCTACGGGCTTGACGGCGTCAGCGAGGACGTCCTGCACGAGGTCACCCGCCGCACCCCCGGCTTCCACGCATGGCAGGACCCGCACTGGCTGGTCCACTGCCAGGACGCGGCCGCCTTCGTCGGCGAAGTCGGGTACACCGAGTTGGTGGCGCATCCCGAAGCCCTCGCCCAACTGCGGGCCGACATGCGCCTCGACGGCTGGCACGACGAAAACCAGCTTGAGCACTTCCTGACCCACCTGGGCGACGGGGCGACCGCCATGCTCTTTCGCTGTACCGTCTGCGGCGCCCATCTCGCCTACGCCGACGCGTCCTAGAAGTCGCCTGCTCGGGTGAGTCGGCGGTAGCAGATGAGGGTGCAGGCGAGGCTGGTGAAGGCGAGGAAGTGCTCGGCCTTGCGTTCGTAGCGGCGGTGGAGTCGGCGGCAGCCGACGAGCCAGGCCATGGTTCGTTCGATGGTCCAGCGGTGTCGGCCGAGTCGTTGTGATGTCTCGACGCGGCGCTGTCACGTTGTCGAGGGGGTTGTGCTTGGCGGGGTGCCGGGGCGTGCCGGGGCCGGGTTCCGGCTCTGTGCTCAGGCCGTGGCGGGCAGGCCGGCGGTGCCGGTGATCTGTTCCCGGACAGTGAAGCGGATGGTCATCTCGGCGTGATGGTCGGGGGCGGTCATCAGGTGGCGGTGGGGGCGGAAGTGGGGGGAGATGCCGCTGAACGCGGACAGGAAACGCTGGGCTCCGCCGGTGGAGCGGAAACCTTTCATGGCGCGTTCCCGCTGCCGGGCGGGCTGGTGGGAGTTCTCGGCCCGGTTGTTCAGGCCCTTGTGCGAGCGGTGTTCCACCCAGGGCATGACCTCACGGTGCGCCGCGCGGCAGGAACGGAGCTGATCGGTGACGATCACCCTGGGCACGGCCCCGGTCCCTTTGAGGAGCCGACGGAAGAAGCGCCTGGCCGCGGCCTTGTCGCGCCGGTTCTGGACGAGGATGTCCAGCACGTCGCCGTTGTGGTCGACGGCCCGCCAGGGGTACTTCCGCTCGCCGTTGACCGTGAGGAAGACCTCGTCCAGGTGCCACCTGCCGCCCGGCCTCGCACGCCGGCGGCGCAGGGCGTTGGCGTAGGACTGCCCGGACTTCAGACACCACCGGCGGATCGTGGGACACGATGACGCCGCGCTGCAGCATCAGCTCCTCCACCTCACGGAATGACAACGGGAAGCGGAAGTACAGCCACACGCAGTGCGAGATCGCCTCCACCGGATACCGGTGGCCCTTGTACGACGGCGGCGTACTGCCCACGGACAACCCCCTCCACCATGATCAACTCGAAGATCATCCCACCCCGCCAGCCAACGTGACAGTGCCTGATGGAGTCCTCCAACGGCGCGAACTCCGTGATCGCCTACGGCAAGGGCGGGGAGATCGCATCGAACCGGCGCGACGAGCAGGAGACGTTCGTCCTGTGCCTGCGGATTCTGCAATCGGCCCTGGTCTTCGTGAACACTCTGATGGTCCAAGACATCCTCGGCGAACCGGAGTGGGTGGACCTCCTCACACCTGCGGACCGGCGCGGCCTGACCCCGCTGTTCTGGTCCCACGTCCGGCCCTACAGCGAGGTCAACCTCGACACGGGCACCCGCCTCAACCTCGCCGCGGCCTCTCTACCATGCTCTCGGGCCCCGGCCGACCAGGCGGCGCGATCCACCGTGGAGAACAAATGAACCTGCGCAGCACTGCGAGCGGGGGCCGTACAGGCGTCTCGCGTGGCGAGACCCCGACGAGTGGCTGCCCCGGGCTCATGGCGCGGTGATCTGGATCGCGATCTCCATGAACGCCTTCAACCGGGTCACCGGTCATGAGCAAGTACCCCGCCCACGCGAGCCCGGTGGATTTCGGGAAGTGATCCGGGCACGGCCGGGGATGTCCGTTCAGAACATGCGGTCGCGCCGGATGTGGTGTGGGATCAGGTCGAGGAAGGCATGCAGCGCCCGCGTCGGCGGACGCGTCGCGGAGACGACCACGCTGAGCGTCCAGGCCAATCGGGCGTCCGCGAGGGGGACGGTACAAACGGCGTCCCCGGCCGCCGCGGCGAAGTCCGAGGGCAACAGCGCCACGCCCAAGCCGTGCGCCACGTAGTCCACGATCGTGGTGATGTCCGAGACCTCGATGAGGACCCGCCGGGACAGCTCCTCCTTCGTAAACGCGTCGTCCGCGATCTGGCGTTGCCCGAAACCGGTGGGCATGTCGACGAAGGATTCCCCGGCGATGTCTCTGAGCCGCACACGCTTCCGGCAGGCCAGTGGGTGATCGGCGGGGACCAGCAGCTGGACCTCGTACCTCTTGATGGCCCTCGATCTGAGGCGATCGTCCTTGATATCGGCTCCTACGAAGGCCACGTCGACGTGGCTCTCCTTGATCCGCTCGATCAGCCCGGAGGTTCCCCGCTGGGAGGTCTCGGTACGCAACCGGACCTCGGGATGACGGCGGTGGAATTCACCGGCCAGCGCGGGTACGTCGATGACCGTCAGCCCGCTGAGGACGCCAACGGTGAGGCTGCCGCGCAGCCCCGTGGAGAGTGGCTCCACTGCCGCCCGGGCCCGGTCGAGTACCTCGATCGCGGTCCGCGCCTCGGGGAGGAACGCCGAGCCGGCCTCCGTCAGTCTGACCGACCGCGTGGAGCGGAGGAGCAGTTCGGTCCGGAGCTCGTGCTCCAAGGCCTTGATGCCGGCCGAGAGCGTGGACTGAGTGACGTGCAGCCGCTCGGCCGCCCGCGTGAAGTTCAGCTCCTCGGCGACGGTGATGAAGTACTCCAGCCGCTTCTGGTCCACACCCATTCCTATTAATCGGTATGTCCGATCAAGAATTCGAAAACATTCGTTGGACACGATAGCTGGGCAGGGCGACCGTTGTCGTGCGGGCCAACGCCCGGACCAGGAAACGTCAGCGAAAGAGGATGGCCATGCGCGTACTGCTCACCGGCGGCACCGGCTACATCGGAGCCGCGGTGCTCGATCGGCTCATCTCCGGCGGCCACCAGGTCGCTGCCCTGGTCCGCTTAGCCGAGAAGGCCGAGCTAGTGCGGGCCAAGGGCGCCGAGCCTGCGGTTGCCGACCTGGCAGACGGCCACGCCCTGGAGGAACTCGCGACTGCGAGCGACGGCGTGATCCACCTGGCGTCGCCAGGGGACGAGACCAGCGCGACCGTCGACGAGGTCGCCGTCACCAGCTTCCTGCACGCGCTGCGGAACACGGACCGGCCGTTCGTGCACACCACCGGCGTCTGGCTGCACGGCAGCGGTTCGGCGATCACCGAGTCGTCCGGAATGAACGCCCCGCGGCTGACCGCCTGGCGGGCGCCGCTCGACAAGCTCGTGCGCGACGCGCAGAGCGTCCGGACCTCGGTCATCGCACCGGCAGTGGTGTACGGCCACGGCGGCGGTCTGCTGAACCTCGTCGCCGCCGGTCCTCGAACCACCGGAAACACCCCGGCGCTCACCATGATCGGTTCCGGTGACCAACACTGGAGCATCGTGCACGTGGACGACCTGGCCGAGCTTTACGTGCTCGCGCTGGAGAAGGCCCCGGCCGGTTCGTACTTCATCGGCGCCAGCGGTACGAACCCGACCGTACGGGAGATCACCGAAGCGGTGAGCCGCTCCATCGGCCTGGCCGGACGCGTCGAGCCCGAACCCGTCGTGCAGACGCTCGACCGGCTCGGCCTGCTCGGCGAGGCCCTTCTCCTCGACCAGCAGGCTTCGGGCGACACGGCCCGGCGTGTCCTGGGTTGGCCCCCCACGGGACCGTCGGTCCTCGACGACATCGCGCGTACTGGCTTCTGAGAAAGGCCCGCGTCCCGGGCCCCGCCACAGGCGGGACCCGACCGGCCATCGGCGGCCGGGCCGACCGGGCCCTGCCCGGCCGCAACCCTTCTTGAGGAACTTCGACATGAGTACTCCCACCGCTCCAACCGGGTCAGGTCATCGCCGCCCTGCTGGGCCCGGTCCCCAGTCGGCGGAACAGTCCCGCCCATCCGTGCCTCGCGGCGGCTCGCTGGCCGTCACGGCAGCCATCGCAGCCGGCATGGTGGTGCCGGTACAGGCCCGTCTGAACGGCGAGCTGAGTCATCGCCTCGACGACGGCATCGCCGCGGCGGCGATCAGTTTCTCGGGCGGACTCGTCCTGTTGTCCCTCCTCGCGCTCTTCTCCCCCGGGCTGCGCGGCGCGCTGCGCCGCCTGGCCGGCGCTTCACGGGATGGCCGGCTCCCCCGCCGGTACCTGCTGGCCGGTGTGCTCGGCGGCACGTTCGCCCTGGCCCAGTCCACCGTCGCGCTGGTCACTGGAGTCGCCGTGTTCACCGTGTCGGCCATCGCCGGTCAGACCTTCGGCGGTCTGATCGTGGACAGCCGGGGTATCGGCGGCGGCCTGCGGCAGCGCCCGGGCGCCGCCCGGTTCACGGGAGCGGCCGTCATCCTGGTGGCCGCAGTCGTGTCCGCCCTGCCCCGTTTCGCCGACACCCTCGCGCCGGGCACGATCATCCTGCCGGCCCTCGCCGCCCTCGCCGCCGGCTTCCTCCTCGGTGTGCAGCAGGCACTCAACGGAGCGACGATGGCCGCGTCGGGCTCGCCGATCGCAGCGACCTGGCTCAACTTCCTTGCCGGTGCGGTGTTCCTCGCCGCGGCCTGGGGGGTGAAAACACTCGTGCAGGGGACCGCGGGGGACCCGCTGCCCACCAGCTTGTGGGTCTACCTCGGTGGTCTGTGCGGCGTGGTGTTCATCGGCGCCTCGGCATTCCTGGTGCGCCGGATCGGTGTCCTGCTGCTGAGCATGGCCTCTATCGCGGGGCAGCTCGCCAGTTCGATCGCCCTGGACTTCCTGGTCCCTTCGGGCGGTCGGTCCCCCTCCGCCCTCACCGTCCTCGGTGCGTTCCTCACGTTTGGCGCCGTCTGGATTGCCTCCCGACGCCCTCGTGACACCACCGCGAAGTGATCCACGTCCGCGCCCGGACCGGACGCGGACCCGACCCACCACCCCTCTCTCGACGGAGAAGCAACACAGTGCCGCCCACGGCACGAAAGGAACCACAGGTGTCCCAGAACCAGCCGCAGAACAACGAACGCATCCTGATCAAGGGCGCATACCTGATGACGCAGGACGACAAGCTCGGCAACTTCGTGGGCGATATCCTCATCGCCCACGGCAGGATCCTCAAGGTCGGCCGGGACCTGTCCGACGACCGGGCCAGGGTCATCGACGGCACAGGGAACGCCGTGCTGCCCGGTTTCATTGATACCCACCGCCACAACTGGCAGGGAGCGCTGCGCAATCTCGGCCCTGCCTGGACCTACCAGGAGTACCGCAGCCAGGTGCAAATCGGCCTCGGACAGTACTTCGACCCCCGGGACGTACACATCGGCAACCTGGCGGCGGACCTGATGTCCCTCGACTCCGGGGTGACGACCGTTCGGGACGAATCGCACATCAGCAACAGCCCCGAGCACTCGGACGCGGCGATCGCCGCGCACTGGGAGTCGGGCATCCGTGCCGTCTTCGACCACGGCTGGCCGTCGACGGAGGCCGAACAATGGCAGTTCGGCAGCGACCGCACCCACCCCGACGACATTCGGCGCATCCGCAACGAGGTGCTCTCCGACGACTCGGCGCGGGTAACCCTCAACGCAATGCTCCGCGGACCGGAGCTGTCCACCCCCGATGTGTCCGAGCATGACATCCGGCTCGCCCGTGAACTGGGCCTGCGCATCAGCATGCACGTGGGCCTCGGCGAGTGGGGGGCGGAGCAGCAGGCCGTACGGCAACTGGAGGAGGCCGGGCTGCTCGCCTCCGACATGACGTTCATCCACCTGTGCACGTCGACCGACGAGGAGCTGAGAATGCTGGCCGCACGCGGCGCCACCGCGTCCGTGGCCGGCGCCCTCGAGGTCTTCATGCCGGGCCTGGGCCAGCCGGCCACCAACCGGCTGCTGGCCGCCGGTGTCCGCCCGAGCCTCAGCGTGGACACCGAGACGATCGTAAGCGGTGACATGTTCGGCGTCATGCGGGCGACCCTCGCCTACCAGCAGCTGATCCTCGCCGGTGCGGCCGGGCCCATGGACCGTGTTCCCGGCCTACCCACGTTCAACGCCGCCGACCTGCTGTCCTTCGCGACCATCGAGGGCGCACGGGCCGCGGGGATCGACGACCGCACCGGCAGCCTGACCCCGGGCAAGGAGGCAGACCTGATCATGATCCGCCTCGATCACGCCAACATGCTCCCCGCCACGGACGTTGCGGCCACGATCGTCGCGGGCGGCCACGCCGGCAATGTCGACCTGGTCGTAGTGGCCGGTGCCATCCTCAAGGAGAACGGTGTACTGAAGGGAGGCGACGCCGTCTTCGACGAGGCCGCGGCCTCCCGTGACCGGCTCTTCCACGCCGCCGGTCTGCCGCTCCCGGTCTGAGCCGACCACCAGGCAGGCACGGGGCCGACGCGAACGACGACCCGGCCGACAGACGCACGTCACCGTGGCGCACCGGAAGCCGCTTCGACACGCAACCGGCGTCCCCCGTAGCAGCAGAGCTGCGCACTCGTGCCACCGCCCTGATTCGCGCTCTGGGCCGCCGTCGCGGTAAATGCCGGATTTACTGCGGCAGACCCCCTATGGCGATCTTCGCGACCTGCGGCGGACTCTCCGACCGCCGCAGGCGAGGTGTCCGCATTTACTGCGACAGGACCGGAGGGGCGGGACGGACGTGGCGATCGAACCGGTGACCGAACTCGGGAGCGGGGGCGTGCTGCGTGTGCCGCGCGCCCGGGTGGTGCCCTGTCCGCCCCGCCCGCGTCGTACACCGCGGCGGTCGAGCGATACCTCACCGGCGCCGGGATCGCGAAGTCCTCCGCGCGGATCTACCGGATCTCGCTGACGACGTGGGGATGGATGCTCGCCGGGGAACCGGCACCGACCGGACCCGCCCGCCGGGGCGCGAAGCCGCCCGTCTTCCCCGTCGCCGCGGTCGACGACCCGGCGCTGCCGGAGGCTCTGGCCGAGCTGGCGGCGGCACGGGTGGACGAGATGGACGCCGACACCGTCAACCGGGAACTGTCTATCGCCCGCAAGGCGATCGGGTGGTGGCAGCGCCAGGGCTGGATCATCGGCGACCCGACGATCGGCATCGAACGGCGGCCGGCGCCGCCCGACCGCATCAAGGCCTTGACCGAGAACCAGACCGCCGCCCTGTGGCGCCTGGACGTCTCACTGCGGGAGAAGACTAATCTCTCCGGACACTGGGGACTCAAGAACACCGGCGAGCCGCTGCACCGGTGAGGTTGATCCCCGGGAGTGGACACCGGTTTTCATGCGATGAGCGAGAGCGTACGTGTCGTGATCAGTTGTTGTTCGAACTCGGCTGGTGTGAGGTAGCCGAGGGCGGAGTGGCGACGGCGCCGGCTGTAGTACGACAGCCAGCGGAACAGCTCGAGCCGGGTCTGGGCCTTCGAGGTCCAGCGGCGCCCGCGGAGCAACTCGCGTTTGAGGCCTTGGAAGGACGACTCGGCGAGGGCGTTGTCGTAGCTCGAGCCGATCCGGCCCATGCTGCGCCGGATACCGTGCCGACGGCAGACGTCGGCGAAGGCGGCCGCGCTGTATCGGGTGCCCCTGTCGGTGTGGGAAACGACGCCGTTCACCCGGCTGCCGCGGGCGGCCACGGACATCTCGATCGCGTCGGTGACCAGCGAGGTGCGCATGTGGCCGGCGATCGACCAGCCCACCACCCGCCGCGAGCAGATGTCGATCACCGTGGCGAGGTAGAGCCACGTCGTGCCGACGGGTATGTAGGTGATGTCGCCGCATCACCTGGTGTTCAGCCTGCCGGCGGTGAAGTCGCGCATCACCAGGTCCGGCACGGGCGGCGCGGTCCTGTCGGTGATCGTCGTCCGCTTCTTCTTCCGTAGATGCCGGCCGACGATGTGGTTGACCCGCATCAGCCGTGTCACGCGCTTGCGGTTGATCCGGTGTCCACGGGCACGAAGCCCCGCATGGACGCGCGGGGCACCATAGGCGCCATGGTGCTCGGCGTGGACGGCGCGGATCTCGGCCACGGTCCGCTTCTCCTCGGCCTGGCGCCCGGCACGGGCCTGCTCGGTGGCCAGATGGCGGTAGTAGCCGGCCCGGGATGCCCCGAGCACCCGGCAGATCCGCTTGACGCCGAAGTCGGCACGGTTGTCGGAGATGAAGTCCCAGCGGCAGGGTGTCACCTCACCTCCCGAGCGAAATGGGCGGCTGCCCGGCGCAGGATCTCGCGCTCCAGCTGCCACTCTTTCTCGGCCTTGAGCAGCCGGGCGTTCTCCGCACGCAACCGGGCCAGCTCCTCAGCCTCGCTCACGTCGGCGCCGCGGCACTCGCGCACTGCCTGGGACTCGTTCTCCTTGCGTACCCACGTCCGCAGCCACTCGGTGGTGATGCCGAGATCCGCTGCCACCGCGGCGTAGGTGCGCTTGCCGCCCGCAGCCTGATAGAGCGCGACGGCGCCCTTCCTGAACTCCTGCGGATACGGAGACTTGCGTCCCACCTGGACATCCCTCCCTGGACCATCAAGATCCATTGTCAGGGTGTCCACTCCAAAGGATCAGCCTCAGACGACATGTCCGGCCGGTTGGTGCGTATGACCAGCGCCAGAAATTCTTTCCGGTTCGGCTCGCCCGCTCGGCCCGGCCGTGAATGACCGTCGCCGAAGGCCGGGAAGTCGACTGCCCGTCCTGATCCACGTGCTGTCAAGTCGCGGCCCAGCGTCGGCGTTCGCCCACCTCACAGCCACAGCCATCGCGCTGATTGTCGTGGCCAAGGCCCGATGGGCTGTTTATTTCGCTGTGCGCGGGCACTTGGTAGACACGACGTCGATCTTGGCGCGTTCCTTACCCCCGGAGTGCCACAGGCACTCCCCACGATGAGAAAGGTGCCTTTTCATGAGCGCTGTGAACCCGGTCGGCAACGCAGGCCACCACACGGGCACCGATACGGCCGCTCACCGACCGCGCAGGCTGTCGACCGAGACGAAGGCCGCCTTCAAGACCACCGAGTTCTTCGCCTATATCGCCGCGGTCGTCGCGGTGCTGATCGCCTCCATGGTCGTGGGGGACGACGATGGCCACGCCGACTACTTCCGTGCCGACCAGGCATGGCTGTACATCGTGGTCCTGACCGTCGGTTACATGATCAGCCGGGGTCTGGCCAAGTCCGGCAGCCGCGACCCCTACGACGAGTCCCGCTAAACATCCCTTCGTCTCCCGGGCCGCAGGAGCTGAAGATGGCTCCTGCGAGAACAACGGACACAGGCTCCATCGACCGCCCCGGCACCGTCGTAAAGGCAACGAATCAACCAAGCCCAATACCTGATGTCGAAGGTCCCCGCGCTCCTGGAGCGGCGGGGACCTTCCCTGTCGAGGACTCCGGGAAAGCACGCATCGGTCCAAGCGCTCGCTCCCTCCGGCGAATCTGCAGGCGTGCAGGGCGTCTCTCGCCATTACCCCGGTCCTCGCCTCGATGGAAATTGTGGCCAGTTGGACGACGGAAGGGGTCGCCCCAACCACACTTCTATGCCCTCCGCCCGCGCCGCACAGTAGGCGCCGCCGTGCTGCCGGCGGCGCCGAGGGCCCCTCGACATCAGCGTCAGGTAAGGCGGTGAGCCCTGCCCGTCCAGGCGCTCCGCGGCGCGTGCGAGTGCCAGCAGAGCACGGCCAAGTGGCTTCAGATGCTGGGCAGGCTGCGGATGAGTTGGCGACCCTCGGCATCGTCATCAACGCCCGTTCTTCGCCTCCGGCTGCACATCCCGACCACAGGCCTGACCACGCGCTGCCGGTACCCCGACCATGGGCCCGACTGCGGCAGGTCAGCGTCCTGTCCGCAGGGTCGGCGCCACTGGGTGGCCGGGCCCGGCTCCATCGGACAGTGCGCCGGCCTGAGTGACCCAGGCCAGGAGAGCGACCAGGACAGTGGCGACGGTCAGGGAGACCATGACCGAGCCCTTCAGTCGCGGGTGGCGGAAGACGAGAAAGCCGAGGCCGATGACGGCTGCCAGGCCGAAGCCGATGCAGAGCAGTACGACGAGCAGAGCGAGCGTGGACACGAGGTCCCCCTCAGGGTGTGAGCACGCGTCGGGTCCGCGTGCGATGGAGTGCGGAGCGTGAAGACTCCTCAGCCCTTGCGTCTCGGCGACGGCTCCTGACAGGGCGGCGCCAGGATGCGTGATACCAGGGCAAGCTCCGCAACCCCGGCCTGACCTGCACCCATACGTCAAATGTCGGCTCCGCCACAGAAGTTGGTGCGCTGGGCGCCCGGCCGGTGGTGTGCCTGATCGGCCCGCTACTGCCCTCGCGTCGCGGTTACCGATCATTTCAGAATGAGGTTCGGAGTCGTCGTAAGCAGAGGATGCTGCAGGCGAGTTGGAGCAGTCCGAGGTGGAGGCCGGCGCGTATCTCGTAGCGGGTCCGCAGGCATTTGAACTGGTGGAGCCAGGCGAAGGTCCGCTCGACGACCCACCTGGTCCTGCCCAGGCCGGATCCGTGGGCGGTGCCCTTGCGTGCGATCTTCGGCATGATGCCACGAGCGCGCAGGAGGCGACGGTACTTGTCGTAGTCGTAGCCGCGGTCGGCGAACAACCGCCGTGGTCGGTGACGTGGCCGGCCCACCAGGCCGCGGATGCGGGGTATCGCGTCCAGCAGGGGCATGAGCTGGGTGACGTCGTGACGGTTTCCGCCGGCCAGGGACACCGCAAGAGGTGTTCCGTGCCGGTCGGTGATCACATGGTGCTTGCTTCCTGGGAGGCCGCGGTCGACCGGCGAAGGTCCGGTGTGAGCCCCCTTTCCAGGGCCCGGACGTGCGAGCCGTCGACCGCGGCGTCCTCCATGTCCAGCAGACCCGTTCTGCGGAGTTCCGCGAGGAGGAGGGCGTGCAGGCGGGGCCAGACGCCGGCCTCGGTCCAGTCCCGCAGGCGCCGCCAGCACGTCACCCCGCTGCAGCCGATCGTCTCGGTCGGCACGTCCGCCCAGGTCACACCCGTGCGCAGGACGTAGATGATCCCGCGCAGGGCGGCCCGGTCATCCGCCGGCAGTCGGCCTGGATACCGCCGACGCCGCGACGGACGAGGAGGAAGCAACGGGGCGACACGTTCCACAGATCATCAGGCACAAGATCATCCGACACTCGCAGAAGTCTGCCGTCGGCCCCGCCCACAGCCAAGCCCTACACCAAGCTCATTCTGAAATGATCAGTATGTGCGGCCGGGGCCCTGGGGGCGGTGCGGCTGGTGCACGGTGGCCTGCTGCTGGCCGTGGTCGCGGAAGGCCGGGGCCGGGTGCGGGGTGGCCGGCGGCCCGCTGCCGCTGGTGGTCGCGAATCTGCTCGCGGGCAGCGGGGACGCGGCCTTCGCCGTGGAGGAGGAGTCCAGCTCGTCCAGGTGGGGGGTACTCGTCGTCGTCCCCGCCCTCGGCAGCGGCTGTACCCGCCCGGCTCCGTGCGCAGGAATGCGAGAGGGGTCCGGCTGATGCCGGACCCCTCTCTTTCGTAGCGGGGACAGGATTTGAACCTGCGACCTCTGGGTTATGAGCCCAGCGAGCTACCGAGCTGCTCCACCCCGCGTCGGTGAGACCACTCTACACGGGGGTGTGCAGGCCAGCGGTGGTCAGCCGCGGACGATGTTCTCCGCCTGGGGGCCCTTCTGGCCCTGGGTGACGTCGAACGTGACCGGCTCGCCCTCGACCAGCTCGCGGTAGCCGTTGCCGGAGATGTTGGAGTAATGGGCGAAGACGTCCGGTCCGCCGCCGTCCTGGGCGATGAAGCCGAAGCCCTTCTCGGAGTTGAACCACTTCACGGTGCCGCTGGCCATACCGCTTCCTTCGGTCTTGCCGGCGGGGCCGGCAGGGATGCATAGCGGGCTCTTCCCTGCGGGAAGGCGCCCGACATCCTCTCTACCCCGGCCGGGGCCGCGTCATACGATCATCTGTCCACGAGCCGGACAGGCCTGGTGGGTGAACCCGCGCCCACGCGCGGAGGATGACTTCGCCGCCGCGGCAGGGTAGGGCTCAGACAGCTGTGGCAGACCCCCAACCGTGCGACCGCACGAAGAGGCCTGGTCCGCCACCACCGCGGGGGTGACGGACCGGGCCGGGACCACGGTGCCATAGCTGTGCTCGGCGCGTGTGGCCTGTGGGTGAGATTGCCGCAGGAAAAGGGCCGGGTGGCACGGGCCGTGTCCGCTTCCAGCGGGCCCCGCACCGAGGCCGTCCCTCATCCGACGCGTGGGAGCGCCGCCCAAGCCCACCGGTATGTTCCGATCCAGCGAGCACCGTCTGGAGTGGCTTCGTCCACTTCCACGGCCTCTGGCTCACCTTCTGTGACGCGACCCCGTGAGCCGGATTGTCGTGAACATTCGGGGATAAACGAGAAGGGAACCAGCCGAAGGGGGGAGGAGGACCTCATGCAAGGTGGCATGACGCCTCTGAGGAATCGCTACCTCGCTGCGTGCTTTATCGCCGTCATGTACCTGCTGATTGGCGCCCTGTTGGCCGGCTTGCTCGCTGCGGCGCTCTCGCCCAGCGGCGTGTGGGCAGGAGCGGCGGCTCTCATGGGCGGGGCTCTTGGGGCCGGCTTCGGTGCGTGGCGTCTCCGACGGACGCCCGAGGGTGAACGCGCCGACGACCACATCTACTAACGAGCTCGTGCACAGTAGGCGGTGGGGCGTCGAGGACTTTGGCGGGGCTCGGTGTTCACCTCGGCCGTGCCGAGGTGAGGTCGACGGTCTG
>NZ_JBIWGC010000013.1:0-212217 GCF_044763335.1 Streptomyces sp. NPDC096105
GCGGGCCCGGGGGCGGGGGTCCTCCCCCCGGGGGGGGGTCTCCGCGGGGGCGGCCAAGGGGGGGGCGGGGCGCCCGGCGGGCGCCGCCCCCCGGGGCGCCGGGCACCCCGCCTGCACCTCCGGCCGCGCCCTTCCCGCCTCCACCCGGCCCGCCGTACGCGCCCCCGCCCGGCCCGTACACACCTCCGCCCGGCCCGTACGCGCCCGCGTCCGGCCCGTACACGCCCGTGCCCGGTCCCCCGTACACGCCTCCACCCGGGGCGCCCAGCACCCCGCCGCCCGGCTCGTACACGCCACCCGCGCCCCCGGCCGGGGCGTACCCGCCGCCGCCCGCGAGCCCCGCATGGCAGCCGCCCCCGGGTTACGGCCAGACGCCGGCCGCGCCCCCGCAGGAGCCGCCCGCCACGCCCGGCCCTGCGGATCCCGACCCGGCGGAGCCCGCGGAGAAGGAGCCGGGGTCATGACGGCCGTCGACCCGGGCGCCTCCTCCACGCCCCCGGCCACTCCGCCGTCCCCGGCACCCCCCTCCCCCGCCCGCACCCAGGTGTGCGAACGGCTGCTCGCGGACCTGCGGACCGAGATCGCCCGTGCCGACAGCAAGGCGGCCGTGCTGGTCGCCGCGCTCGGCATCACCGCGGGCGTCTTCAGCGGTCTGCTCGCCGGGCGGGACTGGTCGCCGGACGCGCTGTCCGCCTCCGGGGCCGTGGTGTGGTGGGCCGGGATCCTGGTCCTCGCCCTGTCCCTGCTGGCGCTGCTCCTGGCCGTCCTGCCCCGCTACCGCAACGGGTCCTGGGCGCCGGGACAGCCCCTGTCGTACTTCGGCGACATCCGGCGGGCCGTGGAGGCGGGCCGGCTGGACACCGCGCTCGCCGACACCGAGGCCGACCCGATGGCCGCCCTGACGACGGCGCTCACCGAGACCAGCCGGATCGCCTGGCGCAAACACCAGTGGATCCGCACCGGCCTGATCGCCTTCTGCACCGGCACGCTCCTGCTGCCGGCCTCCCTGCTGATCGGCTGACCCCCGGGGGGGGCGGCCACCCGCGCACGTCGAGTGAAGGAAGCACCATGACCCAGCCACCGCCGGCCCCGCCGGAGTACCCCGAGCCGACCGGCCGGCCCGCTCAGCCCGGAGCGGCCCAGGTCCCGCCGCAGGCGCCGCCCTGCCCGCAGCCGCCCGGCCCGGCCACCCCGCCGTACATCCCCCAGCAGGCCGCCCCGCCCCCCTGCCCCATGAGCCCCGGCGCGCAGCCACCCCCCTGTCCCGCAGGCCCTGGCTCGCGGCCCCCGCAGTACCCCACGTCCGCTCAGGCCCCCCAGTACCCGGCGGCCCCCCAGCCCCCGTACCCGCACGCGGCGGCTGCCCCGCCCCCGTACCCCCAGGCCACGGAGGTCCCGCCGCCCGGCTCCCCGCTCCACCCGCACCACATCGACACGGGGCGCCGCGGGCGCGTCCACGTCTCGAACCAGCAGCGGCACACCGACGCCACCGCCTTCGGCAACCTGCTCCTGCACCTGCCGAACTTCCTGTGCAGCCTGGTCGTCGTCGCCCTGGTCTCGCTGGTCTTCGGCGACCTGGGCTTCCTGGTGATACTCGCCTGGCTGGCCAGCGGCGCACTCGTGTTCCACCGGCCCACCGAGAGCGCCCTCGCACGCCATCTGCTCCGTCTGCGCTACCCCACTCCGCAGGAACGAGCCGCACTCGAACCGGTCTGGCGCGAGGTCACCGCCCGCGCCGGCGTCGAGGGCCGGAACTACGAGCTGTGGGTCGAGGACAGCGACAGCCTCAACGCGGTCGCCGCGGCCGGACACATCGTCGGCGTCACGAGCTTCGCCCTCAACCGGCTGCCCAACGGCGAGCTGGCCGCCGTCATGGCGCACGAGCTGGGCCACCACGTCGGCGGGCACGCCTGGTCCGGGCTGCTCGGCTACTGGTACGCGCTGCCCGGCCGGATCGCCTGGCGGCTGCTGCGCGCCGTCACCGGTTTCCTGTTCCACGTGTCGCGGGCGTTCTCCTGCATCGGCGTCGCCTTCTTCGGCCTGTGCGTCGGCGGCATCGCCTTCGCCACCATCAGCACCCTGTACGGTCTGCCGCTGCTGCTCCTGGGCATGCCGTACGCCCTCGCCGCCGTCGGCCGCCGCTCGGAGCTGCGCGCCGACCGGCACGCGGCGGCGCTCGGCTTCGCGCCGATGCTGGCGGCCGTGCTGGAGAAGCTGCACCAGCAGGAGCAGGAGCAGCTCGCCGCGGCCGGCCAGGGCGGCGACCGGATGACCGGGACGGCGGCGAGCAGGCTGCTGTCCTCGCACCCCGACTACCACACCCGGCTGCACCACCTGCGGCAGTACCTCCAGCCGTCCCGCTGAAGCCGGGGCCCGCCGGAGTCAGACCCTCCGGTCCGGGAACCGCCGGACCGGGTCAGCCCACGGGCGCCACCGCGGCCAGCAGACCGACCAGCCCCAGGAACATCACCCAGCCGGCCACCGACAGCCAGCCCAGCACCAGCCCGGTCAGCGCCATCCCGTCGCCGCTCTCGCCGGTACGGCGTATCTCCGACTGCGCCATGTGTCCGAGGATCACGGCCGGGAGCCCGGTGAGGCCGCCGGTGACCACGCACAGCACCCCGCACACCAGGGACCCGACCGCCTTGCCGTTGGTGCGGGGCTGCGGCCGGGGCAGGAACGCCGGCGGGACGGGGCCGTGGGGCGTCATCGGCTGGGGCATCGGACCCTGCGGCAGATCGGCCACCAGCAGGGAGAGCTCGCCCACCGTGCGCGCGGAGTAGGCGCGCGCGACGCGCTTCTCGAACTCCGGGTGGTCGAGGCGGCCCTCGCCGTACCCGGCGCGCAGCACGTCCACCGCGCGCTCGCGGTCCGCGTGGGAGGCCAGCATCGACGGCACGCCGGGTCCCTGCAGGGGAGGGCCCTGCCACGGAGTCGGATACGACACGGCTGCCTCCCCAGGGCCCGGGACGGACGATCCCAGTATGAGCGTTTCACCCACTTGAACGCAGCACACGGGGCGTTCGGTTCCACGGTGTCCCGAGGCCGTACGCCCCCGGACACGCCGCAGGGCGGCCACCCCGTACGGGTGACCGCCCTGCGGTTCAGTCGACTCGCTCACTGGTTGTACGGACCGTAGTCGTAGTCCTCCAGCGGAACGGCCTGGCCGGAGCCGGTGCCGAACGGCGAGTAGTCGATGTCGTCGTAGCCGACGGCCGAGTACATCGCGGCCTTGGCCTCCTCGGTCGGCTCGACCCGGATGTTGCGGTAGCGGGACAGACCCGTACCGGCCGGGATGAGCTTACCGATGATGACGTTCTCCTTGAGGCCGATGAGCGAGTCGGACTTGGCGTTGATCGCCGCGTCCGTGAGGACTCGCGTCGTCTCCTGGAAGGACGCCGCCGACAGCCAGGACTCCGTGGCCAGCGAGGCCTTGGTGATACCCATGAGCTGCGGACGACCGGAGGCCGGGTGACCGCCCTCCTGGACCACACGACGGTTCTCGGTCTCGAACTTCGACCGCTCGACCAGCTCGCCGGGCAGCAGCTCGGCGTCGCCGGACTCGATGATCGTCACGCGGCGCAGCATCTGCCGGATGATGATCTCGATGTGCTTGTCGTGGATCGACACGCCCTGCGAGTTGTACACCTTCTGGACCTCGCCGACCAGGTGGACCTGGACGGCACGCTGACCCAGGATGCGCAGCACGTCGTGCGGGTTGGTGGCACCCACGGTGAGCTGCTGGCCCACCTCGACGTGGTCGCCCTCGGAGACCAGGACCTTGGCGCGCTTCGAGATCGGGTACGCCGTCTCGTCGCTGCCGTCGTCCGGGGTGACGACGATCTTCTTCGTCTTCTCCGTCTCCTCGATCCGCACGCGGCCGGAGGCCTCGGAGATCGGGGCGACACCCTTCGGGGTACGGGCCTCGAAGAGCTCGACGACACGCGGCAGACCCTGGGTGATGTCGTCACCGGCCACACCACCGGTGTGGAAGGTACGCATCGTCAGCTGGGTGCCGGGCTCACCGATGGACTGGGCGGCGATGATGCCGACCGCCTCGCCGATGTCGACCAGCTTGCCGGTGGCCAGCGAACGGCCGTAGCACATGGCGCAGGTGCCGACGGCGGACTCGCAGGTCAGGACCGAACGGGTCTTGACCTCCTCGACGCCGCGGGAGACGAGCTCCTCGATGAGGACGTCGCCCAGGTCGGTGCCGGCCGGGGCCAGCACCTGGCCGTCGACCACGATGTCCTCGGCGAGGCAGCGCGCGTACACGGACGTCTCGACGTCGTCCGCCTTGCGCAGCACGCCGTCCGCGTCACGGTTCGCGATCTTGAGGCGCAGACCGCGGTCGGTGCCGCAGTCCTCCTCGCGGATGATGACGTCCTGGGAGACGTCGACCAGACGACGGGTGAGGTAACCCGAGTCGGCGGTGCGCAGAGCGGTGTCCGCCAGACCCTTACGGGCGCCGTGCGTGGAGATGAAGTACTCCAGCACGGACAGGCCCTCACGGAACGACGCCTTGATCGGACGCGGGATCGTCTCGTTCTTCGCGTTCGACACCAGACCACGCATACCGGCGATCTGACGCATCTGCATCATGTTGCCTCGTGCACCCGAGTTCACCATCATGAAGATCGGGTTGGTCTTCGGGAAGTTGTCGTTCATCGCCTCGGCGACCTCGTTGGTCGCCTTGGTCCAGATCGCGATGAGCTCCTGCGTGCGCTCGTCCTTGGTGATCAGACCGCGCTCGTACTGCTTCTGGACCTTCTCGTCCTGCGCCTCGTAGCCCTGGACGATCTCCTTCTTCGCCTCGGGGACGACGACGTCGGAGATCGCGACGGTGACGCCGGAGCGGGTGGCCCAGTGGAAGCCGGCCGCCTTCAGGTTGTCGAGCGTCGCCGCCACGATGACCTTCGGGTAGCGCTCGGCGAGGTCGTTGACGATCTCGGAGAGCTGCTTCTTGCCGACCTCGTAGTCGACGAACGGGTAGTCCTCGGGCAGCAGCTCGTTGAAGAGCGCCCGGCCCAGGGTGGTCGTCAGGCGGAACGGGTCCCCCTGCTGCCACTCGGAGCCGCCCTCGGCCTCGCCGTCCTCGCCCACCGGCGGGGTCCAGCCGCGCGGCGGGATGGTGCCGACCGGGAAGCGGACGTCGATCTTCGACTGGAGCGACAGCTCGCCCGCGTCGAAGGCCATGATCGCCTCCGCGACCGAGGAGAAGGAACGGCCCTCGCCCTTGAGGTCGCGCATCTCGCCGTCGGTGGTGAGGAAGAACAGACCGAGGACCATGTCCTGGGTCGGCATCGTCACCGGACGGCCGTCGGCCGGCTTGAGGATGTTGTTCGAGGACAGCATCAGGATGCGGGCCTCGGCCTGCGCCTCCGCGGACAGCGGCAGGTGCACGGCCATCTGGTCACCGTCGAAGTCCGCGTTGAACGCGGTGCAGACGAGCGGGTGGATCTGGATGGCCTTGCCCTCGACCAGCTGCGGCTCGAAGGCCTGGATGCCGAGGCGGTGCAGCGTGGGCGCACGGTTCAGCAGAACCGGGTGCTCCGCGATGACCTCTTCCAGCACGTCGTACACGACCGTGCGGCCGCGCTCGACCATGCGCTTGGCCGACTTGATGTTCTGCGCGTGGTTCAGGTCGACCAGGCGCTTCATCACGAACGGCTTGAACAGCTCCAGCGCCATCGCCTTCGGCAGACCGCACTGGTGCAGCTTGAGCTGCGGACCGACGACGATCACGGAACGCGCGGAGTAGTCCACACGCTTGCCGAGCAGGTTCTGGCGGAAGCGGCCCTGCTTGCCCTTCAGCATGTCGCTGAGGGACTTCAGCGGACGGTTGCCCGGACCGGTGACCGGCCGGCCACGACGGCCGTTGTCGAACAGCGCGTCCACGGCCTCCTGGAGCATGCGCTTCTCGTTGTTCACGATGATCTCGGGCGCGCCGAGGTCGAGAAGCCGCTTCAGGCGGTTGTTGCGGTTGATGACACGGCGGTACAGGTCGTTCAGGTCGGAGGTCGCGAAGCGGCCACCGTCCAGCTGCACCATCGGACGCAGGTCCGGCGGGATGACCGGGACGCAGTCCAGGACCATGCCCTTGGGGCTGTTGGAGGTCTGCAGGAACGCGGAGACGACCTTCAGCCGCTTCAGGGCGCGGGTCTTCTTCTGGCCCTTGCCGGTGCGGATGATCTCGCGGAGCTTCTCGGCCTCCTCCTCGAGGTCGAAGGACTCCAGGCGCTTCTGCAGCGCCGCGGCGCCCATCGAGCCGTCGAAGTACGTGCCGAAGCGGTCACGCAGCTCGCGGTAGAGCAGCTCGTCGCCCTCGAGGTCCTGGACCTTGAGGTTCTTGAAGCGGTTCCACACCTCGTCGAGGCGGTCGATCTCGCGCTGCGCGCGGTCGCGCAGCTGCTTCATCTCACGCTCGGCGCCCTCGCGCACCTTGCGGCGCACGTCGGCCTTGGCGCCCTCGGCCTCCAGCTCGGCCAGGTCGGTCTCGAGCTTCTTGGCTCGGGCCTCCAGGTCGGCGTCCCGGCGGTTCTCGATCTGCTGACGCTCGACGGAGACGTGGGCCTCCAGCGACGGCAGGTCGCGGGTGCGGCGCTCCTCGTCCACGTACGTGATCATGTACGCGGCGAAGTAGATGACCTTCTCGAGGTCCTTGGGAGCCAGGTCGAGCAGGTAGCCCAGCCGGCTCGGGACACCCTTGAAGTACCAGATGTGCGTGACGGGAGCGGCCAGTTCGATGTGGCCCATCCGCTCACGGCGCACCTTGGCGCGAGTGACCTCGACGCCGCAGCGCTCGCAGATGATGCCCTTGAAGCGGACACGCTTGTACTTGCCGCAGTAGCACTCCCAGTCCCGGGTGGGACCGAAGATCTTCTCGCAGAAGAGCCCGTCCTTTTCCGGCTTGAGGGTGCGGTAGTTGATGGTCTCGGGCTTCTTGACCTCGCCGTGGCTCCACTGACGGATGTCGTCAGCGGTGGCCAGGCCGATCCGGAGCTCGTCGAAGAAGTTGACGTCGAGCACTATGCGTCAATCCCTCTCAGGGTCGTAAGTCTTGGGGTCTGATACGGGGGTCCTGGGGCGGGCGGCCCGGGGTTCACCGGGCCACCCCACTCCCGTCAGACCTCTTCGACGCTGCTCGGCTCGCGCCGGGACAGGTCGATGCCGAGCTCCTCCGCAGCGCGGAAGACGTCCTCGTCGGTGTCACGCATCTCGATGGACATACCGTCGCTGGACAGCACCTCCACGTTCAGGCACAGGGACTGCATCTCCTTGATGAGCACCTTGAAGGACTCGGGGATGCCGGGCTCGGGGATGTTCTCGCCCTTGACGATGGCCTCGTAGACCTTCACGCGGCCGGTGACGTCGTCGGACTTGATGGTCAGCAGCTCCTGGAGCGCGTAGGCGGCGCCGTACGCCTCGAGTGCCCACACCTCCATCTCGCCGAACCGCTGGCCACCGAACTGAGCCTTACCGCCCAGCGGCTGCTGGGTGATCATGGAGTACGGACCGGTCGACCGGGCGTGCAGCTTGTCGTCGACCAGGTGGTGCAGCTTCAGGATGTACATGTAGCCGACCGAGATCGGGTCCGGGAACGGCTCACCCGAGCGGCCGTCGAACAGCCGCGCCTTGCCGGACGGCAGGACCATGCGGTCGCCGTCGCGGTTCGGGACGGTGTGCTCCAGCAGACCGGCGAGCTCGTCCTCGCGGGCGCCGTCGAAGACCGGGGTGGCCACGTTGGTACGGGGCTCGACCTTGTCCGCGCCGATCGCCTGGAGGCGCTGGGCCCACTCGTCCGCGAGGCCGGAGACGTCCCAGCCCTGGCTGGCGAGCCAGCCGAGGTGGATCTCCAGGACCTGTCCCGGGTTCATGCGGGACGGCACACCCAGCGGGTTGAGGATGATGTCGACCGGGGTCCCGTCCTCGAGGAACGGCATGTCCTCGATGGGCAGGATCTTGGAGATGACGCCCTTGTTGCCGTGGCGGCCGGCGAGCTTGTCACCGTCGGTGATCTTGCGCTTCTGCGCGACGTAGACGCGCACCAGCTGGTTCACGCCCGGGGGAAGCTCGTCGCCCTCCTCGCGGTCGAAGACGCGGACGCCGATGACCTTGCCGGTCTCGCCGTGCGGCACCTTCAGCGAGGTGTCACGGACCTCACGGGCCTTCTCACCGAAGATCGCGCGCAGCAGGCGCTCCTCGGGGGTCAGCTCGGTCTCGCCCTTCGGGGTCACCTTGCCGACGAGGATGTCGCCGGCGATGACCTCGGCGCCGATGCGGATGATGCCGCGCTCGTCGAGGTCGGCGAGGACCTCCTCGGAGACGTTCGGGATGTCCCGGGTGATCTCCTCGGGGCCGAGCTTGGTGTCACGGGCGTCGACCTCGTGCTCCTCGATGTGGATCGAGGAGAGGACGTCGTCCTGCACGAGGCGCTGCGACAGGATGATCGCGTCCTCGTAGTTGTGACCCTCCCACGGCATGAACGCCACGAGCAGGTTCTTGCCGAGCGCCATCTCGCCGTTCTGGGTGGCCGGGCCGTCGGCGAGGACCTGGCCCTCGACGATCCGGTCGCCCTCGGCGACGATGACCTTCTGGTTGACCGAGGTGCCCTGGTTGGAGCGGGAGAACTTGGCCAGGCGGTACGTGATGTACGTGCCGTCGTCGTTGGCCGTGGTGATGTAGTCCGCGGAGACCTCCTGGACCACACCCGCCTTCTCCGCCTTGACCACGTCACCGGCGTCGACGGCGGAGCGGTACTCCATGCCGGTGCCGACGAGCGGGGCCTCGGACTTGATCAGCGGCACGGCCTGGCGCATCATGTTCGCGCCCATGAGGGCGCGGTTGGCGTCGTCGTGCTCGAGGAACGGGATCATGGCGGTCGCGACCGACACCATCTGGCGCGGCGAGACGTCCATGTAGTCGACCTCGTCGGCGGGGACGTAGTCGACCTCACCGCCGCGGCGGCGGACCAGGATGCGGTTCTCGGCGAAGCGCATGTCGTCGTTCAGCGGCGCGTTGGCCTGAGCGATGACGAAGCGGTCCTCCTCGTCGGCGGTCAGGTAGTCCACCTCGTCGGTGACCTGGCCGTCGACGACCTTGCGGTACGGCGTCTCGATGAAGCCGAACGGGTTGATCCGCCCGTAGGAGGCGAGCGAACCGATCAGACCGATGTTCGGGCCTTCCGGCGTCTCGATCGGGCACATGCGGCCGTAGTGCGAGGGGTGCACGTCACGGACCTCGAAGCCGGCCCGCTCACGGGAGAGACCACCCGGGCCGAGGGCGTTCAGACGACGCTTGTGCGTCAGCCCCGACAGCGGGTTGTTCTGGTCCATGAACTGGGACAGCTGGCTGGTGCCGAAGAACTCCTTGATGGAGGCGACGACCGGCCGGATGTTGATCAGGGTCTGCGGCGTGATCGCCTCGACGTCCTGGGTGGTCATGCGCTCGCGCACGACGCGCTCCATACGGGCGAGACCCGTACGGACCTGGTTCTGGATCAGCTCGCCGACGTTGCGGATGCGGCGGTTGCCGAAGTGGTCGATGTCGTCGGTCTCGACGATGATCGTGCGGCCCGACTCGCCCGTCGTCTCGGTCTCGCCGGCGTGCAGCTTCACCAGGTACTTGATGGTGGCGATGATGTCGTCGGTGGTGAGCACGCCGGCGTCCAGCGGCTGGTCGCCGCCGAGCTTCTTGTTCACCTTGTAGCGGCCGACCTTGGCGAGGTCGTAGCGCTTGGGATTGAAGTAGAGGTTCTCCAGCAGCGTCTGCGCGGCCTCACGGGTCGGGGGCTCGCCCGGGCGCAGCTTGCGGTAGATGTCGAGCAGCGCGTCGTCCTGGCCCTGGGTGTGGTCCTTCTCCAGGGTGGCGCGCATGGACTCGTACTCGCCGAACTCCTCGAGGATCTGCTCGGTGGTCCAGCCGAGCGCCTTCAGGAGGACGGTGACGGACTGCTTGCGCTTGCGGTCGATGCGCACACCGACCATGTCGCGCTTGTCGATCTCCATCTCCAGCCAGGCGCCCCGGGACGGGATGATCTTGGCGGAGAAGATGTCCTTGTCGGACGTCTTGTCGATGGAGGAGTCGAAGTAGACGCCGGGCGAGCGCACCAGCTGGGACACCACGACACGCTCGGTGCCGTTGATGACGAAGGTGCCCTTGTTCGTCATGAGCGGGAAGTCGCCCATGAAGACGGTCTGGGACTTGATCTCGCCGGTCTCGTTGTTGGTGAACTCGGCCGTGACGAAGAGCGGGGCGGCGTACGTGAAGTCGCGCTCCTTGCACTCGTCGATGGAGTTCTTCGGCGGCTCGAAGCGGTGGTCGCGGAAGGTCAGCGACATCGACCCGGAGAAGTCCTCGATCGGGGAGATCTCTTCGAAGATCTCCTCCAGACCGGACTTGGTGGGGACGTCCTGCCCGTTCTCGAGAGCCTCCTCGACGCGAGCCTTCCACGCGTCGTTGCCGAGCAGCCAGTCAAAGCTCTCGGTCTGCAGCGCGAGAAGGTTCGGAACCTCGAGGGGCTCCTTGATCTTTGCAAAGGAGATGCGCAGCGGGGCGGTGCTGGCGCCGTTGTTCGTATTCGCGGTCGAGGCGTTGCGCGAGGCGGCCAAGAGGGGGTCCTTCCGAGGGCTCGGACTCACTACGCGCGTACCGGCCCCCCACTGGGCGCAGAGACGGACATTCCAGGTCGGAAGTGATCCGGTCGTCCATGCTCGAGTGAGGGCATGCCCCTGGTGACGGGCAGGGGACAGCTAACAGGCAGCGCAAAGGGTCAGTGTAGCCACTTGGCCCACTGATGTCCAGTGCGGTGTACGAGACCGGGTGGAGGCCCTCGTTGTCATCAACTCCTGCGGCAAGGCGCTGCCCTCAACGCACGGTGATACTGCCCTCTTTGCCGTCGATCCATGCCTCGGATTCGGATCCTTGTGACGACGCGTCCTGAGAATTGCGCGCTGCGTGCGGTTCGTCAAGGGCTCCCCTTGCCCGAACCGCGGCCGTCCGGCTCATCTCCGCGGCCCTCGGAGGCACAACGAAGATCACCATACCCCCCGCCGTCCCGGGTGCAAGGCAGCCGCCGCCGACCCCCCGGTACGCCGAAGAGCGACCACCCGGATGGATGATCGCTCCTCGGTGCTTGAGCGTTACACGCCTCCAGAGGCGCGTGACGGATCCCTGCGGACCCGGAAGGTCTTACTTGACCTCGACGGAGGCGCCGGCGCCCTCGAGGGCCTCCTTGGCCTTGTCGGCGGCTTCCTTGTTGACCTTCTCGAGGACCGGCTTCGGGGTGCCGTCGACGAGGTCCTTGGCCTCCTTCAGACCCAGGGAGGTCAGCTCGCGCACGACCTTGATGACCTGGATCTTCTTCTCGCCGGCGCCGGTGAGGACGACGTCGAACTCGTCCTTCTCCGGCTCGGCCTCGGCGGCGGCGCCACCGGCGGCACCACCGGCGACGACGACCGGGGCGGCCGCGGCGGCGGTGACGTCGAACTTGTCCTCGAAGGCCTTCACGAACTCGGAGAGCTCGATGAGGGTCATCTCCTCGAACTGGGCCAGCAGCTCGTCCTGGGTGAGCTTCGCCATGATGGCGGTCCTTCCACTAAATCGGCAGGTGCCGGGTGTACTGGGTGAGGCGGGCGTTACTCGGGCCCGCATCGGCCCTCACCTCACGCGGCGAGGGCCGGAAAGCGAGCCGAATTACTCGGCACCGCCCTGCTCGTCCTGCTTGGCACGGAGCGCGTCCACGGTGCGGACGAGCTTCGACGGCAGCGCCTGGAAGACGGAGGCAGCCTGGGACTGCTTCGCCTTGAAGGCACCGGCCAGCTTGGAGAGCAGCACCTCGCGGGACTCGAGGTCCGCGAGCTTCTTGATCTCGTCGGCGGACAGCGCCTTGCCGTCAAGGACACCGCCCTTGATGACGAGATTCGGGTTGTCCTTGGCGAAGTCACGAAGACCCTTCGCCGACTCCACCGGGTCACCGGTGACGAAGGCGACCGCCGTCGGGCCAGCGAAGAGCTGGTCGTCGAGCGTGATCCCGGCCTCGTTGGCCGCAATCTTGGTCAGCGTGTTCTTCACCACGGCGTACTGGGCGTTCTCACCGAGCGAACGACGCAGCGTCTTGAGCTGCGCCACGGTGAGACCGCGGTACTCGGTCAGCACGGCGGCGTTGGAGCTGCGGAACTTGTCCGTCAGCTCGGCAACCGCGGCAGCCTTGTCGGGCCTCGCCATAGAGCCTCGGCCTCCTTCCGGGTGATTCGGACCGCGCGGACCCGAAGGAGGACTGGGGAAAACGAAACGCCCCGGGCGCAGGCGCACGGGGCGAAGCTCAACCGGTTCTCCACGCCTCGCGGCGGCGGTCTCCCGGGAACTCTTCCACTGTCACCTGCGCGGGTCGTCCGCAGTTCAGCGGATCCTTCGGCCACCGCGCCCTCTTACGAGCGCACGGCAACGACCAGCGGTCTTTGGCTTCCGTGGAAGCGTACGCGACCGGATCGGCGTGAGGCAAATCGGCCGATCGGGGGCTTCCGGCGCGGGGTGTGACGCGCCGGAAGCCCCCGCCGAGAACTAGGCGGCCGAGCCGGCGCCCGCGCCCAGCGACTCCAGCTCCTTCAGCATCTCCATGAAGTCGAAGGTCTCGCCGGCCGGCGGGGCCTCGACGTCGACCTCGGCGCCGTAGTCCGAGAAGTGCGAGGTCATCTTCATCGTGCCCTGGGCCGTGGTCATGCCGACGACCATCTTGGCCGGGTAGTCGTCCTCGTTGACCCAGATCTCGGTGTCGTAGCCCTTGAGGCCCGTCTTCTTCATGTTGGCGACGAGCTGCTCGCGCTCCTGCTCGGTGAAGAGGTCGTCGAGCGCCTCGTTGGCGTCGAGCATCTCCTCGACGCTCAGCGTGCCCTTGTAGTGCTGCGTCTCGACGCCGTCGACCTTCTCGGGGCCGACGTGCTTCAGGCTCGGCGACCCGAGCAGCACGGCGAGCTGCCGGGCCGGGTCCTGGTTCATGTTCTCCAGGCTGCCGGTCATCTGCTTCCGCAGCTCCGCGTCCCCGGACGCGTCCGCCATCGCGCCGAAGTCCATCTTCATCCAGCGCTTGCCGTCCATCTGGGCGGCCTGCGCGGCGCCCATGTCCATGTACAGGGCCTCGTCCAGCATGATCATGCGCACCTGCTCGGGTGCGTCGGGGGCGCCGGCGGTGAAGGCGGATCCCTTCATCGTGACGTCCATGACCGCCGGGTCCCAGCCCTGCACGCCGGACATCTCCATGGTGCCGCCGCCCTCCATGCCGGCCGGCATCGCGATGGTCATCCGCACCTTCGAGGACTTCGCCTCCGAGGTCTTCTTGAAGGCGGCCTGGAGCACCTCGGCCGCCTCCGTCTGCGTCTGCGCCCCGGCCTTCCCCCCGTCGTCACCGTCCTGGCACCCCGCGAGGCCCGTGACGACCGCCACGGCCGTCAGACAGACACCCGCGCGCTTCCATGCGGCCATGACCATCAGATTCCCACCCCTGCTGTATCGCTGTGCTGTGCGTGATCGCTGTGAACGGTAGCCCACGCCACTGACACAGGCGTACGAAAAACCCGCCCCCGCGCCCGGATTGGGAGCGAGGACGGGTTTTCGACGCGTGCGCGCACCGGCCCGCCGGCCGGCTCACCCGGCTCAGACGGCGGCCGGGTCCTCCTCGACGAGGAGGTTGCGGGTGCGGTTCGGGTCGAGCGGAACGCCGGGGCCCATCGTGGTGCTGATGGCGGCCTTCTTGATGTAGCGGCCCTTCGCGGCGGACGGCTTCAGACGGAGGATCTCCTCCAGGGCCGCGCCGTAGTTCTCCACCAGCTTGGTGTCGTCGAACGACGTCTTGCCGATGATGAAGTGCAGGTTCGCGTGCTTGTCGACACGGAACTCGATCTTGCCGCCCTTGATGTCGTTGACAGCCTTGACGACGTCCGGGGTCACGGTGCCGGTCTTCGGGTTCGGCATCAGACCACGGGGACCGAGCACGCGGCCGAGGCGGCCGACCTTGCCCATGAGGTCCGGGGTGGCGACGACGGCGTCGAAGTCCAGACGGCCCTTCGACACCTCGTCGATCAGCTCGTCGGCGCCGACGATGTCGGCGCCCGCGGCGCGTGCGGCCTCGGCACGGTCACCGGTCGCGAAGACCAGGACCCGGGCGGTCTTACCGGTGCCGTGCGGGAGGTTCACGGTGCCACGGACCATCTGGTCGGCCTTGCGCGGGTCGACACCCAGACGGAAGGCGACCTCGACGGTGCCGTCGAACTTGGTCGTGGACGTCTCCTTGGCGAGACGGACGGCCTCGAGCGGGGCGTACAGCTTCTCCCGGTCGATCTTGGCGTCCGCAGCGCGGAGAGACTTGCTGCGCTTGCTCACTGAAAGCTCCTGTGCGTTCGAGGAGTCGTGGTCCGGGCCGAGCAGGCCCTGCCACTACTGCTTGGCTTGACGGGGGTGGAGGTCAGCCCTCGACCGTGACGCCCATGGAACGGGCGGTGCCGGCGATGATCTTCTCGGCGGCGTCCAGGTCGTTGGCGTTGAGGTCGGGCATCTTGGTGGTGGCGATCTCACGGACCTGGTCACGCGTGATCTTCGCGACCTTGGTCTTGTGCGGCTCGCCGGAGCCCTTCTCCACGCCCGCGGCCTTGAGGATCATCTTGGCGGCCGGCGGGGTCTTGGTGATGAAGGTGAAGGAGCGGTCCTCGTAGACCGTGATCTCCACCGGGATGACCCAGCCGCGCTGCGACTCGGTCGCGGCGTTGTAGGCCTTGCAGAACTCCATGATGTTCACGCCGTGCTGACCCAGCGCGGGGCCGACCGGCGGGGCCGGGTTCGCGGCACCGGCCTGGATCTGGAGCTTGATGAGCCCCGTGACCTTCTTCTTCTTGGGAGGCATGGCTCTCCGGGTCCTTTCGGTTCGGGTCCTGCCGGCGTCCCGGGGACAACCAGGACGCAGGCATACCGCACAACGATAACGGGTATAGATGCGCGGCCAAAAACCGCGCAGGTCAGACAAACGCGCGAGCGTTCGCCTGACCTGCGCGGAAGCGGTGTATCAGCCGGTCCGGAAGGGCTAGTTCTTCTGGATCTGGTCGAAGGAGAGCTCGACCGGCGTCTCACGGCCGAAGATCTCCACCAGGCCCTTGACCTTCTTGGAGTCGGGGTTGATCTCGTTGATGGTCGCCTGGAGCGTGGCGAACGGGCCGTCGGTGACGGTGACCGAGTCGCCGACCTCGAAGTCCAGCACCTGGACCTCGACCTTGCGCTGCGGCGCCGGCTTGCCCTCGGCCTCGGCGGCCTCGCGGGCGGCCTTCTCCTCGGCCTCCGGGGCGAGCATCTTGACGATCTCGTCCAGCGTCAGCGGGTACGGGTCGTAGGCGTTGCCCACGAAGCCGGTGACGCCGGGGGTGTTGCGGACGACGCCCCAGGACTCGTTCGTCAGGTCCATGCGGACCAGGACGTAGCCCGGGAGCTTGTTCTGCTTGATCGTCTTGCGGTCGCCGTTCTTGATCTGGACGACCTCTTCCTGCGGCACCTCGGCCTGGAAGATGTAGTCCTCGACGTTCAGCGAGACGGCGCGCTGCTCGAGGTTGGTCTTCACGCGGTTCTCGTAGCCCGCGTAGGTGTGGATCACGTACCACTCGCCGGGCAGGGACCGCAGTTCCTCGCGGAGCTTCTCGACCGGATCGCGGTCGTCCTCCGGCTCGGCCTCGTCCGCGGCCTCGGCGACCTCGTCCTCCGCGGTCCCGCCGTCGGTGGTGCCGGCAGCCTCGGCCTCGGCGGAGGCCTCGGTGTCCTCGACGTCCGCGCCCTCGACGGCGGCGAGCGCGTCCTCGGCGGACTCGGCCCCTTCGCCGTAAGGCTCGACGGCGTCGTTCACGTTCGGGTCAGACACGGTGGCTGCTTCTTCCTGGATACATGGGGGTGGAACATGCGAAAGGAGCGCCGGGTACCTCGGCGCTCTTCGCTCGGGGATCAGCCGAAGACGTACTTGGCGGCGTGGCTGAGGCCATAGTCGATCAGAGTGATCAGGCCGATCATCAGGACCACGAAGATGATCACTGCGGTCGTGTACGACGTCAGCTGGTTGCGAGTGGGCCAGACGACCTTGCGGAGCTCCGCGACGATCTGGCGGTAGAAGAGCGCGAGACGCTTCAGAGGCCCCTTCTTGGCCCGCTTGCCGCCCTTGCGAGGCTTCTCCTCGGCATCAGGCATGTCGATGGAGCCCACGGCGTCCGTCACTCGTCCTCACCTGATTCCGGGTCGTGGCCGTGCCGCGCCCGGTTTGAGCCGCACGGCGGTGCATTGCTGTACGTACATGCGCACACATCCTGGCGAAGGTGTGTGTAGCAGGGCCGGAGGGACTTGAACCCCCAACCGCTGGTTTTGGAGACCAGTGCTCTACCAATTGAGCTACGACCCTTTGTGCGTCCCCCAACGTACCGCATCCGGCCGGAAGCGTGGTGTGCACCGGCTGAGCGCGGGCCGCTGAAGGCCAACGAGGTGAGAGTGTACGTGTTCCTGGGCCGGGCGTCGAACAGAAAGTGCCTGAGAGGGACCGCACCGGCCGCGGAACGGCCGGTGATCGTCCTGGCCACGCCGCCCTCGGACGCGCGAACCGGACTGGTGTTCCGCCCTTGCCCGGTGCTGCTCAGTCCGTGAAACCGCTGTGCCGGCCGTGTTTCGCGTCTGGAACGATGGGCCTCATGAGCGCTGCAACCCCTCCCACCGAGCGCCGGGTCTCCGCCCGAGTCGGCGCGATCTCCGAATCCGCCACCCTCGCCGTGGACGCCAAGGCCAAGGCCCTCAAGGCCGCCGGGCGACCGGTGATCGGCTTCGGCGCCGGTGAGCCCGACTTCCCGACGCCGGACTACATCGTCGAGGCCGCGATCGAGGCCTGCAAGAACCCGAAGTACCACCGGTACACGCCGGCCGGCGGCCTGCCCGAGCTGAAGCAGGCGATCGCCGCCAAGACGCTGCGCGACTCCGGCTACGAGGTGGACCCGTCCCAGATCCTGGTCACCAACGGCGGCAAGCAGGCCATCTACGAGGCCTTCGCCGCGATCCTCGACCCGGGCGACGAGGTCATCGTCCCGGCGCCGTACTGGACCACGTACCCCGAGTCGATCCGGCTCGCGGGCGGTGTCCCGGTCGAGGTCGTCGCCGACGAGACCACCGGCTACCGGGTGAGCGTGGAGCAGCTGGAGGCGGCCCGCACGGAGAAGACGAAGGTCGTGCTCTTCGTCTCCCCGTCGAACCCGACCGGCGCGGTCTACGGCGAGGCCGAGACCGAGGCCATCGGCCGCTGGGCCGTCGAGCACGGCCTGTGGGTGCTCACCGACGAGATCTACGAGCACCTGGTGTACGGCGACGCCGTCTCGGTCTCGCTGCCCGCGCTCCTGCCCGAGCTGCGCGACAAGTGCGTCGTGGTCAACGGCGTGGCCAAGACGTACGCGATGACCGGCTGGCGGGTCGGCTGGGTCATCGGCCCGAAGGACGTCGTGAAGGCCGCGACCAACCTCCAGTCGCACGCCACGTCGAACGTGTCGAACGTCGCCCAGGCCGCCGCCCTCGCCGCCGTCTCCGGCGACCTGGACGCGGTCGCGAAGATGCGCGAGGCCTTCGACCGCCGGCGCCGGACGATCGTGCGGATGCTCAACGAGATCGACGGCGTGGTCTGCCCCGAGCCCGAGGGCGCGTTCTACGCCTACCCGTCGGTGAAGGCGCTGATCGGCAAGGAGATCCGCGGCAAGCGCCCCCAGGACACCGTCGAGCTGGCCGCGCTCATCCTGGAGGAGGCCGAGGTCGCGGTGGTCCCCGGTGAGGCGTTCGGCACGCCGGGCTACCTGCGGCTGTCCTACGCGCTGGGCGACGAGGACCTCGTCGAGGGCGTGAGCCGCGTCCAGAAGCTGCTGGCGGAGGCGCGGGACTGACGGGCCTTCCCTTTCGCGACGGGGGCACCCGGGACCGCCCGGGCGCCCCCGTTCGTCCGTGCGAGCAAGATCCCGTACGGGGAAGCGCTACCGGGACGGCCGGAACGTGCGGCAGGATCCTGGGATGCTGAGCTTTTCAGGGGGGCGCCCCCCGAACCCCCCGCGTGTACGTGATGTCTCTGAGCTGCCGAAGGCCCATCTGCATCTGCACTTCACCGGATCCATGCGGCCCAGCACCCTGCTGGAGCTGGCCGACAAGTACGGGGTGCGACTGCCCGAGGCGCTGACCGACGCCCTGACCGGCGGGGAGCCGCCCCGGCTGCGGGCCACGGACGAACGCGGCTGGTTCCGCTTCCAGCGCCTGTACGACGCCGCGCGCTCGTGCATCAGATCGGCCGAGGACATCCAGCGCCTGGTGCGGGAGGCGGCCGAGGAGGACCTGCGGGACGGCTCCGGCTGGCTGGAGATCCAGGTCGACCCGACGTCGTACGCGCCCCGGCTGGGCGGGCTGATCCCGGCGCTGGAGGTCATCCTCGACGCGGTGGACTCGGCGTCCCGCGACACCGGGCTCGGCATGCGGGTGCTGGTGGCCGCCAACCGCATGAAGCACCCCCTGGACGCCCGCACGCTGGCCCGCCTCGCCGTGCGCTACGCCGACCGGGGGGTCGTCGGCTTCGGCCTCTCCAACGACGAGCGGCGCGGGATGGCCCGCGACTTCGACCGGGCGTTCGCCATCGCGCGGAGCGGCGGGCTGCTGTCGGCCCCGCACGGCGGCGAGCTGGCGGGACCGGCGTCGGTCCGGGACTGCCTGGACGACCTGGACGCGCACCGGATCGGCCACGGCGTGCGGGCGGCGGACGATCCGCGGCTGATGAAGAGGCTCGCGGACCGGGGCGTCACCTGCGAGGTGTGCCCGGCGTCGAACGTCGCCCTCGGCGTCTACGACAAGCTGGCGGACGTGCCGCTGCGCACGCTGTTCGAGGCGGGTGTGCCGATGGCGCTGGGCGCGGACGACCCGCTGCTGTTCGGCTCCCGGCTGGCGGCGCAGTACGAGATCGCGCGGCGGCACCACGGCTTCACCGACGCGGAGCTCGCCGAGCTGGCCCGGCAGTCGATCCGGGGCTCGGCGGCGCCGGAGGACGTCAAGGAGAAGCTGCTGTCGGGCGTCGACGCCTGGCTGACCGCCCCGGTCGCCTGAAGTGGGCGAGGGGCGGGTACGCCTGGAAGCCGATGTCCAGCTCCGTCCCCCGCCCCCGGGTCAGGGGCAGCAGCGTGGTGAGCGAGGCGCTGAGCACGTCGTGCCCCTGGTCCGCCCCCTTGCCGAGCGGGCCGTAGCCGGCCGCCCGGCCGAGTCGCAGGGACGCGGCGGCGAAGGTGTCCCGCGCGCCGAACAGGAACAGCGTCCGGGCGTGGACGGCGGGCCGGACGCGGCCGGCGCGCGGCAGGCGGTCCCAGCGCCGCTCCCAGAGCTCCTCCCAGGCGGAGCCGTGGCGCGCGGTGCGGCGTTCGTCGGTGCGGACGGTGCCCGGGGCGCCCCGGGTGAGCCCGCGGCGCAGGGCGGGCCACACGGAGGGCCGCAGTCCGAGCGGCTGGTGGGCGAGCACCAGGTCGACGGGCACGCCCCGCGGGTACTGCCGGGGGACGCTCTGCCGGAGCGGCACGTGGACGACCGTGCACGGGGAGTACGCCGCGAAGGGGAACAGCCCGGCGAGGCGGGACAGGCCGTCGTGGTCCCCGACCAGGTGGCCCCAGTCGCGCACCGGGTCGTTGAGCGTGGTGTGCCGCAGCGCGGGACGCGGCTGGACGACCCGGAAGGCGTAGCGGCCGGCGCGCGGCCGGAACTCGTCGGCCCTCAGCCGCACGGAAGCTCCCTCATGGCCTCAGGGATACGCGCGGCGGGCGGGGCACGGCAACGGAATTGCGCCCCGTCGCCCGTACGGGCCGTTCAGAGGCCGACGCCGACCATGACCGGCTCGTTCACCAGGGTGATCCCGAACGCGTCGCGGACGCCCGCCACGACCTCGCGGGCCAGCGCCAGCAGGTCCTCCGTGGTGGCGTCACCGCGGTTGGTGAGCGCGAGGGTGTGCTTGGTGGAGATGCGGGCCGGCCCGCTCCCGTACCCCTTGGTGAAGCCGGCCTTGTCGATCAGCCAGGCCGCGGAGGTCTTGGTGCGCCCCTCGCCGGCGGGGTAGGCGGGCGGCTCGACGCCCTCCCCCAACCGCTCCCGCACACGTGTACGGAATGCGGCGAACGTCTCGTCGTCCAGGATCGGGTTGGTGAAGAAGGAACCGGCCGACCAGGTGTCGTGGTCCTCCGGGTCCAGCACCATGCCCTTGCCCGCACGGAGCTTCAGCACCGTGTCGCGGGCGGTGGCCAGCGACACCCGCTCGCCGGGCGCGACACCGAGCACGCGGGCCGTCTCGGCGTACTTGACCGGGCCGGACATCCCGCCGGCGTCCTCCAGCCGGAACCGCACGCGCAGGACCACGTACCGCTCGGGGTCGGCCTTGAAGCGGCTGTGCCGGTAGGAGAAGGCGCACTCCTCGTTGGAGAGCGTGACGGTCTCACCTCTGCGCCGGTCGTAGGCGACGACCTCGGTGAGCGTGGAGGAGACCTCCTGGCCGTACGCCCCCACGTTCTGGATGGGGGTGGCGCCCGCGGAGCCGGGGATGCCGGCCAGGCACTCGATGCCGGCCAGCCCGGCCTCCACGGTGGCCGCGACGGCGTCGGTCCACACCTCGCCGGCGGCCAGCTCCAGGCCGGTGCCGTCGAGGGTGACGCCCTTGGTGGCGACGACGAGGGCGGTGCCGTCGAAGCCCTTGTCGCCGATGACCAGGTTGGAACCGCCGCCGATGACCAGCAGCGGGGTGCCGGCGGCGTCGGCCTCGCGGACGGCGGCGATCACCTCGTCGTCGGTGGTCGCGGTGACCAGCCGGGTCGCGGGGCCGCCCAGCCGGAAGGTGGTCAGCGGGGCGAGGGGGGCGTCGTGGAGTTCCTGCACGGGCTCAAGACTACGAGACGGCGCCGCCGCCCCCGCTCCCCGCCGCTGCGACGGCTCAGGCCAGCCGCACGACCGCCCGCGAGGCGCCGAGGACCTTCTGGCCGGCGCTGGTCGCGGTGAGGTCCACGCGGACCGTGTCGTCGTCGAGCTTGGCGGCGACCTTGCCGCTGACCTCGATGACGGCGCCCTTGTCGTCGTCGGGCACGACGACCGGGCGGGTGAAGCGGACGCCGTACTCGACGACCGCGCCGGGGTCGCCCGCCCAGTCGGTCACCACGCGGATCGCCTCGGCCATGGTGAACATGCCGTGCGCGATGACGTCGGGCAGCCCGACCTCCTTGGCGAACCGCTCGTTCCAGTGGATGGGGTTGAAGTCGCCGGAGGCCCCCGCGTACTGGACGAGGGTGGCGCGCGTCACGGGGAACGTCTGCGCGGGCAGCTCGGTGCCGACCTCGACGTCGGCGTAGGAGATCTTCGCCGTCATGGTGTGGTTCACGCCTCCTCGGCCGCGCGGGCCACCAGCTTGGTCCAGGCGGTCACGACGTGCTCGCCGTCCTGGTCGTGCACCTCGCCGCGGATGTCCAGTATGTCGTTGCCCGCCATGGACCGGATCGTCTCGATGGTGGACGTGACCGTGAGCCGGTCGCCGGCGCGCACCGGGCGCCTGTAGGCGAACTTCTGGTCGCCGTGCACCACCCGGCTGTAGTCGAGGCCGAGCTGCGGGTCGGCGACGACCTGTCCCGCGGCCTTGAACGTGATGGCGAACACGAACGTCGGCGGGGCGATCACATCGGGGTGGCCGAGCGCCTTGGCCGCCTCCGCGTCCGTGTACGCCGGGTTGGCGTCGCCCACCGCCTCGGCGAACTCGCGGATCTTCTCCCGGCCCACCTCGTAGGGCTCGGTGGGGGGATAGGTCCGCCCCACGAAGGACTGGTCGAGCGCCATGCGCGCGGCACCTCCTGTGTCGGTCCAGGACCGACGTGTCTCACAGTGTGTGGTGTCGGTGGGGAAACGACACGAGGCCGCCCCCCGAGTGGGGGGACGGCCTCGTGTACGAGCCTGATTTATCGCGTCTCGCGGTGCGCGGTGTGCGCATTGCAACGCGGGCAGTGCTTCTTCATCTCAAGACGGTCCGGGTTGTTACGCCGGTTCTTCTTGGTGATGTAGTTCCGCTCCTTGCACTCCACGCAGGCCAGCGTGATCTTCGGGCGGACGTCGGTGGCAGCCACGTGAGTGCTCCTTGACGAACGGATGGACTTGATTAACGCAAGAAGAGTAGCCGATCGAAGGACCGACCCCGCAATCGGCTACTGACAGTAGCGGTGACCGGACTTGAACCGGTGACACAGCGATTATGAGCCGCTTGCTCTACCGACTGAGCTACACCGCTTTGATGCGATCGGGCCCCGCCTCGCGACGGGAACCTCTCACACCAGAGCCCCAAAACGGAATCGAACCGTTGACCTTCTCCTTACCATGGAGACGCTCTGCCGACTGAGCTATTGGGGCGAGCGATGAAGACATTACACGGTCCGCCGCCGTTCGCCCAAATCCGTTCCCGGTCCCGTCCCCCCTCCCGGGCCGACGGGCCGCACCGGTACGACTATTGCGCTCCTCCCGGCGCGGGGCAGGGGGGCCGTCCTAGGCTCGACTCACTCTGCGTGATCTTGTCTCAGCGTGACGTGCGTTCTCGTGCGCAGCCCGAGCCCCAGGAGCGCGATGCCCGACAACCGGCCGCAGCCACCGTCCCGCCCGTGGTCCTCGCCCTCCGGTTCGGGCCCGGCCGGCCCGGCCCCGCTCCTGCTGTGCGGCGCCCGGCTCACCGACGGCCGGACCGTGGACGTCCGGCTGGGCGGCGGGCGCATCGAGGCCGTCGGCACGGCGGGCAGCCTCACCGCGGACGCCACGCGCGCGTGCGTCGCCCGGCTCGACCTCACCGGCTACCTGCTGCTGCCGGCCCCCGCCGAACCGCACGCCCACGCGGACACCGCCCTGACCGCCGACGAGCCGGGCCCCGTCTCCCTCGACCCGCGGGACGTCCAGCGCCGCGCGACGGAGGCGGCGCTGCTCCAGCTCGGGCACGGCGCCACGGCTCTGCGCGCGCACGTGCGCGTGGGGGACACGGCGGGGCTCGGCGTGCTGCGGGCCGTGCTGCGCGCCGCGCGTTCGCTGCGCGGGCTGGCCGGGCTGACCACGGTGGCGATGCCCCGGGTGCTGACGGGGGCGGCCGGGGCGGACGGGCTGGCGGTGCTGCGGGACGCCGTGAAGATGGGCGCGTCCGTGGTGGGCGGCTGCCCGGACCTCGACCCCGACCCCACGGGCTATGTGGAGGCGGTGCTGGAGACGGCCTCCGAGCACGGCCTGCCCGTCGACCTGCACACCGACGCGTCCGACCCGGCCCGGCTGGCCCGCCTCGCGGCGATGGCGGGCGGCCTGCGGGCAGGGGTGACGCTCGGCCCGTGCGGGGGCCTGTCCGCCCTCCCCCCCGATGTCGCGGCCCGTACGGCGGACCGGCTCGCGGCGACCGGGGTGACGGTGGTGTGTCTGCCCCAGGGCGGCTGCGGCGCGGCGGACGGCCGGGGCGCCGCGCCGGCACGGCTGCTGCAGGCGGCGGGCGTACGGGTCGCGGCGGGCAGCGGGTCGCTGCGGGACGTGTCGAACCCGGTGGGCCGGGGCGACCCGCTGGAGGCGGCGTACCTGCTGGCCTCCTGCCAGGGTCTGTCCCCCGAGGACGCGTACGCGGCCGTGAGCGCTCAGGCGCGGGCGGCGATGGGGTTGCCGGAGGTGCGGGTGGAGGCGGGGTTCCCCGCCGACCTGCTGGCGGTCCGGGGCGACGGCCTGCCGGCGGCGCTGTCCCTGGCGTACAGCCGGATCGTGGTGCACGGGGGCCGTGTCGTCTCCCGGACGAGCGCGGTGCGGGAGTACTGCGACTCGGCGGCGGCCGGCACGGGGCCGGGACTGCCGCGGCAGGGGCGGGGGACGGCGTAGGGGCGGTGTGGAGTGGGGCCGGCGTGGGGCGGGGCCGATGTGGGGGTGCGCCTGAGGCTGCGCGTGCCGGGGGCCGGGTCGCGCGGCGGACAGGGCCGGTGCGGCGTACGGTCGAAGACATGCGCATTGTCATCGCTGGTGGTCATGGTCAGATCGCGCTGCGGCTGGAGCGGTTGCTCGTCGCGCGCGGGGACGAGGCGGCGGGCATCATCCGCAAACCCGAACAGGCGGACGACCTGCGGGAGCTGGGTGCGGAACCGATCGTGCTCGACCTGGAGTCCGCTCCCGTGGAGGAGGTCGCGCAGTACCTGGAGGGCGCGGACGCGGCGGTGTTCGCGGCGGGCGCCGGTCCGGGCAGCGGCGTGGGCCGCAAGGACACGGTGGACCGGGCGGCGGCGGTCCTCTTCGCGGACGCGGCCGTACGCGCGGGCGTACGGCGGTTCGTGATCGTCTCGTCCATGGGCGCGGACCCGGAACACCAGGGGGACGAGGTCTTCGACGTGTACCTGCGGGCCAAGGGCGAGGCGGACGCGTACGTGCGGAGCCTGGACGCCCTGGACTGGACGATCCTGCGGCCGGGGCAGCTCACGGACGAACCGGGCACGGGCCTGGTCCGCCTGGAGGCCCGCACGGGCCGCGGCGCGATCCCCCGCGACGACGTGGCCGCCGTCCTGGCGGAACTGGTGGACACGCCCGCGACGGCAGGCCTGACCCTGGAACTGATCAGCGGCTCCGCGCCGGCGTCGGTGGCGGTGAAGTCGGTCGCGGGCAACTGAGCGGGGCGCGGGCCTGGTTCAGAAGAGGGACATCTGCCCGGGGAAGTCCGGCACGACGTAGCCGTCCAACGACGGCTGCTCAGGCCCTGTCCGGGCGTGCCGGCGGGACCCCGGGCAGGAGGTCAGCTCTCCGCTGCCACGGGCGCCGGGCGGATCGTGCCGCGCGTACCGCCCGGCGACGACGGCGATCTCACGACGGCACTCGGGACACGGACGACGACGCGACGACATGCTCCCAGTGTGCCCGGCAGCGCTGTGCCGCCCCTGGCCCGGCATGCCGGGGCACGGCCACCGGCCGCCTCGCCTCCTGGAGTGACCGGCACCTGCGACTCCTCACGGACATCAGCGGACGCGAGGATGACGTCCGATTTCCTGGTTCCGCCCCGTCGCCGGGCCGTCGGACAATGCGTCGCGTTTCCCCTTCGCGGTCCGGCATCGTGCCGCGACGGTCTTGTCGGCCTTCAGTCGATTCCCGTCCTCGGGGCCGCGGAGGGCGGAATTCCGGAAATTGCCGAACACGCGGCGTGCGGTGCGGCATTCGCCATGATTCGGCATGCGGCACGCCCCGCGACTCGGCTGCGGCATTCATGACGATTTGGCGTGCGACACGCGCAACGGCTCATGGGCGATGTCGCCGACGACCACGGCGTCGACCGCCGGGCGATGAGGCAACGGCCGTTCAGGTCCAGGGACTTCACCGGGCCGAGCAGGGCCGGTTCGGGCCGGCGCAGGGTGGTCTGTGGTACCGGGGAACCGCGCTCACCGAGTCCGCCCGGACGGGGAAGCGACGAAAGGCATTTCCCTGGTGGAAACATGCCGGGTTCGAAGGAACAACTCGGCGGAGAACGCCGCTACTTACTCCTGCGGCGCCAAGTGACAGCGGTGATTTCGCTGCCTGTACCGTTCTCGCGAGGGGCAGTGACGCCGAGACGGGACCGTCAGGTTCCCCGGAGACATATGTGCACGTCACTCCTGCCGAGATGCACGGAAGGGCGATAGAGACAGTGTTATTGAGCGGTATGAGGAGAAGCGTCGCCGGGGCGGCCGGGGGCGTGTTGATGGCGGCGGTCATGACCCTCACGGGGTGCTCGAGCGGCTCGGACGACTCCGAGAAGGAGACGGGTCCGAGCAACTCGCCGGCCGCCGATTCCGAGAAGGCGCCGGGCAGCGAGCAAGGGGACGCCTCGGATACGGGGCAGGACTCGTCCGCTGACCAGTCCACCGCCGAGAGCGCGGTCGCGGCGTGGGTCACCGCAGTCGTCAAGAACCAGCCGAAGGAAGCGTGCCTGCTGATGGGCGAGGCCGCCACCGGCTCGAAGCCCGCGCGCGCCGGCACGGAAGCGACGTGCGCCAGCAACTC
Organism: Streptomyces sp. NPDC096105; assembly: GCF_044763335.1. NCBI lineage: Bacteria > Bacillati > Actinomycetota > Actinomycetes > Kitasatosporales > Streptomycetaceae > Streptomyces > Streptomyces sp. NPDC096105. Next base: position 26,056 of record NZ_JBIWGC010000013.1, read on the forward strand.
GCCCGAAGGCGCGAAGATCCTGGGGAGCATAGGGAAGTTCCGGGAGTCGTTCACCCCCGATCCGCCCTCGGCCGACCCGGAGGTGGAGGTCGCCGAGACCCCGGCCGCCGGGGACGAAACGGTGGTCCCCGCAGAGAAGATCACCGTTGACGGTCAGACCCTCGACAAGATCATTCTTTCCCACTCCACAGGCGTGGAAGCCGGTCAGCTGGACATCCAGGTCCACTCCAGCAAGATCGACGACAGGTGGTACGTCACCAACATCGGCTTCGACATCGGCTGACCCGGCACTCCGGACGGCGCCGCCTCGACGACCACGGCTCCCCGTGCCGGCGGGGCGGCACGTGCCGCCGACGCCGGCATGAGCGCAGCCACTTCCACTGCTGAGCCTCAGCCGTCGCCACGCCCGGCTCTCCGCCGGATGACAGCGGCTGCCCACTGGCCGACCACCACGCTCACCGTCAACGTCAGCGCGAACGAGAACGAGTCGCCCCACGACTTGCCCCTCACCCAATGCCACACCACCGCACCGAGCCCGAACACCGCACCCGCACAGGCCCACACCACGAGCCATCGCACGAACCGGTGTCGGCGCCATGGAGCGGCAGAGGTCTCCTCACTCGTGCACTGACGATCCGTCATACTGCGGCGCTTACCCGCCCACGGCTACGCCAAGAGCGGCTCTCCGTCCCGCCGGCGACCGGGGCTGCGAGGCGCCCGTTCCGCCGGAGCCGGCGTTCCCGCTCCGCGGCTACGTCGGATTCCTCAGCGACGGCGACGAAGCTGCCACTGCGAAGACCTCGGCGCGACTGCGACAGAGTGGCCGAACGGGCTCGGAAGCCTGTCCACGGGCACGGGTCGCCCACGTGCTCCGAGGCAGGGCGTTCAGGCACGAGACGGAGTGAGACAGTGGGCCGCCTCCGGGGTGGCATGACGAAGGGCCCGTGACCTGCTGCGTGAGCAGGTCACGGGCCCTTCGTTCCCGTGTGGCGGCGCCAGGATTCGAACCTGGGAAGGCTGAGCCGGCAGATTTACAGTCTGCTCCCTTTGGCCGCTCGGGCACACCGCCGGGTTTGCTGCACTGAACCCCGCCTTCCGGCGGTGCTCGCTGGCAACGACGTAAACAATACCCGATGGACAGGGGTGCTTCGCCACCCGATTGATCGCCACCCCCGGGCCGGGGGGTGACTAGGCTGGTCCGGATGCGGTCCGGGACCGATGCCGGGCTCGGTGGCCGCCTCAAGTACGCCGGTACGCATCCGGTGCGCAGCCCGATACGCACCCCGAATCAAGGAGCCACAGGACATGGCCGACTCCAGTTTCGACATCGTCTCGAAGGTCGAGCGGCAGGAGGTCGACAACGCCCTCAACCAGACCGCCAAGGAGATCTCGCAGCGCTACGACTTCAAGGGCGTGGGCGCCTCGATCTCGTGGTCCGGGGAGAAGATCCTCATGGAGGCCAACTCCGAGGACCGGGTGAAGGCTGTCCTCGACGTCTTCCAGTCCAAGCTGATCAAGCGGGGCATCTCCCTGAAGGCCCTGGACGCGGGCGAGCCGCAGCTCTCGGGCAAGGAGTTCAAGATCTTCGCGTCGATCCAGGAGGGCATCTCCCAGGAGAACGCGAAGAAGGTCGCGAAGATCATCCGCGACGAAGGCCCGAAGGGCGTGAAGGCCCAGGTCCAGGGTGAGGAGCTGCGCGTCAGCTCCAAGAGCCGGGACGACCTCCAGGCCGTCATCACGCTGCTCAAGGGCAAGGACTTCGACTTCGCCCTGCAGTTCGTGAACTACCGGTAGAACGGCCGGCGCGCCGGACGGCCGCAGGAGGGTGGGCGCCGCTCGGGCGCCCACCCTTTTCGTGCGCGCGGCGGCGCCGCACGCGTGTCGCGTCAGTCGCGCGAATGACCGAAGAGGATGCGGTAGGCGATCAGCAGGACCAATGAGCCGCCGATCGCGGCCAGCCACGTGGCGCCGTCGTAGAAGTCCTTGCTGATCGGGTGGTCGAGCCAGCGGGACGAGATCCAGCCGCCGGTGAACGCGCCGGCGACGCCGATCAGGGTCGTGCCGACGAGGCCGCCCGGGTCGCGGCCGGGCAGCAGGAACTTCGCGATGGCACCGGCCAGCAGGCCCAGAATGATCCAGCTGATGATCGTCATGCCGAGTACCTGCCCCTTCCCGTCGGCCTGTGCACCATGGAGGACGTCACGAGTACACCTTCCGGTTGCCCTTGATCAGTAGGGTGCGGCCTCATGACGAACACCCCCGCCGGCCCCGGCGGTCCTGCACTGCGCCGCACCCTCGGCGCGGGCGACGCCGTCGTCGTCGGCCTGGGCGCGATGCTCGGCGCGGGCATCTTCGCCGCGCTCGCGCCCGCCGCGCGGGCCGCCGGTTCCGGGCTGCTCCTCGCGCTGGCCGTCGCCGCCGCGATCGCCTACTGCAACGCCGACTCGTCGGCACGCCTGGCCGCTCTGTACCCGGCCTCGGGCGGCACGTACGTGTACGGCAGGGAGCGGCTCGGGGAGTTCTGGGGCTACCTGGCCGGGTGGGCCTTCGTCGTCGGCAAGACCGCGTCCTGCGCGGCGATGGCGCTGACCGTCGGCGCGTACGCCTGGCCGGGACAGGCGCACGCCGTGGCCGTCGCCACCGTGGTGCTGGTCACGGCGGTCGACTACGGCGGGGTGCAGAAGTCCGCGTGGGTGACGCGGGCCGTCGTGGGCGTGGTCCTGGCGGTCCTCGCTTCCGTGGTGGTCGTGTGTCTGACGTCGGGGGATGCCGACCTCGGGCGGCTGGACGCGGGCGCGCCGGGCGGGACCGGCGGGGTGCTCCAGGCGGCCGGCCTGCTGTTCTTCGCCTTCGCCGGGTACGCGCGGATCGCGACCCTCGGCGAGGAGGTGCGCGATCCCGCGCGCACCATCCCGCGGGCCGTCCGGGTGGCCCTGGGTGTCGCGCTCGCCGCGTACGTGGCTGTCGCTGTCGCCGTCCTCTCCGTTCTGGGGGCGGAGTCGTTGGGCGGGTCCGTCGCGCCGCTCGCCGACGCGGTGCGGGCGGCCGGGGCGCCCGGACTCGCGCCGGTGGTGCGCGTGGGTGCGGCGGTCGCCGCGCTGGGGTCGCTGCTCGCCCTGCTGCTCGGGGTGTCACGGACGACACTGGCCATGGCCCGGGACGGGCACCTCCCGGGGCCGCTGGCGGCCGTCCATCCGCGGTTCCACGTGCCGCACCGGGCGGCACTGGTCGTGGGCGGTGTCGTCGCCGTCCTGGCCGCCACCGTCGATGTGCGGGGCGCTGTCGGGTTCTCCTCCTTCGGGGTGCTGATGTACTACGCGGTGGCGAACGCCTCGGCCTGGACGCTCCGTCCGGCGGCGGGGGCCCGGGTGGCGCCGGCGGTGGGGTTCGCCGGGTGCCTGGCGCTGGCGTTCTCCCTGCCCTGGACCTCGGTTGCCGTGGGCGCGGCGGTGCTCGGTGCGGGTGCGGTGGCCTACGGCGTGCGAAAGGCGCGGCGGCGGGGGGCTCCGGGCGGGCAGTGACCGCTCCCCTGCGCTGCCCAGGCCTGAGGCGCCCGGACGTGGGTCAGGGGCCGCGGCGTATGCGGTGCGGCGGCGCCGTCCGCTCGTACCGCTTCTCGTGCTCGGTCATGGGTTCATGATGCGCGGCGGCGGCGAAGCGTGTGCGGGGCTGTGGACGACCTCGGAGCTGTGGACGACTTCCCGCCCGACAGCCCGCGGCGAACACCGCGGCTCACCTCACCAGCGGTCCGTGAACGCCCGGTCCGTGCGGACGATCTCGCGGCCCAGCGGGAACAGCGAGACCGGGATCAGCTTGAAGTTGGCGACGCCGAGCGGAATGCCGATGATCGTCACGCACAGGGCGAGGCCCGTGACGATGTGGCCGAGGGCGAGCCACCAGCCCGCCAGGATCAGCCACAGCACGTTGACGACGAAGGACGGGGCTCCCGCGTCGCGGCGCTCCACCGTCGTGTACCCGAAGGGCCACAGGGCGTAGACGCCGATGCGGAACGCGGCCACGCCGAACGGGATGCCGATGACCGTGATGCACAGCAGCAGGCCGGCGAGCATGTAGCCGAGGAACAGCCAGACGCCGCTGACGACGAGCCAGATGAGATTCAGGATGGTCTTCACAGGTGACCTGCCATCTTCTCGAGCCGGGCGATACGTTCCGCCATCGGCGGGTGGGTGGAGAACATCTTCGAGAATCCCTGCCCCGGACGGAAGGGGTTCGCGATCATCATGTGGCTCGCCGTCTCGATGCGGGGCTCGGGGGGCAGCGGGAGCTGCTTGGTGCCGAGCTCCAGCTTGCGCAGGGCGCTCGCCAGGGCGAGCGGGTCGCCGGTGAGCTGGGAACCGGAGGCGTCCGCCTCGTACTCGCGGGAGCGGCTGATGGCCAGCTGGATGAGGGACGCCGCGAGCGGGCCCAGAATCAGGACGAGCAGCAGGCCGAGAATGCCCGGGCCGTCGTCGTCGTCCGAGCGGCCGATCGGGATCAGCCAGGCGAAGTTGACCAGGAACATGATCACGGAGGCGAGGGCGCCGGCGACCGAGGAGATCAGGATGTCGCGGTTGTAGACATGGCTGAGCTCGTGGCCGATGACGCCGCGCAGCTCCCGCTCGTCGAGGAGACGCAGGATGCCTTCTGTGCAGCACACCGCCGCGTTGCGCGGGTTGCGGCCGGTGGCGAAGGCGTTGGGGGCCTCGGTCGGCGAGATGTAGAGGCGGGGCATGGGCTGGCGGGCCTGCGTGGAGAGTTCGCGGACCATCCGGTACAGGCCGGGGGCCTCGAACTCGCTCACCGGTCGGGCCCGCATCGCCCGCAGGGCCAGCTTGTCGCTGTTCCAGTACGCGTACGCGTTGGTGCCCAGCGCGACGACGACGGCGACGACGAGCCCCGTGCGGCCGAAGAAGCTGCCGATGACGATGATGAGCGCGGACAGTCCCCCGAGGAGGACCGCGGTCCTGAGCCCGTTGTGCCGGCGGTGCACGGTACGCCCTCCAAATCGTGCGGCAGGGGAACCCTTGCTGGTTGATCTTCCGTCTGACCTGCGCTGCCCACTGACACCGTGGTGCCACGTCCAGTGGACCCTCCCGTACCGGTCAACGCCAGGTGGGGGGCACTAGTTCCCTTGTGCGCGCGGTGGCGCGTGTCAACCGTCCGTGTGAAGGGGCGTGCGGGGCAGGACGAGCGGCCCCGCGCGTGAGGCGCCGGCCGGCTAGAAGAGCCCGGTCTCCGTGAAGCGCAGGACGAGTTGCGGGGCGCCGGACAGGACGATGCCGAGAACGCCGGTCAGGGCGAGCGCCGCGGTGAGCGGGGCAGGGAAGCGGTGGGGGGCCGCCGCCTCCCCCTCGGGAGCCGCCTCCGGCGCGCGGAACAGCAGCGCCGTCCAGCGCAGGTAGTACACCAGCGCGATCACGACGTTGACGGCCATGACCACGGCCAGCCAGCCCAGTCCCGCGTCGACGGCCGCCGCGAACACGGTGACCTTGGCGAAGAGGCCGATGACACCCGGCGGGAGTCCGGCGAGACACAGCAGGAAGAAGCCCATGAGCAGCGCGGTGAGCGGGCTCGCGGCGTACAGGCCGCGGTAGTCGGAGACCCGGTTGAGCCGGTGCGCGCGGCCGACGAGGGCGGCCACCGCGAAGGCCCCCAGGTTCACGGCGCCGTACATGAGGGCGTAGGCGAGAGTGGAGCCGGCCGACCTCTCGGGATCGCCGGAGTACCCGGCGGCGGCGATCGGCACCAGGAGGTACCCGGCCTGGCCGACGGACGACCAGGCGAGCAGGCGTACGGCGCTGTGCGCGCGCGTGGACTGCTGGCGCAGGGCGCCGACGTTGCCGACGGTCATGGTGAGCGCGGCGAGCACGGCCAGGGCGGGGGCCCAGGCGTCGGCGTACGAGGGCAGGGCGACGACGGTGACGAGGATGAGGCCGGAGAAGCCGACCGCCTTGCCGATGACGGACAGGTAGGCGGCGATCGGCAGCGGGGCGCCCACGTAGGTGTCGGGGACCCAGAAGTGGAAGGGGACGGCGGCCGTCTTGAACGCGAAGCCGACGAGGGTGAGGACGACGCCGGTCTGCGCGAGGGTGTCGAGCTGCCCGTCGACGTGCTGGATGCGTTCGGCGACGCGGGTGAGGTGGAGGGTTCCGGTCGCGGCGTAGACGAAGCTGATGCCCAGCAGGCTGACCGCGGTGGCGGTGACGGAGGACAGGAAGAACTTCAGGGCCGCCTCGGAGGACCTGCGGTCGCCGTGCCGCAGGCCGACCAGGGCGAAGGCGGGCAGGGACGCCACCTCCAGGGCGATGACGAGGGTCGCGAGGTCCCGGGAGGCGGGCAGCAGGGCCGCGCCGGCGGCGGAGGAGAGGAACAGGAACCAGTACTCGCCCTCGGGGAGCCGCTTGCCGGAGTCCTTCAGCGCGGTGACCGACAGCAGGGCGCAGAGCAGGGCGCCGCCGAGCACCAGGAACTGGACGACGAGGGTGAAGCGGTCCGCGGTGTAGCTGCACACCTCGGTGTCGCCGACCAGGCAGAAGGTGGCGCGGTCGGCGTCGAGGAGGGGCAGCAGCATGAGTGCGGCGGCGGCGAGTCCGGCCACCGCGATCCAGCCGAGCAGGGGCTTCCTGGTCTCGCCGACGAACAGGTCGGCGACGAGCACGACGAGTCCGGCGACCGCCGCGATGGTGGGCGGCGCGATGGCCAGCCAGTCGACGGACTGGACGAGGGAGCTCATCGGGTGCCTCCTGCGAGGAGCTGCTGCACGGCCGGGTCGGTCAGCCCGAGGAGGGCCTTGGGCCACAGGCCGGCGACGACGGTGAGGACGACGAGCGGGGTCCAGGCCGCGAACTCGTAGGAGCGCACGTCGGTGAGTGCCGGCGCGTCCTGCGGCGCGGCGCCCATGCAGACCCGGCGGACCACGATCAGCAGGTAGGCGGCGGTGAGCAGGGTGCCGAACGCGCCGATCGACATGAAGGTGAGGAAGGCCGGCCGGCTGAGCCCGTCGGCGGGGTCGAAGGCGCCGAACAGCGCCAGCATCTCGCCCCAGAACCCGGCGAGGCCGGGCAGGCCGAGGGAGGCGACGGCGGCGAAGGCGAGCAGGCCGCCGAGGCGCGGCGCCTTGCCGTAGAGGGCGGCTCCGGTCTCCTGGGCGAGGGCGTCGAGGTCGGTGCTGCCGGTGCGTTCCTTCAGTCCGCCGACCAGGAAGAACAGCAGGCCGGTGATGAGACCGTGAGCGATGTTGGCGAACAGGGCGCCGTTGACGCCGGTCGGGGTCATGGTCGCGATGCCGAGGAGGACGAAGCCCATGTGGCCGACGGAGGAGTAGGCGATCAGGCGCTTGAGGTCGCCCTTGGCGCCCTTCCTGGCCAGGGCGAGGCAGGCGAGGGATCCGTAGACGATGCCGACGACGGCGAACGCGGCGAGGTAGGGCGCGAAGGTGCGGAAACCGTCGGGCGCGGCCGGGAGCAGGATGCGGACGAAGCCGTACGTGCCCATCTTCAGCAGGACGCCGGCGAGCAGGACGGAGCCGACCGTCGGGGCGGCGGTGTGGGCGTCGGGCAGCCAGCTGTGCAGCGGCCACATCGGCGTCTTGACCGCGAGCCCGACGCCGACCGCCAGTACGGCGATGACCTGCACGGACGTGGTCAGCGACCGGCCGTTGTCAGTGGCGAGTGCCACCATGTCGAACGTGCCCGCCTTGATCCCGATCAGGAGCAGGCCGAGCAGCATGACCACGGAGCCGAGCAGCGTGTAGAGGATGAACTTCCAGGCGGCCTCGGCCCGGCCCTCGCCGCCCCAGCGGGCGATGAGGAAGTACATCGGGACGAGGACCGTCTCGAAGGCGAGGAAGAACAGGACGAGGTCGAGGACGGCGAAGGTCGCCAGGGTGCCGGACTCGAGGACGAGCAGCAGGGCGACGAAGCCCTTCGGGGACGGTCCCGCGGGCGGCTTGAAGTACGAGTGGAGGGCGCTGAGGAAGGTCAGCAGGGCGGTCAGGACCAGAAGGGGGAGCGAGATGCCGTCGATGCCGAGGTGGATCCGCACGTCGAGTGCGGGGATCCAGCTGATGTCGGTCGTGGCCTGCATCGTCGACGGCTGGTCGTGGTCGAAGCCGAGCGCCAGGACGATCGCCGCCGCCAGGATCGCACCGGTGACGGCGACGCCGTGGCGGAGCACGGCCTGCTCGGGCGACGTCCCCTTCAGTCCGGGCGGGGCCGGCAGCAGAGCGGCGGCGGCGCCGAGGAGCGGGCCGACGACGAGGAACGCCAGAAGGAACTGCATCACGGACTCGTTGATATCGATCACGCCTGCTCACGCTCCCGTGGCGACGAGGACGGCGGTCACCGCGAGGACGACGGTGCCGGCGAGCAGCGCGCTCACATAGGTCTGCAGATTGCCGGTCTGGGCCCGTCGTACGGCGGCGCCGAGCCAGCGGGGCAGGGTGCCCGCGCCGCGTACGTAGGTGTCGACGACCTCCCGGTCGAGGAACCGTACGAGGCTCGCGCCGGCCTGGACCGGGCGGACGAGGAGCGCCGCGTACACGGCGTCCAGGTGGAAGCCGACGGCGGCGTGCCGGTGCAGCGGGCCGAGCAGCAGCCGTCCGGGATCCGCGGGGTCGGCCGCGTGCGCGACGTTCCCGTAGGCGGGTTCGTGGCCGGCGATGGCCTCCGCCTCGACCCGGCCGGCGTCTCCCCCGGGGTGGGCGGCGACGGCGCCGAGCGGGTGGCGGGCCGCGTGCGCGGTGGTGTGCCGCCAGGTCGCGTAGGTGACGATGCCGCCGACCAGTGCCACGCCCGTGCCGAGCACGGAGGTGGTGAGCGTCGGGGTGAGGTCGTGGCCGTCGAACCAGTCGGGCAGCACCCGGAAGGCGAGGCCGCCGAGCGCCAGCGACGGCACGGCGAGCACCCACAGCACGGTGGTCATGGTCAGCGGCTGCCGGCCGTGGTCGGGCGCCTCCGTGCCGCTGCCGCGGAAGGCGAGCAGCCACAGCCGCGTCGCGTACGCGGCGGTGAGGAGGGCGGTGAGCAGACCGGCGAGGAGGACGATCCAGCCCGCGGCGGCGGGGGCGTGCTCGGTGTGGCCGGTGACGACGTGTTCGGCGACGCCGAGGACGGCCTCCTTGGAGAAGAAGCCGCTGAACGGCGGGATCGCGGCGAGCGCGAGGAGTGCCACGGTCATCGTCCAGTAGGCGTCGGGCACGCGGTCGCGCAGCCCGCTCATGCGGGACGTGGCGGCCAGCGAGTTGGTGCCGGCGGCGTGGATGATCACGCCGGCGGCGAGGAACAGCAGCGCCTTGAAGGCGCCGTGGGACAGGAGGTGGAAGACGGCGGCGCCGCGGTCGGCGACGGCGAGGGCGCCGGTCATGTAGCCGAGCTGGCCGATCGTCGAGTAGGCGAGGACGCGTTTGATGTCGTCCTGGGCGAGGGCGGCGAGCGCCGAGCCGGTCATCGTCACGGCGGCCATGACGGCGAGGACGGTCATCGCGGCCTGCGAGGCCTCGAAGAGCGGGAGGAGACGGGCGACGAAGTAGACGCCGGCGGCGACCATCGTCGCGGCGTGGATCAGCGCGGAGACGGGAGTGGGGCCCGCCATCGCGTCGGGGAGCCAGGTGTGCAGCGGGAACTGCGCCGACTTGCCGGCCACGCCCGCGAGGAGCAGCAGGGCGACGAGCGTGGGGTGGTCGATGCCGCCCTGCGCGACGGCGTCGAGGATCCGGGTGATGCGGAAGGACCCAGCGTCGGAGGCGAGGGCGAACAGACCGATGAGGAAGGGGACGTCGCCGAGCTTGGTGACCAGGAAGGCCTTCAGCGAGGCGGCGCGCGCCTCGGGGGTCTCCCAGTAGTGACCGACGAGGAAGTAGGAGCAGATGCCCATCACTTCCCAGCCGACCAGCAGCACCATCAGGTCGCCGGTGTAGACGACCAGGAGCATCGCGGAGGTGAACAGCGAGACGAGGGCGGCGTACGACGGGTAGCGCGGGTCGTCGCGCAGGTAGCCCGTGGAGTAGATCTGCACGCAGACGGCGACGGTGCCGACGACCACGGCGGTGAGGGCGGCGAAGCCGTCGATGTGCAGGGCGAGTTCGACCGGGACCGAGCCGGTGGGGGTGAGCCCGGTGACGGCGTCGACCGGGTCACCGCCGCCCTGGCGCGCGGCGACGGCGGCGGCGAGCAGGAGCGAGGCGAGCGTCGGCAGGACGGCGAGCGGGCGGACGAAACCGGGCGCGGCGCGGCCCAGCAGCAGTCCGGCGAGCGCGCCGAGGAACGGCAGGAGGGGGACGAGGACGGCGAGGGTGGTCGTGGTCACGCGGTGGCCTCGGCCTTCTCACCGGCGGCCGGGGCGGGGATCGCGCGGCCGGTGGCGTCGCTGTCGGGGTCGTCGGGGTCGTGGCCCTCGGCGGTGTCGCGGAGCCGGTCGATGTCCGAGGTGCCGCGGTTGCGGTACACGGCGAGGACGATGGCGAGGCCGATGCCGATCTCGGCGGCGGCGACGGCGATGGTGAACAGGGCCAGCGCCTGGCCGGAGTGCAGGGTGTCCTCGGCGGCCCGGCTGAGCCAGGCGTCGAAGGCGACCAGGTTGAGGTTGACGGCGTTGAGCATCAGCTCGACCGACATCAGCACCAGGATCGCGTTGCGGCGGGCGAGGACGCCGTAGAGGCCGGTGCAGAAAAGGAGGGCGGAGAGGACGGCGGGATAGGCGAGGTGCATCAGCGGGCCCCTTCCTGGTCGTCCCGGGTGTCCTTCGTGCGGGCCGCGGTGACGGCGGAGCCCGCGCCCGGCGCGCCGGGCGCGGCGCCGTTCCTGGCCTTGCGGGACAGGACGATCGCGCCGACGAGGGCGGCGAGGAGGAGGACGGACAGGGCCTCGAAGGGGAGGACCCAGTGCTGGAAGAGGCTGGCGCCGGTCACCTCGGTGGAGCCGGAGGGAGCTCCGTCCAGGTCGATCCAGGTGGTGCGGAAGGCGTCGACGACCACCCAGACCAGAGCGGCCGCCGCGGCGACCGCGACGGCGAGGGCGACCCAGCGGTTGCCGGAGTCGGCGTCCGGCGAGCGGCCGACGGGGGCGCGGGTGAGCATCAGCCCGAACAGGAGGAGGACGACGACGGAGCCGACGTAGATGAGGACCTGCACCCAGGCGATGAACTCGGCGGTGAGCAGCAGGTATTCGACGGCGAGTCCGCCGAGGGCCACCACGAGCCACAGGGCGGCGTGCACCAGCTGCCGGGTGGTGACGGTGACGACGGCGGCCCCGAGGGTGACCAGGCCGACGAGAAGGAAGGTGATCTCCACGCCGGTCGGGGACAGGAAGCCGGGCGACTCGGCCGCCCGGTGCGCGGTGCCGGCCGCGAGGGCGGCGGTCGCTGCGGTGCTCATGCGCGGCCCTCCTGACCGGGTTCGTCGGCCTGGGCGGCCGCGAGCTTGTCGGCGGCCTTGCGGGCGGCGGCGACTTCCTTCGGTTCCTCCGCACCGGCGTCGAGGGCGGGCGGGGCCGGGACGGTCCACATCCACTCGCGGAGCTTGTCCCGCTCGTGGGTGAGGTCACGGATGTCGGTCTCCGCGTACTCGAACTCCGGGGACCAGAACAGCGCGTCGAAAGGACACACCTCGACGCAGATACCGCAGTACATGCACAGGGCGAAGTCGATGGCGAACCGGTCGAGGACGTTGCGGCTGCGTTCCCGGCCACCGGGGGCGGCGGGCGGGACCGTCTCCTTGTGCGAGTCGATGTAGATGCACCAGTCGGGGCACTCGCGGGCGCACAGCATGCAGACCGTGCAGTTCTCCTCGAACAGGCCGATCACCCCGCGGCTGCGGGGCGGCAGTTCGGGCTGGATGTCCGGGTACTGCGCGGTGACGGACTTCCGCGTCATCGTCCGCAGTGTGACGGCCAGGCCCTTGGCCAGGCCGGAGCCGGGGATCGGGGCCATTACAGGAACACCACCTTGACGACGCCGGTGAGGGCGATCTGGGCGAGGGCGAGAGGGACCAGGAGGGTCCAGGAGAACTTCTGCAGCTGGTCCTCGCGCAGCCGTGGGTAGCTGACGCGCAGCCAGATGACGACGAAGGCGAGGACGGCGGTCTTCAGCAGGGTCCAGGCCCAGCCGAGGCCGTCGGCACCCCAGGGGCCGTGCCAGCCGCCGAGGAACAGGACGGTGGTCAGGCCGCACAGGACGACGATCCCGGCGTACTCGGCGAGGAGGAACAGGGCGAAGCGCAGGCCGGTGTACTCGGTGTACGCGCCGAAGATGATCTCGGAGTCGGCGACCGGCATGTCGAAGGGCGGGCGCTGGAGTTCGGCGAGGCCGGCGATGAAGAAGACCAGCGCGCCGGTGATCTGCCAGGGCAGCCACCACCATTCGAACGCGTCGAGGATGCCGACGAGGGAGACGGTCCCGGCGGCCATCGCCACGGAAGCGGCGGTGAGCAGCATCGGCAGTTCGTACGCGAGGAGCTGGGCGGCGGTGCGCAGGCCGCCGAGGAGGGAGAACTTGTTGGCGGAGGCCCAGCCGGCCATGAGCGAGCCGAGGACGCCCACGCCCATGACGGCGAGGACGAAGAACACGCCCGCGTCCAGCGCCTGCCCGACCGCACCCTCACCCGGCCCGATCGGGATGACGAGCAGCACGAGGAGATACGGCAGGAGCGCGACGGCCGGGGCGAGCTGGAAGATGCGGCGGTCCGCGCCGGCCGGGACGACGTCCTCCTTCTGCGCGAACTTCACGCCGTCGGCGATGAGCTGGGCCCAGCCGTGGAAGCCGCCGGCGTACATGGGGCCGAGGCGGCCCTGCATGTGCGCCATGACCTTGTGCTCGGCCTGGCCCACGAGCAGGGGGAAGGTCAGGAAGACGACGAACACGACGAGGAGTCGCAGAGCGACGTCGAGAACGTCGGTCACCGCGTGCCTCCTGAGGGGTCGTCGGGCGTGTTCGTGCGGGTATCGGGGCCGGGGTCAGGGCCGGGACCGGTGTCCCCGGGACGCGCTCCGGAATCCCGCTCGGACTGACCTTCCGGCTCCGGCTCCCCGAAGGCCGGCCGCGCGTGGTGCCACGGGGCGTCCGGGCTGCGCGGGGCGACGGGCGGCTTGCGGTCGCGCCGTTCCTCGGCGCCATCCGCCGCCGTGTCGTCCGCGCCCTGCGCCTGGTCCTGCGCCGCGCGCCGGCTCGCGGAGTCCTCGGACGCGGACCGCGCCCGGCGGGGGCCGCCCGCGGCGTCGGCCCGCTGCGACGCCGACCCCTCACTCGCGCTGCGCGACCGGCGTGCCGGGGTCTCCGCCCGCTGACTGGCGGACCCCTCCGACGCCGATCGCGCCCTGCGCGGCGCGCCCGCCGCCTGCGCGCCGCCCTCACCAGTACCAGTACCGGCACCGGCACCGGCACCGCCCGCACTCCTCTGGCTCACGGAGCCTTCGGACGCCGACCGCGACCGACGCGGCGTGACCGGTGGCTGCGCACCGCCCTCACCGGCACCGGCACTGGCACCGGCACCCGAGCCCCCCGCACTCCTCTGACTCGCGGACCCCTCCGACACCGACCGCGACCGACGCGGCGCGACCGGTGGCTGGGTCTCCCTCGCGTCAGCGCCTGCGTCAGCACCCGCGCCGGTACCCGCCCCCGCCGTCTGGCTGGCCGAGCCCTCGGAGGCGGAGCGGGTGCGGCGGGGCGGGCGTTCACCCGGGGTGCGGGCCGCCGCGGTGGCCGCGCGGCGGGCGGGACGGGCCGGGGCGGACGGGAGCCGGCCCTTGAGCGGACCCCACTCGTTCGGGTCGGGTACGCCCGGCGGCAGCATCTGGCGCCGCTTGGGGCCGCCGTGCTCGGACTCCCCCGGCTCCTTGGCGCCGGGCCACGCCTTGGCGACCCGGGCCGCGAGGACGAAGTCCTTGCGCAGCGGATGGCCCTCGAAGCCGTCCGGCAGCAGCAGATGGTCGAGGCCGGGGTGTCCGGTGAAGTCGACGCCGAACATCTCGTGGGTCTCGCGTTCGTGCCAGGCCGCGCCCGCGTAGACGTCCACGGCGGACGGCAGGACGGGGGCCTCGTGCGGCACCGTGGTGCGCAGCAGCAGTCGCCGTACCGGGGCGAGGGCGGCGACGTGCGCGGTCACCCGGAAGCCGGCGCCGGGTTCGTCGACCGCGCTCAGCCAGTCGAAGAAGGTACAGCCGAGGCGGTCACGGGCGGCTTCGAGGGCGGGGATCCAGGCGTCGGACGGCACGTCGACGGTGAGGACGTCGTACGCCTCCTCCGCCGTGGCCTGCGCGCCGAACAGTTCCTCGACGTCCGCGGGGAGCCAGCCGGCGGTGGTCATCCGGCCTCCCCCTCCCCCGTCGGCTCGTCCTTCGCACCGTCCTTCGGACCGTCCTCCGGCGCGTCCTTCGGCGCGGGCGGCCGGACCAGCCCGCTCTGCAGCGCCGCCGCCGGGGGACGCCCGGCGGAGGCGGTGCCGTACCGCTCCCCCAGGGACTCGCGGGCGATCTTCTCCTGGAGCTTGAGGATGCCCTGGAGCAGCGCCTCGGGCCGGGGCGGGCAGCCGGGGACGTAGACGTCGACCGGGATGATCTGGTCGACGCCCTTGGTGACGGAGTAGGAGTCCCAGTAGGGGCCGCCGCAGTTGCTGCACGCGCCGAAGGAGATGACGTACTTCGGCTCGGGCATCTGCTCGTACAGGCGCTTGATCGCGGGGGCCATCTTGTCGGTGACCGTGCCGGAGACGACCATCAGGTCGGCCTGGCGGGGGCCGGGCGCGAACGGGATGACGCCGAGGCGGATGAAGTCGTGCCGGGCCATCGACGCGGCGATGAACTCGATCGCGCAGCAGGCGAGGCCGAAGTTGAACACCCAGAGCGAGTAGCGGCGGCCCCAGTTGAGGACCACCTTCATCGGCTCGGGGGCGAGCCGGGCGAGCGCGCCGAGCCTCCCCCTGCCTTCGCCGGGGGGACCCCCGGGTTCCGGCAGCAGCACGGGCTCGGGGGCGGCAGGGTTCACGTCCATGTCAGGACGCCCTTCTTGTAGGCGTACAGCAGGCCCACGGCGAGGAAGCCGAGGAAGACGAACATCTCCACGAGGGTGGTGGCGCCGTAGCCGTCGGCGGCGAAGACGGTCGCCCAGGGGAAGAGGAAGATCGAGTCGACGGCGAAGATCACGTAGAGGAAGGCGTAGACGTAGTAGCGGACCTGGGTGTGGGCCCAGCCCTCGCCGACGGGGTCGACGCCGCACTCGTACGTCAGCAGCTTCTCCGGCGTGGGCACCACCGGCCGCAGCAGGCGGCCCGCGCCGAAGGCGACGACGACGAACAGCAGGCCGACGACGGCGAGCAGGCCGACGACCGAATAGGACTGGAAGTAATCCGCCGCGACGACGGTCGTTTCCCGCACGTCCGCCCCTCACTCCTCAGATCGGCGACCAGGCGTCCCCGCCTGTGCCCTGCCCTTGATCCGTGCCGGTGACGCCGGACGCCACGGTCCGACGATCTGTACGCACGGGAGTCTAGGCCCTGATAAAGGCACGGTAAGCAGTCCGTCGGGGCTTGGCACGCGGGGGGTGGGGTTTTCCTCAGTTCACCTTGGCGGTCCTCCTCATGGCGCGGGCCCCCCGGCTCCGGGCAGGCTGGGCCCATGACCGAACCGATCCCGCAGCCGGCCGGACCGGGCGACCGTCCGCCGCCGGCCCGCTTCGCCTACGACGCGCACACCTGGAAGGAGATCGCGCATCTCCTGACGAACCTCCCGGTGTCGATGGTGGGCTTCGTCTACACGGTGACCGTGCTGTCCACCGGCGCGGGCCTGACGGTCACGGTGATCGGTCTCCCCCTGCTCGCGCTCGGCCTGATGGGGGCGCGGCAGCTCGGCCGGTTCGAGCGGGCGCGCGCCAGATCGGCGCTCGGGGTGCGGGTGGACGAGCCGAGCCCGCTGCCGTGGCGCGGCGGGTTCTGGCCGGGGCTGTGGCAGGCGGTCAAGGACCCGGTGGGCTGGCGGACGTTCCTGTTCACGCTGATACGGATGCCGTGGGGCGTCCTCACCTTCACCGTCACGCTGACCGGGCTGTTCGTGCTGTGGCCGGTGCTGGCGTACGTGGTGCGGGCGATGGCCGACGTGGACCGGGCGATGGTGCGGGGTCTGCTGTCGCCGTCGGACGAGCTGGAGCGGCGCATCGCCGAGCTGGAGTCGGACCGCGGGATCGTGGTGGACACGGCGGCGGCGGACCTGCGCCGCATCGAGCGGGACCTGCACGACGGGGCGCAGGCCCGGCTGGTGAACCTGGCGATGGGGCTGGGCCTGGCCAAGGAGAAGCTGCTGGAGGACCCGGACGCGGCGGCGTCGATGGTCGAGGAGGCGCACGGCGAGGTGAAGCTGGCGCTGCAGGAGCTGCGGGACCTGGCGCGCGGCATCCACCCGGCGGTGCTCACCGACCGCGGTCTGGACGCGGCGCTGTCGTCGGTCGCCACGCGGTGCACGGTGCCGGTGACGGTCACCGTCGACCTGGACGAGCGGCCGGCGCCGGCGATCGAGGGCATCGCCTACTTCACGGTCTCGGAGCTGCTGCAGAACGTCAGCAAGCACAGCCGGGCGCGGTCGGCCTCGGTGGAGGTGTGGCGGTCGGAGAACCGGCTGTTCCTGCAGGTGCGGGACGACGGCGTGGGCGGGGCGGGCCTCGACGGCGGTACGGGCATGCGGGGGCTCGCCGACCGGCTGGGCGCGGTGGACGGCCTGTTCGTCGTGGACTCCCCGGAGGGCGGCCCGACGACGGTGACGGCCGAGCTGCCGTGGCGGGACCGTTCGGGCACTCCGGCGGGGGAAGCGCCGGGGAAGAGGGTGTCCGCCCGGGGCCGTAGGTAGGGAAAACCCCCCACCGAAGACTGCGACGGCCTTCATTCCCCGCCGACCTGCGGCGCAGCACTCTGGTGGTACGACAGCACACCCGCCGGACGAGGAGAAGGACGAAGCCGATGGCCACGGAGTACGGACAGGGCTACGGGCTCCCCACCGGGCCCGGACACGCGCGGGGCGTGGAGGGACGGCGGCACCGGATGCCGTCGGCGCTGCGGGTGCCGGTCGAGGGGCGTGCCTGGCGGGAACTGGCGTACGTGCTGCTGAGCCTGCCGGTCAGCATCCTGCTGTTCACCTACGCGGTCACGATGGTCTCGCTGGGGGCGGGCCTGCTGGTGACGTTCCTCGGGGTGCCGGTGCTGGCGGCGGCGCTCGCCGGGTGCCGCGGCATCGGGTCGGTGGAGCGGGCGCGGGCGCGCGGGCTGCTCGGCCTGGACGTGGGCGAGCCGGAGCCGCTGCGGCTGGAGCGGCAGGGCTTCATGGGGTGGGTCGGGGCCGTGCTGAAGAGCGGCGCCTCCTGGCGGGCGCTGCTGTATTCGGTGCTGCAGCTTCCGTGGGCGGTCCTCTCCTTCGCGGTGACCGTCACCTTCTGGACGCTGGGCTGGTCGCTGCTGACGTACCCGCTGTGGTTCTGGGTGTTCCCGATGCACGCGGGCCAGGGCGGCATACAGCTGTACGGCGACGAGCAGCACGCGATCTACCTGGACAACCCGTTCGAGATCGCGGTGACGGCGGGCGTGGGTCTGCTGTTCACGCTGGCCACGCCGTGGATCGTGCGGGCGCTGACGATGGTGGACCGGCTGATGGTGCACGGGCTGCTGGGCCCGTCGCGGCTGGCCACCCGGGTGGTGGAGCTGGAGTCGGACCGCGGGGTCGTGGCGGACACGGCGGCGGCGGACCTGCGCCGCATCGAGCGGGATCTGCACGACGGGGCGCAGGCCCGGCTGGTGAACCTGGCGATGGACCTGGGGCTTGCGAAGGAGAAGCTGCGGGAGGACCCGCAGGCCGCGGCGCGGATGGTGGACGAGGCGCACGGCGAGGTGAAGACGGCCCTGCAGGAGCTGCGGGACCTGGCCCGCGGCATCCACCCGGCGGTCCTCACCGACCGCGGCCTGGACGCGGCGCTCTCGTCGGTCGCCTCGCGCTGCGCGGTCCCGGTGCAGGTGGAGGTGGACCTGTCGGAGCGGCCGGCGCCCGCGATCGAGGGCATCGCCTACTTCACGGTCTCGGAGCTGCTGCAGAACGTCAGCAAGCACAGCCGGGCGACCTGGGCGGCCGTGGAGGTGTGGCGGTCGGAGGACCGGTTGATGCTCCAGGTGGTGGACAACGGCGTGGGCGGCGCGGACCTGTCGCGCGGTTCCGGGCTGGCGGGTCTGGCGGAGCGGCTGGAGGCGGTGGACGGGATCCTCGTCGTGGACTCTCCGGCCGGCGGTCCGACGCGGGTGACCGCGGAACTGCCGTGGCGTGCGGAGCGGACCCGATGACAACGGGGTGGGACACGCGGTCCGGCGGACGACACGCAGGCGGACACACGGGCGGGTGCGGGCCCCGGGCGCACGCCCACCCGGTGACGCGCCCCCGGTGACGCGCTCCGGGGAGGCGCACCTCCGCGGATCCGGACGGACCCGCGGCGACCGATGACGACAGCGATGACGGCAGCACCCCCGATCGCGTTGTCCCGGCCCGTCCTCCCCTGAATGCTGAAATGCTGGACCCGACGACCGGGCCCGCCACAGGGGCGGGCCCGGAGCGGGGCTTTGGGGGCCGACGACGTGGAGGACAGGGTGCGGGTGGTCATCGCCGAGGATTCGGTGCTGTTGCGGGAGGGCCTGACCCGGCTGCTGACCGACCGGGGGCACGAGGTGGTGGCCGGGGTCGGCGACGGCGACGCGCTGATCAAGACGGTCGACGACCTGGCCCAGCAGGATGAGCTGCCGGACGTGGTGGTCGCCGACGTGCGGATGCCGCCGACGCACACGGACGAGGGCGTGCGGGCCGCGGTGCAGCTGCGCAAGAGCCATCCGGGGGTCGGGGTGCTGGTGCTGTCGCAGTACGTCGAGGAGCGGTACGCCACCGAGCTGCTGGCCGGCTCCAGCAGGGGCGTCGGCTATCTGCTGAAGGACCGGGTGGCCGAGGTGCGGGAGTTCGTGGACGCGGTGGTCCGGGTGGCCGAGGGCGGCACGGCGCTGGACCCGGAGGTGGTGGCGCAGCTGCTGGGCCGCAGCCGCAAGCAGGACGTGCTGGCGAGGCTCACCCCGCGCGAGCGCGAGGTCCTGGGGCTGATGGCGGAGGGGCGGACGAACTCGGCGATCGCCCGGCAGCTCGTGGTGAGCGACGGCGCGGTGGAGAAGCACGTCAGCAACATCTTCCTGAAGCTGGGGCTGTCCCCGAGCGACGGCGACCACCGGCGGGTTCTGGCCGTGCTGACGTATTTGAACTCCTGAGGGGACGACGGCACGCCCCGGCTGCTGTCCACCGGCTGGATCTTCACTCGAATCCTTCACGGTGGACACCCCCGACGGTCGTAGGGTTTATGCGGGGAAGGCCTGCGGGAAGGCCGTCCCGGACAGCCGCCTCGAGGAGGTCCAGTTCAGTGACCAGCCAGGTCAGCAGCCCAGCGGAACAGACCGACGGAACAGTCGTAGGGGAGCAGCGCACAGCGGCGGGGACGAAGGGCGTCCGCCGGCTCGACCGAGTGATCATCAGGTTCGCGGGGGACTCGGGTGACGGGATGCAGCTTACCGGTGACCGTTTCACCTCGGAGACCGCGTCCTTCGGCAACGACCTCTCCACGCTGCCGAACTTCCCCGCCGAGATCCGCGCTCCGGCCGGGACGCTGCCGGGGGTGTCGTCGTTCCAGCTGCACTTCGCCGACCACGACATCCTCACCCCCGGTGACGCGCCGAACGTGCTGGTGGCGATGAACCCGGCCGCGCTGAAGGCGAACATCGGCGATCTGCCGCGCGGGGCGGAGATCATCGTCAACACCGACGAGTTCACCAAGCGGGCGATGCAGAAGGTCGGCTACGACGCCAGCCCGCTGGAGGACGGCTCGCTGGACGGCTACCACCTGCACCCGGTGCCGCTGACGACGCTGACGGTGGAGGCGCTGAAGGAGTTCGACCTCAGCCGTAAGGAGGCCGAGCGCAGCAAGAACATGTTCGCGCTGGGTCTGCTGTCGTGGATGTATCACCGGCCCACGGAGGGCACGGAGAAGTTCCTGCGGGCGAAGTTCGCCAAGAAGCCGGACATCGCGGCGGCGAACATCGCGGCGTTCCGGGCGGGCTGGAACTTCGGGGAGACGACGGAGGACTTTGCGGTCTCCTACGAGGTGGCGCCGGCGGTGACGGCGTTCCCGCCGGGCGTCTACCGCAACATCTCCGGGAACCTGGCCCTGTCCTACGGTCTGATCGCCGCGTCCCGGCAGGCGGACCTGCCGCTGTTCCTGGGCTCGTATCCGATCACTCCGGCGTCGGACATCCTGCACGAGCTGAGCCGGCACAAGAACTTCGGCGTGCGCACCTTCCAGGCGGAGGACGAGATCGCCGGGATCGGTGCGGCGCTGGGCGCGGCGTTCGGCGGGTCGCTGGCGGTGACCACCACCTCGGGCCCGGGGGTGGCGCTGAAATCGGAGACGATCGGTCTCGCGGTCTCCCTGGAGCTGCCGCTGCTGATCGTGGACATCCAGCGCGGCGGCCCGTCGACGGGGCTGCCGACCAAGACGGAGCAGGCGGATCTGCTGCAGGCGATGTACGGGCGCAACGGTGAGGCCCCGGTGCCGGTGGTCGCGCCGAAGACGCCGGCGGACTGCTTCGACGCCGCGATGGAGGCGGCGCGGATCGCGCTGGCCTACCGCACCCCGGTGTTCCTGCTGTCCGACGGCTACCTGGCCAACGGATCCGAGCCGTGGCGGATCCCGGAGCTGGAGGAGCTTCCGGACCTGACGGTGCAGTTCGCGCAGGGCCCGAACCACACGCTGGGCGACGGCACCGAGGTGTTCTGGCCCTACAAGCGCGATCCGCAGACGCTGGCGCGTCCGTGGGCCGTGCCGGGCACGCCGGGTCTGGAGCACCGCATCGGCGGCATCGAGAAGCAGGACGGCACCGGGAACATCTCCTACGACCCGGCCAACCACGACTTCATGGTCCGCACCCGGCAGGCCAAGATCGACGGCATCGACGTCCCCGGCCTGGAGGTCGACGACCCGGACGGCACCGCACGCCTGCTGGTGCTGGGCTGGGGCTCCACCTACGGCCCCATCACCGCGGCCGTACGGCGCCTGCGGAAGGCCGGGCAGCCGGTGGCGCAGGCCCACCTGCGCCACCTCAACCCCTTCCCGCACAACCTCGGCGAGGTGCTGCGCGGATACGACAAGGTGGTGGTCCCCGAGATGAACCTCGGGCAGCTCGCCACCCTCATCAGGGCGAAGTACCTGGTCGACGCCCGCTCGTACAACCAGGTCAACGGTATGCCGTTCAAGGCGGAGCAGCTCGCCGCGGCGCTGAAGGAGGCCATCGATGACTGACGCCGACACGCTGCTCCAGCTCGTGCCCAAGGCCGAGGCCAAGCAGACGATGAAGGACTTCAAGTCCGACCAGGAGGTGCGCTGGTGCCCCGGCTGCGGCGACTACGCGGTCCTGGCCGCCGTGCAGGGCTTCATGCCGGAGCTGGGCCTGGCCCGGGAGAACATCGTGTTCGTCTCCGGCATCGGCTGCTCCTCCCGCTTCCCGTACTACATGAACACCTACGGGATGCACTCGATCCACGGCCGCGCCCCCGCCATCGCCACCGGCCTGGCGACTTCCCGCCGGGATCTGAGCGTGTGGGTGGTCACCGGTGACGGCGACGCGCTGTCCATCGGCGGCAACCACCTCATCCACGCCCTGCGCCGCAACGTCAACCTCAAGATCCTGCTGTTCAACAACCGCATCTACGGGCTGACCAAGGGCCAGTACTCCCCCACCTCCGAGGTCGGCAAGATCACCAAGTCCACGCCGATGGGCTCGCTCGACGCGCCCTTCAACCCCGTGTCCCTGGCGATCGGCGCGGAGGCGTCCTTCGTCGCCCGCACCGTCGACTCCGACCGCAAGCACCTCACCGAGGTACTGCGCCAGGCCGCCGACCACCCCGGCACGGCTCTGGTGGAGATCTACCAGAACTGCAACATCTTCAACGACGGCGCCTTCGAGGTCCTCAAGGACCGCCGGCAGGCCGAGGAAGCGGTCATCCGCCTGGAACACGGACAGCCCGTCCGCTTCGGCGCCGACCGTTCCAAGGGCGTCGTCCGCGACCCCGCGACCGGCGACCTCGAGGTCGTCACGGTGACACCGGAGAACGAGGCCCGGGTGCTCGTGCACGACGCGCGCTCCGCGTCCCCGACGACCGCGTTCGCCCTGTCCCGCCTCGCCGACCCGGACACCCTGCACCACACCCCGATCGGGGTGTTCCGCTCGGTGGACCGGCCGGTCTACGACACCCTCATGGCCGACCAGCTCGACACCGCCGTCGACCAGCACGGCAAGGGCGACCTTGCCGCGCTGCTGGCCGGCGGGGACACCTGGACCGTCGTCGGCTGAGCACCGGCGGCTCGCGGGCGCAGGAAGGGCCCCGGCATCCGCGCGGATGCCGGGGCCCTTCCGCTCATGTGGAGTGTCCTCAGCAGAAGTCGCCGAGGCCCCACCACTCGCCGTGGGTCCGCTGCGGGCCGTACAGGGTTCCGCCGGCCCGTCCGCGGTAGGTGACCAGCCAGCCCAGGTGTCCCGGACCGCCGTCGATCACGTACTTCTCGTTGGTCACGGCGGCGAGGTCGGGACGTCCGTCGCCGGAGAAGTCGCCGACCGAGATCAGGTGTTCCATCGTGTTCCAGCCGCCGCTGCCGACGAGCTCGCGTGCGCCGAGCCGGGCGGTGGAGGCGCCCGGGTACAGCCACAGCTTGCCGGTGGCCTTCTCCCGGGCGTACAGGTCGGGACGTCCGTCACCCGTCACGTCGCCCGTGCCGGCCAGCGCGTTCATGCCGTTCCAGCCGCCCGAGCCGATGGTCTTGCGCGCGTCCAGCTTGCCGTCCGGGGCGCCCGGGTAGAGCCACAGCTTGCCGGTGGACTTCTGGACGGCGATCAGGTCGGAGCGGCCGTCGCCGGTCAGGTCGCCGTAGGCGGTGATGTGGTTCATCGAGTTCCACCCGCTCGCGCCCAGCAGCTTGCGCGTGCCGAGGGAGCCGTTGCCGGTGCCGGGGTAGAGCCAGAGCTTGCCGGTGGCCTTCTCCCGGGCGATGAGGTCCTCGCGGCGGTCGCCGCTGAAGTCGCCGTGCCGGGTCAGGGTGTCCATGGCGTTCCAGCCGCCCGCGCCGATGAGCCGGCCGGTGTCGTTCCCCGGGGTGAACCAGAGCCGTCCGGCCAGGTCACGGGTGATGACGTCGGCCCTGCGGTCGCCGTTCATGTCGCCGAACCCGGCGGCTGCGGGGGAGGTCTCGGAGACCCAGCCCGGGTAGGCGGGCTGACTGCACTCGCGCTCGGTGCGGACGAACTTGATGGAGCTGATGGTCGCGTCCGGGGAGCTGCTGAGTTCGCCGGGTGAGTTCGGATCCTGGGCCCAGTAGCCTCCCCACGGCACGTAGTCCTCGTCCTCGTACAGGCAGGCGATCGACTGCGTACGGTTCACGAACGAGCGGATCCTGTCGTCCCAGCTGCCCAGGTCCGCGAGGCTCTTGCCGGTCTTCCACATCGAGCCCTTGGCGCCCTCGCCCGACCAGCCGCAGAAGTAGCCGGACGGGCAGTCGTAGGAGCTCGCCGCCGCCGGGGCGGCGGTCGCGACGGTCAGGCCGGTGCCGGCCAGGGTGAGTCCGACCAGTGCCGCGATGCCCCGGTTGAAACGTTTCCGCATGTAAGTCCCCTCCCAGTGGTGCGCGTCCGCTCCTCGCGCCCCCCGATGCGGCGGCCCCCGACGGACGCCTGGGCCGTTCAGCGGCGACACACGCGAGGTGATCGTAAAGCAACGCGGGACCCCTCCCGCCCCACGTGCACTTTCTAAAAGTTAGCGCCTGCCGTACAGTTAGTACCTACACACACCCCCGAGGAGTTGTCGCATCATGAGCATCGTCGTCACCGGAGCCAGCGGGAAGCTCGGCCGTCACGTCGTGGAGCAGTTGCTGGAGAAGGTCCCCGCCGAGCAGGTCACCGCGGTGGTGCGCAGCCCGGAGAAGGCGGCGGATCTCGCGGAGCGCGGGGTGCGGGTCGCGGTCGCCGACTACAACGCGCCGGAGACCTTCGACGGCCTGTTCGCGGCCGGCGACAAGGTCCTGCTGATCTCGGGCAACGAGTTCGACAAGGGCCGGGTACGACAGCACACGGCCGTCATCGACGCGGCCGGGGCGGCCGGTGTCGCCCTGCTCGCCTACACCAGCGCCCCCGGCACCCTGACCGCCTCGCTCGCCGACGACCACCGGGGCACGGAGCGGGCGCTGCGCGATTCGGGCGTGCCGTACGTGCTGCTGCGCAACGGCTGGTACCACGAGAACTACACCGAGAACCTGGCCCCGGTGCTGGAACACGGCGCGGTGGTCGCGGCCGCGGGCGAGGGCCGGGTCTCCTCCGCCTCCCGGGCCGACTACGCGGCCGCCGCCGTCGCCGTGCTGACCGGCGAGGGCCACGAGAACACGACGTACGAGCTGGGCGGCGACGAGGCGTGGAGCTTCGCCGAGTACGCGGCCGAGCTGAGCCGGCAGACCGGCCGGGAGATCGTCCACCGCCCGGTCACGCCCGAGGAGCTCACCGGCATCCTGGCCGGCGCGGGGGTGCCCGAGCCGATGGCGGCCGTCCTCGCCGGTGTGGACGCGGCGATCGCCGAGGGTGAGCTGGTGGTCGACAGCGGCGACCTGTCCCGGCTGGCCGGCCGTCCGACCACCCCGCTCGCCGAGGCCGTCGCCGCCGCGCTCAAGAACTGATCCC
The DNA here is from genome assembly GCF_044763335.1 of Streptomyces sp. NPDC096105. Lineage (NCBI taxonomy): Bacteria > Bacillati > Actinomycetota > Actinomycetes > Kitasatosporales > Streptomycetaceae > Streptomyces > Streptomyces sp. NPDC096105. The sequence goes on from NZ_JBIWGC010000013.1 coordinate 50,813, forward strand.
GGGCCCCGGTTCACGCACGGGGAGCACGCTCCACCCCGGCCCGTCATGACCGTATGACGGTACGGACATGACACATGGGGGTGTGCGGCGTTACCGTCGTCCGGGTGGGTTCCGCACGCGCGTCGGCGGTCCCGCGCACGACCACGGGACGCGTCGGACACGAAGGAGAGGCCCGTGACCGGGAAGCCGGCCGCAGAGCGGCGCATAGGACTGCTGAACGGTTTCGCGGCGTACGGGATGTGGGGGCTCGTCCCCCTGTTCTGGCCCCTGCTCAAGCCCGCCGGCGCGGTGGAGATCCTGGCCCACCGGATGGTGTGGTCCCTGGTCTTCGTCGCCGCCGCACTGGTCGTGATCCGCCGCTGGGCGTGGATCGGCGAGCTGGTGCGGCAGCCGCGCAAGCTGGCCCTGGTCACGGTGGCCGCCGCGGTCATCACCGTCAACTGGGGCGTCTACATCTGGTCGGTGAACTCCGGGCACGTCGTCGAGGCGTCCCTCGGCTACTTCATCAACCCGCTGGTCACCATAGCCATGGGCGTCCTGCTGCTGAAGGAGCGCCTGCGGCCCGCCCAGTGGGCCGCCGTCGGGATCGGCGCCCTCGCGGTGGTCGTCCTGACCGTCGGCTACGGCAGGCCGCCGTGGATCTCCCTGTGCCTCGCCTTCTCCTTCGCCACCTACGGGCTGGTGAAGAAGAAGGTCAACCTCGGCGGCATCGAGTCGCTGGCCGCCGAGACCGCGATCCAGTTCCTGCCCGCGCTGGGCTACCTGGTGTGGCTGGGCACCCGGGGCGGGTCCACCTTCGGCGGCGAGGGCACGGGACACGCGCTGCTGCTCGTGGCGACCGGCATCGTCACCGCGCTCCCCCTGGTCTGCTTCGGCGCCGCGGCGATCCGCGTGCCGCTGTCCACCCTGGGACTGTTGCAGTACCTGGCGCCGGTCTTCCAGTTCCTGCTCGGCATCCTCTACTTCAAGGAGGCCATGCCGCCGGAGCGCTGGGCCGGGTTCGCCCTGGTGTGGCTGGCGCTCACGCTGCTCACCTGGGACGCGCTGCGCACCGCGCGCCGTGCCGCCCGTGCGCTGTCCGGCCGGACGGCCGGTGCGCGCGACACCGCCGCGCCGGGCGCCGGAGGATCCGTGCCGGCCGCCGCGCCGGTGAGCGAGGCGGAGGCCAAGGCCCTGGAGACCAGGCCGTAGCGCGCGGCGGGGCGGCGTTGTCCGTGCCGTCCCCTATAACGGGCGCATGACGCAGACACCCACACCGGCCACGCCGGTGCACTGGAAGGTCGTCATCGACACGGCCGACCCGCACGCCCAAGCGGACTTCTGGGCCGCCGCCCTGCACTACGTGGTCGAGGACAACAGCGCGCTCATCGAGAAGCTCCTCGCCGCGGGGGCCGTCCCCGAGGCGCTCACCGTCGCGTCGCACGGCCGCCGCGCCTGGCGCGACCTGGCCGCCGTACGGCACCCCGACGACCCCTACGAGGAGGAGAGCGGCACCGGGCGCGGCCGGCGGCTGCTGTTCCAGCGGGTGTCCGAGGAGAAGACCGTGAAGAACCGGCTCCATCTCGACCTGCACCCCGGCGTGGACCGCCGCGACGAGGAGCTGGCCCGGCTGGAGGGGCTCGGCGCCCGGGTGCTGCGGCGGGTGGAGGAACCCTCCGGGGGCTGGGTCGTGATGGCGGACCCGGAGGGGAACGAGTTCTGCCTCCACTAGCGGGCGTCCCCGGGGAGGCGGCTCAGTTCTGCGGGCCGCGGGCGCGGGCGGTGAGGCGGTCCATGCGGGCGCGCACGGAGTCCAGTTCCTCCGCCTCGTCGGCTGCGGGGCCGCCCTCGGCGGCCAGCTCGGTCCACAGCGCCGTCAGCTCGCGGCCCAGTTCCAGCCCGAGCAGGGGGTCGCGCACCCCGCGCCATGCGGTGGCCGCGCTGCGGACGTTTCCGTAGGCGGCCTCCGCGTCGCCCGCGCGGCGGCAGACGACGGCGAGGTCGAGGGAGAGCCGGAAGGCACGCAGCGGTTCACCGGCCAGGTAGGCGATGTACGCGGTGAGCTCGCGCAGGCGCAGCACCTCCGGGTGCTCGGCCCCGAGGGTCCGCGAGGCGTGCTCCAGGGTGTCGTGGGCGAGGCGGGCGGCCGTGTCGATCCTGCCCGCCCGCACGGCGTCGCTGATGCGCTCCATGGGGTCGGCGAGGGGGCTGCCGGCGGGGGCGGCGGGCTCGTCGCCGAGCACGGCCTCCGCGACGGCGTCGAAGCCGCGCGGCGGGACGGGGCGGGGGTCCGGGGCGGCGTCGAGCGCGGCCGCGAGGTCGGGTTCGGGCGCCGTGTCGCGCCCCTCGCCGGGGTGCGGCCGGGCGTTCATGTCCGGGGGCGGCCCGAAGACGCCCAGGGGCGGCGCGACGGTGCCGGGCGGGGCGCCGCCGGCCGACGGCGGCGGCGTCACCTTCCGCAGCCGGAAGGTGGGCGGGGAGTCGAAGGAGGCTTCCGTCCCGGGGAGGGGACGCACGGGGAAGGCGGGGGTGGCCTCCCGTACGGGGGCGGGGGGTGCCGGGGTTCCCGGCTCCGGGGCACGGGGCGCCGCGACGGCGCCGGGGGCCGTCGGGGTGTCGGACGCCCCTGGGGCGGGGGAAGCCGCCTGGGCCTCGGGCTCCGGTACGGGAGCGGAGGTGTCCGGAGCTTCCTGCTCCGGGGCGGAGCCGGGGGCCGGCGGGGTTTCGGGCCCGGAGCGGAAACGGTCAGGAGCCGCCTGGGACCCGGGACCTTCGCCGGCGTCAGCGGTCGCCGGTCCCTCAGGCGCCGGGGAGTGACGGAGCGCCTGCGGGGCTTCGGATTCCGGGACCGGGCGGAACAGGTGGGTCGTGCGGTCGGTGTCCGTCCCGGAGGCCGACGACCGGGGCGCCGCGTGCTCCCGCTCGGGTGACGGCCGCAGGGGCGTCTCCGGAGCCGGCGGCGTGCCGGGGGCCGGCGACCTGGGGGCCGGCGTCCCGGGGGACGCCTCTCCCCGTGCGAGCGGGCCGTGCAGCTGGACCGGCTGGGCCGTGAAGGTGCTGGAGCCGTCCGGGGCGACCCGGAGCGGGACGACGTACCCGATGCGTTCGTCGCGCACGGTGGCGTGGACGGCGCGGCCGGAGGCGACGGCGATGCGGTGCAGGCGGTTCAGCACCGCCTGCTGGATCTCCTCGCCGGGGCCCGCGATCACCCGCACGCCGTCGACGAGGGCGCCCGGCCCGCCCGACCCGTCGGCCGGGACACGGACGTCGACCGGCACCGGCGCACGGTGCGCCGCGTCCGTGGCCTGCTGCTGTTCCCGCTTCTTCTCGCGGCTGAGTCGAGACATCGTTCCCTCATTCGGGTCGTCCACCTACCGCCGAGTGTGTCCGCTCGCGCGCTCTGTGCACGTCACCGCGTTGTCACAGGCTCGTCCCAAGGGCCGTCGGCCCCCGTCCGGTGCCGGGCGCGGGGCATGGACGATCGAGCCGGCGAGCAGGAGAGGGACATGCGAGCAGGCACGGGACAGGGACCGGAGATCTGGCTGCGAGGGCCGGTGACGGCACCGGAGGCGGACCCTCCGGAGCCGCTGCCTGCCCGCGCGACGGCCCGGCGCTTCTCCTGGGTCGGCCTGCACGGCGGCGCGGGCGTCTCCACGCTCGCCGCGGTCTACGGCGGGCACGACTGCGGACGCTCCTGGCCCGGGCCCGGCGCCCCCTCCTCGGTGCTGCTCGTCGCCCGCACCCATGCGGCCGGGCTGGACGCGGTGCCGCCGGCCGTCGCGCTGTTCCGGCGCGACGAGGCCCCGCACGGGCTCGGCCTGGACGCCGTCGTCCTCGTCGCGGACGCGCCGGGACGGCTCCCGCGTCCCCTCGCGCACCGGGTGCGGCTGGTCGAGGCGCTGATCGACGTGTACCGGGTGCCGTGGGTGCCCGGCTGGCGGCTCGGCGACCTGGGCGGCGGGCCGCCGCGCGGGACGGAGCCGCTGGCCCGTCTCACCGGCGCCCTGCGGTGAGCGGGGACGGCGCGCGGGAGATCGCCGCCGCCGTGCGCGCGGGCGCGTGCCGGGCCGTGGACGTGGTCGCGGAGGCGCTCGCGCGGATCGAGCGCGCCGATCCGGTGCTGTGCGCGTTCCTCGACGTGTGGGGCGAGGAGGCGCTGCGGCGGGCGGCGGAGGTGGACGCGCGGGTCGCCGCCGGGGAGCGCCCGCCGCTGGCCGGAGTGCCGGTCGCGGTCAAGGGGCGGCACGGCCGGCGCGCGGCGGGGCCGCTGCTCGCGGCCGGTGCGGTCGCCGTGGGCGCCACCTCCGTGCCGGGTCCGGGGACGCCCTGGCGGACCTGGGGACTCGGGGCGCGCGGCCGTACCGTCAACCCGTGGCGGGCGGACCGTACGCCCGGCGGGTCCTCGGCCGGGGCGGCGGTGGCGGTCGCGACCGGGCTGGTGCCGCTGGCGACGGGCGCCGACGGCGCGGGCTCGGTGCGCATCCCGGCGGCGTGGTGCGGGGTGCTGGGGCTGAAGGCCACGGGCGGCCGGCTGCCGTCGGGCGACCGTACGGGCCTCGCCGCGCCCGGGATCCTCGCGCGTACGGCGGTGGACGCGGGTCTCTGGTGGCAGGTCGTTTCCGAGCGGGCCGGGTCCCCGGCGCCGCCCCGCTTCCCCGTCACCGCCGTCTGGTCGCCCGACCTGGGCTTCGCCTCCCCCGACCCCGGGCCCGTCGCCCTGGCGCGGGAGGCGGCCGAGCGGCTCGTCGAGGCCGGGGTGGTACGCCTGGTGCGGCCGCCGGAGCCCCCCTCCCTCCTCGACCCCGGCCCGGCCTGGCTGGCCCTGCGCACCCCGGGCGCCGACCCCGCCGGCGCCCACCGCGTCCGAGCCGCCAACGACCGCCGTCTCCGCGGTCTCCTCACCCACGCCGACCTGCTGCTCACCCCCACGGCGCCCACCGCGCCGCACGGCCACGACGGCCCCGGCGACACCTACTCCACCGCGCTCGCCTGGGCGTTCAACCTCAGCGGTCACCCCGCGCTGAGCCTCCCGGCCGGTGTCGGCGCCGACGGCTGCCCGGCGGGGCTGCACCTGGTGGCGGCCCACGACCGGGAGGACCTGCTGCTGGCGGCCGCCCGGGAGGCGGAACGACGCGGAGCCGCCGCCGCGCTCACCCCGCCCGCCTCTACGCCGTGACGTCCTTCGTCGTGAACCGTGCCCAGGCCGCCGAGCCGAAGACGGCGGCGTAGAGGGCCTGGAGGCCCAGGTTCTTGGTGAGGCCGTCCCAGTGGACGGGCTCGCGCAACAGGTCGGCGAAGGACAGCCAGTGGTGGGAGAACAGATACGGGTGCAGGGCGTGCAGCTGGGGGATCTGGTCGAGGATCTGGACGGTGATGAGCAGCCCGACCGTGGTGGCCATCGCCGCGATGCCGCTGTCGGTCAGCGTGGAGACGAACAGGCCGAGCGCCGCCACCCCGAGCAGGGACGCGGCGACGACCAGGGCGATCAGCAGGGCCCGGGCCAGTCCCTCGCCGAAGCCGATGCGGGTGCCCGAGATGGTGGTGACGTCGCCCAGCGGGAACAGCAGCGCGCCCACGGCCAGCGCCGACCCGGCCACCACCAGGGTGGCGGCCAGGCAGAACACCACGACCGTCGCGTACTTGGTGAGCAGCAGCCGGGTGCGGCCTGCGGGGGCGACCAGGAGGTAGCGCAGGGTGCCGGCGCCCGCCTCGCCCGCCACGGCGTCGCCCGCGATCACGCCGACCGCCATGGGCAGGAAGAACGGCAGGGTCGCGGCGAGCGCGGTGAAGACGAGGAACAGGCCGTTGTTGGTGATCTGCGAGACGAACGCGGGTCCCCCGCCGCCGCTCCCGGCGGACGGTCCGTCGCCGGTCTCGATCCGCACGGCGATCCCGACCAGCACCGGCACGGCGGCCAGCACGCCCAGCAGGGCGAGGGTGCGCCAGCGGCGGAAGGTGGTGCGCAGTTCGTCGCGGAACAGCCCGAGGGTCCACCGCCAACGCGTTCGCACGAACGCCTCCGCTCCCGCGCCCGTCCCGCTCACCGTCTCAGCCCGCGACATCGAACCCCTCCCCGGTCAGCGCCACGAACGCGTCCTCCAGCGAGGCCCGTTCCACCCCGAGGCCGCGCACCCGCACCCCCGCCGTGACCAGGGCCGCGTTGACCTCGGCGAGGTCCCGCGCGGGCGGATCGGCGCTCACCCGGTCGCCGTCCGCCACGACGTCGGCGAGCCCCTGTTCCTTCAGCAGCCGCGCCGCGTCCGCCGGGTCGGGCGTGGTGACCACCAGGCGGCCCCGGGCGCCCGCGGCCAGCTCGGCGACCGGCCCCTGCGTGATCAGCCGGCCCCGCGCCATCACGGCGGCGTGCGTGCAGACCTGCTCGATCTCGTCGAGCAGGTGGGAGGAGAGGAAGACGGTCGTGCCGTCGGTGGCCAGTTCGCGGACGAGGGAGCGGATCTCCCGCATGCCCTGCGGGTCGAGGCCGTTGGTCGGCTCGTCCAGCACCAGCAGCCGGCGGGGCCGCAGCAGGGCGGCGGCGAGTCCGAGGCGCTGCTTCATGCCGAGGGAGTACGCGCGTGCCTTCCGCCCGGCCGCGGCCGTGAGGCCCACCCGGTCCAGGGCGGCGGCGACCCGCGCCTTGCGGGTGCGCGGATCGGCGGTGGGGTCGGCGGCGTCGTGGCGGAGGAGGTTGTCGCGGCCGGAGAGGAAGCCGTAGAGGGCGGGGCCCTCGATGAGGGCCCCGACGTGCGGGAGGACGGCGCGCGCGGAGCGGGGCATGGGGCGCCCCAGCACGTGCGCCGTCCCGGAGGTCGGCTCGATCAGGCCCATCAGCATGCGGATGGTGGTGGTCTTGCCGGAGCCGTTGGGGCCGAGGAAGCCGAAGACGCTGCCCGCCGGGACGGTCAGGTGCAGGTCGTCCACGGCGAGCTGTCCGCCGCGGTACCGCTTGGTCAGTCCGCGGGTGACGACGACGCCGTCGCCCGCGGACCGCCCGTCGCGCGTCTGCTCCGTGGTGGACGTGGCGTCCATCGGCTCCCCCGTTTCCCTCGGTACGGCGGCGGGCGCGGGGCCTGCTACTCGCCCGCGTCGGCCGCCTTCACCAGCGCGTCCTTGGTGACCGTACCCACGTAGACCGTGCCGTCCTCGGTGAGCAGGGCGTTGACCAGACGGGTGCCGAACACCGTGCCGGTGCCGAAGTCGCCCTCGACCTGCTCGCCGAGCGAGCCGAGGAAGCCGTCGAGGTCGCCGCCCGCCTCACCGGTGGGCAGGCCGCCGCCGGAGCCGGTGTCGAAGGTGGCGATCGTGTTCCAGCCCTCGCCGAGCATCTTCAGCCCGTCGAAGCCCTTGGCCAGGTCCTCCTCGGACTTCGGGCCCCGCTCCGGCTTCCCGAAGTCGCCGCGCTCCCGGTCCTGTTCGGTGTCCTCGGTCACCTTGGCGCCCTTCGGCGGGGTGAACTCGAACGTGGAGGCGTCCGGGCGGTCGAAGCTCACCTCGGTGAAGCCGACGTCCACGACGGCCGAGCCGCCGCTCGACGGGGTGAGCGTGAACTTCAGCGGCAGGCCCGTCTCGTGGTCCACGGCGATGCTGACGGCGCCGACGGTGGAGCCGGACTGCTTGGGCTCGACCACCAGTCGGTAGGCGGCCCGGCCGGCCACCTGGGCGGTGCCGTCGACCTTCACGGACGTGGTGTCGTCGACCGCCTTCAGCGCCTCCTCCGCGAAGTCCTGCGGGGTGGCCGGGGGCCGCTGTTCGCGCCGCTCGGACGCGTCCGGCCCGTCGACGGTGGCGTGGTAGACCTCGTTGGACGCGCTGTCGTAGCCCCAGACGTCCTTGCCGTTGTGGATGAGGCTGTACTCGGCCGCGTTCTCCAGCAGTGACAGCTTCTGGCGGTCCGGCCCGTCGGCGGCGACGCGCAGGGTGTGCGTGCCGGACGCCAGCTCGGTGAGCCGGCCGGACGGGTCGGCGGACGAACCACCCTCGCCGTCCCCGCCCAGCGCCCCGGACGCGAGGCTGCTCTCCAGGCCGCCGAGGTTCGGCAGCCCGAGGTCGGTGGTGATCCTCACGGTGCCGGACAGCCGCTCCACGTCCGACTGCGCGATCTTCTCGATGAGCTGTGCGGCGGTGATGTCCGGCAGGTCGGGGTCGCCGGAGTCGGCGAGCGCCGGGACGAGTCCGATCGTCGCGGCCGCCACGCCCATCACCGTGACGGGGACGACGTACCGCGCTGCCCTGCGGCGGCCGGCGCGCGGCTCCTCGACCTCCCCGGCAGTCGTCGTGTCGTCGGATGCGTGCGGTGCCATGTGTGCCCTCCGTCGTCGGCGGCGGCTTCCGTCCCGTGTCCTCGCACCAGTTCGGCCCGAGCCGCCATTCTCACCCGAACCGGTGAGAAGTGGTGTTGTCCGTCGTGGTCCATCTGACCGCATTCGCGGGGCGGATACGTCAGACCGCGGGCTCAACTGCGCGTACTGCTGCGGTATGACACGGCACGGCGCCGCCTCACCCGCCCCGTAGGGGTCGTCCGGGTCCGGGAGGCGTACGGGGGACGGCCGGGCGGGTCAGCCGGCCCGGTGCACCACGGCGTCGCACATCTCGACGAGCGCCGTCTTGGCGGGGCCGTCGGGCAGCGGGGCGAGCGCGGCGCGCGCCTCCTCGGCGTAGCGCACGGTGTCCCGGCGGGCCTGGCCCAGCGCGGGATGGGCGCGCAGCAGCCGCAGCGCCTCGGCGTGCCGGGCGTCGTCGGTGAGGTCGGAGTCGAGCAGCTCGCACAGGGCGACGTCCTCGGCGAGGCCCAGCCGGGCCGCCCGCTCGCGCAGCCGCAGCACGGGCAGGGTGGCGATGCCCTCGCGCAGGTCGGTGCCGGGGGTCTTGCCGGACTCGTGGGAGTCGGAGGCGATGTCCAGGACGTCGTCGGCGAGCTGGAAGGCGACGCCGAGCCGCTCGCCGTACTGGGTGAGGATGTCCACCACCGTCTCGTCGGCGCCGGACATCATCCCGCCGAACCGGCAGGAGACGGCGACCAGGGAGCCGGTCTTGCCGCCGAGCACGTCCAGGTAGTGGTCGACCGGGTCGCGGCCGTCCTGCGGGCCCGCGGTCTCCAGGATCTGGCCGGTGACCAGCCGCTCGAACGCCTCGGCCTGGACCCGCACCGCCTCCGGGCCGAGGTCGGCCAGGATGTGGGAGGCGCGGGCGAAGAGGAAGTCGCCGGTGAGCACGGCGACCGAGTTGCCCCAGCGGGCGTTCGCGCTCGCGACCCCGCGCCGCACCTCGGCCTCGTCCATCACGTCGTCGTGGTACAGCGTGGCCAGGTGGGTGAGCTCCACCACGACGGCCGACGGCACGATGCCGGGCGCGTAGGGGTCGCCGAACCGGGCGGAGAGCATCACGAGCAGCGGACGGAACCGCTTGCCGCCGGCCCGCACCAGGTGCTGGGCGGCCTCCGTGATGAAGGGCACCTCGCTCTTGGTGGCTTCGAGCAGCCCTTCCTCGACAGCCGTCAATCCGGCCTGGACATCGGCTTCCAGAGCCTGGTCCCGCACGCTCAGCCCGAACGGCCCGACGACGGTCACGAGGGGTCTCCTGTCTGCTGGTGTCTGCTGGCGGTTACACGGTTTGTCGATAGGTCGCTGTCACCACTCGAGTCAGCGTATCCGGTCATGTTTCGATCACCGCCAGGGCCCGGGGTCACAAGCAAGGCGATACGGGAGCAGAAGCGGAGTGTTTTTGATCGGGCGATGACAACGGACATACCTCGACTTCCCGGACGCGGTGGCCCGTGAACCATCCTGCCCCACCCGAGAGTCCGATTTACCGCGATCGCTCCGTTAATTCCCCTTGGCCGCACATGTGCTCACGGTCGCCGCCCCGTGAAGTGAGTCACGCGCACGCCGGCCGCCCGGTCACCCTCGCACACGCCCGTCATCCCGCTCCACGCAACGGACTTGACTCTGACCGGCCACAAAGGATCAAGCACCCGAAATCGCCCATCTCAAGATCAAACGGGGCTTTGTGTGATCGTCGCACTTGTTTCCGGCATGTGCTCTCGCATACGTTCCGGGCCTGCCGGGTGGACGCCTAGTCCTGCCGCCACCCGCATCACACCCGACGACGAACTCACGCACGGCAGGAGCGGGGGACCCAGGTAAGCCGCCGTACCGGACACCGCGCCGGGACGGCTCGGGGTGAAGCCATGCCCGCAGGGGCACGGCCGGGCACTCTCCCGCCCGAACCCGACAGCTCACCTCGCAGGCGTAGGAGAGGAACCCAGACATGCCCGCTTCCGCTTCGTACCGCCGCCTCGTCCGCTCCCTCGCCGTCGCCGGCACCGGCGTCGCCGTGGTCGCGATGCCGCTGTTCGGCGCCACCAGCGCCGCGGCCGCCCCCACGGCCCAGGCCGCCACCTCCACGACCGCGTACCCGGACAACCTCGACGGCTGGATCCGCGAGGCGATGGACGTCATGGCGCAGAACGGCATCCCCGGCTCCTACGACTCCATCCACCGCAACATCATGCGGGAGTCGTCCGGCAACCCGGCCGCCATCAACCTGTGGGACTCCAACGCCGCGAAGGGCACCCCGTCGAAGGGCCTGCTCCAGGTCATCGACCCGACCTTCCAGGCGTACCACGTGCCCGGCACCGCCTTCGACCCGTTCGACCCGGTCGCCAACATCGCCGCGGCCTGCAACTACGCCGCCGACCGCTACGGCTCGATCGACAACGTCTTCGGCGCGTACTGAGCCGACCTCTGACGGGCCACTCCGGCCGTCCGCCCGAACAGCCGCTCGAGGACGACGGCCACGCCGTCGTCCTCGTTCGACAGGGTGACCTCGTCGGCCACCGCCTTCAGCTCGGGGTGCGCGTTGGCCATGGCGACGCCGTGGCCCGCCCACCGGAACATGGGGACGTCGTTCGGCATGTCCCCGAAGGCGACCGTGTCCTCGGGGCGCAGCCCCAGGTGCTCGGCGGCCAGCGCCAGCCCGGTCGCCTTGGTGACCCCGCACGGCTGGAGCTCCACCGTGCCCGGCCCCGACATCGTGACCGTGGCCAGCGAACCGACCACGGACCGGGCCGCCGCCGCCAGCGCGTCGTCCGACAGCTCCGGGTGGCGCAGCAGCACCTTGCTGATCGGCCGCGCCCACAGGTCGTCGCGCCGCTCCACCCGCACCGACGGGAGCGTCGGGTGCGGCATCCGGTAGCCCGGCTCGATCAGCGTCAGCCCGTCGGCCCCGTCCTGGTCGACCGCGGCGTACACCTCCCCCACCTCGGCCTCGATCTTGCCGAGCGCGGTCTCCGCCAGCTCCCGGTCCAGCCGGACCGACCACAGCATCCGGTGCGTGGCGGCGTCGTAGACCTGCGCGCCCTGTCCGCACACCGCGAGCCCCGTGCAGCCGAGGTCGTCGAGCAGCGACCGCACTCTGGGGGCCGGGCGCCCCGTCACCACGAGGTGCCGGGCGCCGGCCCGCTCCGCCCGCGCGAGGGCGGCGAGGGAGCGGTCGGAGAGGGTGTCGTCACCGCGCAGCAGCGTCCCGTCCAGGTCGGTGGCGATGAGAAAACAATCGGTGGGTGCGGCCATGATCAGAGAATACGGACAGGAGGACCGTCCGATTCGCCGCGCCCGTATGCCCTCGCATTGGGTGCGTTTTGCCTTCTTACACCGCCGGATCGCGACCGGTTGGGACCTCTTTCCCGTTTTGACCGGAACAGGGTGCGCTCCGGCGGACCCGGGCCCGGGAAGTCGTCCGTGTACAAGAGCTCACCGGGGCGCGACCCCGTAACGTGTGGCACGGCCACGGACACGTGGCGCACCCGCGCACACGAAAGCGAGGCAGCACCCGATGCCCCCCTTCGATGTCCCCGAGGGCGATCCCTTCGGCCCGCACAACCTGCCGTACGGCGTCTTCTCGCTCCCCGGTTCGCCGGAGCGCACCGTGGGCGTCCGGCTGGGCGACCACGTCCTCGACGCCGGCGCGGCGGCACACGCCCTGGGCTCCCCCTACGCCTCCCTGCTCGCCCGCCCCACCCTCAACCCCCTGCTGGCGGCGGGCCGTACGGCCTGGTCGGACGTGCGGCGCGCGCTCACCGCGTGGGTGACGGTCCCGGCGCACCGGGAGACCGTCGAGCGGTTCTTCCACCCGCTGTCCGAGGTCACCCTGCACCTGCCCTTCGAGGTCGCGGACTACGTCGACTTCTACGCCTCGGAGAACCACGCCCGGAACGTCGGGCAGATCTTCCGCCCCGACGCGGCCGACTCCCTGACCCCCAACTGGAAGCACCTGCCGATCGGTTACCACGGCCGCTCCGGCACCGTCGTGGTGTCCGGCACCGACGTCGTACGCCCCTCCGGGCAGCGCAAGGCGCCCGCCGACGCCGCCCCGGTGTTCGGCCCGTCCGTGCGGCTGGACATCGAGGCCGAGGTCGGCTTCGTCGTCGGCGTCCCGTCCGAGCGGGGCCGGCCCGTGCCGCTGAACGCCTACCGCGACCACGTGTTCGGCCTGTGCCTGCTCAACGACTGGTCCGCCCGCGACATCCAGGCCTGGGAGTACGTGCCCCTCGGTCCGTTCCTCGGCAAGTCCTTCGCCACCTCCGTGTCGGCGTGGATCACCCCGCTGGACGCCCTGGAGGAGGCCCGCACCGCCCCGCCCGAGCGCACTCACCCGCTGCTGCCGTACCTCGACGACTCCGGTGAGGAGCCCGGCGGTTACGACCTGCGCATCACCGTCAGCCTCAACGGCCAGGCCGTCTCCGAGTGCCCCTTCTCCACCATGTACTGGACGGCCGCCCAGCAGCTCGCCCACATGACGGTGAACGGCGCCTCCCTGCGCACCGGCGACCTCTACGGCTCCGGCACGGTCAGCGGCCCCGCCGAGCGCGAACGCGGCTCCCTGCTGGAACTGACCTGGAACGGCCGCGACCCGCTCGAACTCCCCGACGGCGAGCGGACGTTCCTGGAGGACGGCGACGTGGTGACACTGTCCGCCTGGGCGCCGGGCCCGGACGGGGTGCGGGTGGGCCTCGGCGAGGTGACGGGACGGGTGGTCCCCGCGTCCTGACCCCTCCGGCCCTACCGAACCGACCGAGCACGCTGACTCGCACCGTCCCTCGCCGTCATACTTGGCGTCGGGCGGTGCGTCGTCCTCTCACGCCGCGCGCCCCGCACCACCGCACGCCCCCGAGCCGCCCCTTCCGACAGGATCCGGAGCCCGTGGCATGACGTACTGCCTGCTCCTGCTGAGCGTGGTCGCCGTGACCGCCGCCGTACCCGTCCCCCGCGCGCTGACCCGGGCGAAGTGGCCGGAACGGGAACCGGTCGTCGGCCTGTGGGTGTGGCAGTGCCTGGTGGCCACCGTCCTGCTGTGCTGCCTGACCGCCCTGGCGCTGGGCGCCGCCGCCGTCTTCGGCACCGTCCGCGCGCAGTTGTTCGCCCCGGCGCCGCCCGCCGTGACCGCCGCGTACGACCTGTCGTCCGCCTCGCCGTGGACGACCGTCCTCACCGTGCTGCTGGCCTGCGGCGCGGCCTGGACCGCCGCGATGCTGGGGCGGGAACTGGTCGAGGCCCGCCGGCGTCGCGCCCGCGCCCGCGCACACCTGCGGGACCGCGCGCCCGACCTGCCGGCGGGGCTGCCCGAGGGACGGGGGCCGCTGCTGGTGCTGGAGGAGGAGTACCCCGACGCCTGGTGGATGCCGGGCAGCCCGCCCCAGCTGATCGTCACGACCGGCGCGCTGCAGCGCCTGACCGGCCATCAGCTCGACGCGGTCCTCACCCACGAACGCGGCCACGCCCGGGCCCGCCACGACTGGCTGCTGCATCTGTCGGCTGCGCTGGCGGCCGGCTTCCCGCGCGTCCCGCTGTTCGCCCACTTCTGCGAGCAGACGCACCGTCTGGTCGAGCTGTCCGCCGACGACACGGCCTCCCGCCGCTGCGGCCATCTGACCACCGCGCTGGCGCTGATCGAGCTCAACCAGCACCGGGGCGTGCTGTCCTGCTCCTCCAGCCACCGGCTGCTCGGCGAGCGCGTCGACCGGCTCCTCGAGCCGCCGCCGCGTCTGGGCCGCCGTCACCGCGCCCTGACCACGGCCGCGGCGTCGCTGGTGCCCTTCCTCCCGCTCCTCATCACCTTCGCGCCGGGACTGACGGCGCTGCCGTAGCGGACCGGCCGGGGGCGCTCAGGTCCAGTCGGGCTCCTCGTCGGGCCAGTCCTCCTCGGGCGCCGGGGCCTCACCGGCCGGGTCGGGAGCGGCCGGGCCGAGAGCGACCTCGCCCGGCGCCGCCAGTCCGGCCAGCACCGCCACGACCCCCTCGCCGTACGTCGCCCGCTTCTTCTCGCCGACGCCGCTGATGCCGCCCAGCTCCTCCACCGAGGCGGGCCACACCGTGACGATCTCCCGCAGCGTGGCGTCATGGAAGATCACGTACGCCGGGACGCCCTGCTCCTTGGCCTGCTCGGCGCGCCAGGCGCGCAGCGCCTCGAACGCCGGCTGCAGCTCCTCGGGCAGCTCGGCGGCGGCCGCCTTGGCCTTGCGCTCGCCGCGGCCCGCTCCGCCGCCCGAACGGGAGGCGGCCGGCTTCTCGGGCTCCTTGCGCAGCGGCACCTCACGCTCGCGCCGCAGCACCGGCCCGCTGGCCTCGGTCAGCACCAGCGTGCCGTACTCGCCCTCGACCGCGAGCAGTCCCTGGGCGAGCAACTGGCGTACCACGCCACGCCATTGCACCTCGCTCAGCTCCTCGCCGATCCCGAACACGGAGAGCTGGTCGTGGTCGAACTGGATCACCTTGGCGGTGCGGCGGCCCAGCAGGATGTCCACGATCTGCACCGCGCCGAACTTCTGTCCGCGCTCCCGCTGCAGCCGCACCACCGTGGACAGCACCTTCTGCGCCGCGACCGTGCCGTCCCAGGTCTCCGGCGGGGCGAGGCAGGTGTCGCAGTTGCCGCAGTTCTCCCCGGACGGCTCCTGGCCGAAGTAGGCGAGGAGCTGGCCACGGCGGCAGCGCACGGTCTCGCACAGGGCGAGCATGGCGTCCAGGTGCTGATGGGCCCGCCGCCGGAACGCCTCGTCGCCCTCGCCGGACTGGATCAGCTTGCGCTGCTGGATGACGTCGTTCAGCCCGTAGGCCATCCACGCGGTGGACGGCAGGCCGTCGCGGCCCGCGCGGCCGGTCTCCTGGTAGTAGCCCTCCACCGACTTGGGCAGGTCGAGGTGGGCGACGAAGCGGACGTCCGGCTTGTCGATGCCCATGCCGAAGGCGATGGTCGCCACCACGACCAGGCCCTCTTCACGCAGGAAGCGCGCCTGGTGCGCGGCGCGCGTCCCCGCGTCGAGCCCCGCGTGGTACGGCACCGCCTCGATGCCGTTGCGGGAGAGGAACTCGGCGGTCTTCTCCACCGAGTTGCGTGACAGGCAGTACACGATGCCCGCGTCCCCGGCGTGCTCCTCGCGCAGGAAGGCGAGGAGCTGCTTGCGGGGGTCGGCCTTGGGCACGATCCGGTACTGGATGTTGGGCCGGTCGAAGCTGGCCACGAAGTGCCGGGCGTCCCGCAGGCCCAGCCGCTCGGTGATCTCCCGGTGCGTGGCGTCCGTGGCCGTCGCGGTGAGGGCGATGCGGGGCACGTCCGGCCACCGCTCCCCCAGCACGGACAGGGTGAGGTAGTCCGGCCGGAAGTCGTGCCCCCACTGGGAGACGCAGTGCGCCTCGTCGATGGCGAAGACGGAGATCTTGCCGCGTGAGAGGAGGTCGAGGCTGCTGTCCAGGCGCAGCCGCTCCGGCGCCAGGTAGAGCAGGTCGAGCTCGCCTGCCAGGAACTCCGCCTCGACCGTGCGCCGCTCGTCGAAGTCCTGCGTGGAGTTGACGAAGCCGGCCCGCACGCCGAGCGCCCGCAACGCGTCCACCTGGTCCTGCATCAGCGCGATCAGCGGGGAGACCACCACGCCCGTGCCGGGCCGGACCAGCGCCGGGATCTGGTAGCAGAGCGACTTGCCGCCGCCGGTCGGCATGAGCACGACCGCGTCGCCGCCCGCGATCACATGGTCGACGACCTCTTCCTGCTCACCGCGGAAGGCCTCGTAGCCGAAGACCCGGTGCAGCGCCGCCAGCGCCTCACTGTCCGTCACTGCCATCCCGGCGACACCGTCCGTCCCGTGCATCGTCCCGTCCCCCGCGGCCGTACCTCGGCCACTGCGTCCACCATAGGCGTCCGGACCGACAGTCCAGGAGTTGTCCACAGGCCCGCACGGAACCGCCCGGGTCCTGTGCGCGACGGCGCCCGCCGCGACCGGGAACGGCCGCGGCCCGGCGCCCCCGCGCGGGGGTGCCGGGCCGTGTCCGTACCGGGGCAGGGGGCGCGTCAGCGCACGAACACCCCCGCGTCCCCGGCCAGCTCCAGGAAGTACTGCGGCGCCACACCGAGCACCACCGTGACCGCCACACCGACCGCGATCGCCGTCATCGTCAGCGGCGACGGCACCGCGACGGTCGGGCCCTCCGGGCGCGGCTCGCTGAAGAACATCAGCACGATGACGCGGATGTAGAAGAACGCCGCGACCGCCGACGAGATCACACCGATCACGACCAGCGGGACCGCGCCGCCCTCCGCCGCCGCCTTGAACACGGCGAACTTCCCGGCGAAGCCCGAGGTCAGCGGGATGCCCGCGAAGGCGAGCAGGAACACCGCGAACACCGCCGCCACCAGCGGGGAGCGCCGGCCCAGGCCGGCCCACCGGGACAGGTGGGTCGCCTCGCCGCCCGCGTCCCGCACCAGCGTGACCACGGCGAAGGCACCGATCGTCACGAAGGAGTAGGCCGCCAGGTAGAACAGCACCGACGAGATGCCCGACGGCGTGGCCGCGATGACGCCCGCGAGGATGAAGCCCGCGTGCGCGATCGACGAGTACGCCAGCAGCCGCTTGATGTCGGTCTGGGTGATCGCCACGATCGCGCCGGCCAGCATGGTGACGATGGCGACGCCCCACATGACCGGCCGCCAGTCCCAGCGCAGGCCCGGCAGCACCACGTACAGCAGGCGCAGCAGGGCGCCGAACGCCGCGACCTTGGTGGCCGCCGCCATGAAGCCGGTGACCGGGGTGGGCGCGCCCTGGTAGACGTCGGGCGTCCACATGTGGAACGGCACCGCGCCGACCTTGAACAGCAGGCCCATCACCAGCAGCGCCGCGCCGATCAGCAGCAGCGCGTCGTTGCCCATGGTGTCGGCGAGCGCCGGGGTGATCTCCGGCACAGTGCCGTCGACGACCTGCGCGATCGTCGCGTACGACATGGAGCCCGCGTAGCCGTACAGCAGGGCGATGCCGAACAGCGTGAACGCGGAGGCGAAGGCGCCGAGCAGGAAGTACTTGACCGCCGCCTCCTGCGACATCAGCCGCTTGCGCCGGGCCAGCGCGCACAGCAGGTACAGCGGGAGGGACAGGACCTCCAGCGCCACGAACAGCGTCAGCAGGTCGTTGGCCGCCGGGAAGACCAGCATGCCCGCGACCGCGAAGAGCAGCAGCGGGAACACCTCGGTGGTGGTGAACCCGGCCTTGACGGCCCGCTTCTCGCTGTCGCTGCCGGGGACGGCCGCGGCCTGCGCGGCGAAGGAGTCGACGCGGTTGCCGTGCGCCTCCGGGTCGAGCCGGCGCTCGGCGAAGGTGAACAGGCCCACCAGCGCCGTCAGCAGGATCGTGCCCTGGAGGAAGAGCGCCGGTCCGTCGACGGCGATCGCGCCCATCGCGGCGATGCCCGCCTTGGTGGTGGCGTACCCGTCCGCGGCGAGCGCCACGACCGCGGCGAACGCGGCGGCCAGCGCGACCGCGGAGACGGACACCTGCGCGTGGTAACGGGACCTGCGCGGCACGAACGCCTCGATCAGCACCCCGACGAGCGCCGCGCCGACGACGATCAGCGTGGGCGCGAGCTGCCCGTACTCGATCTCGGGTGCGTCGATCTTGGCGATCGGATCGGCCGCGGTTGTCCACAAGCTGTGGACGACTGCTGTTGCGCTCACTTGGCCGCCTCCACCTCGGGCTGGGGGTCCTTCTTCTGTACGTCGGACAAGGTCTGCTCCACCGCCGGGTTCACGACGTCCGTCACGGGCTTCGGGTAGACGCCCAGGAAGACCAGCAGCACGACCAGCGGCGCCACCACCGCGATCTCCCGCACCCGCAGGTCGGGCATCGCGGCGACCTCGGGCTTCACCGGGCCGGTCATCGTCCGCTGGTACAGGACGAGGGTGTAGAGCGCGGCGAGCACGATGCCGAAGGTGGCGACGATGCCGATCACCGGGTAGCGCGTGAACGTGCCGACCAGGACCAGGAACTCACTGACGAAGGGCGCCAGCCCCGGCAGCGAGAGGGTGGCCAGACCGCCGATCAGGAAGGTGCCGGCGAGCACCGGGGCCACCTTCTGCACACCGCCGAAGTCGGCGATGAGCCGGGAGCCGCGCCGGGAGATCAGGAAGCCGGCGATCAGCATCAGCACGGCGGTCGAGATGCCGTGGTTGACCATGTAGAGCGTCGCCCCGGACTGGCCCTGGCTGGTCATCGCGAAGATGCCCATGACGATGAAGCCGAAGTGCGAGATCGAGGCGTAGGCGATCAGCCGCTTGATGTCGCGCTGGCCGACGGCGAGCAGCGCGCCGTAGATGATGCTGACGACCGCCAGCACCAGGATCACCGGGGTCGCCCACTTGCTGGCCTCCGGGAAGAGCTGGAGACAGAAGCGGAGCATCGCGAAGGTGCCCACCTTGTCGACCACCGCCGTGATCAGCACGGCGACCGGGGCGGTGGACTCCTGCATGGCGTTGGGCAGCCAGGTGTGCAGCGGCCACAGCGGCGCCTTCACCGCGAAGGCGAAGAAGAAGCCGAGGAACAGCCAGCGTTCGGTGCTGGTCGCCATCTCCAGCTCGCCGTTCGCCCGGGCCTGGGCGATCTCGGTGAGGGAGAAGTTCCCCGCGACCACGTACAGCCCGATCACGGCGGCCAGCATGATCAGACCGCCGGCCAGGTTGTAGAGGAGGAACTTTACCGCCGCGTACGACCGCTGGGTCGCCGCCTTCTCCTCGCCGTCCTTGTGCGCACGGTCCCCGAAGCCGCCGATGAGGAAGTACATCGGGATGAGCATGGCCTCGAAGAAGATGTAGAAGAGGAAGACGTCGGTGGCCTCGAAGGAGATGATCACCATCGCCTCGACGGCCAGGATCAGGGCGAAGAAGCCCTGCGTCGGCCGCCACCTCTTGCTTCCCTTCTCCATCGGGTCGGCGTCGTGCCAGCCCGCCAGGACGATGAAGGGGATCAGCAGCGCGGTCAGCGCGATGAGCGCCACCCCGATGCCGTCGACGCCCAGTTCGTAGCGGACGCCGAAGTCGGCGATCCAGGCGTGCGACTCGGTGAGCTGGTAGCGCTCGCCGTCCGGGTCGAAGCGGACCAGGACGGTGATCGCCAGGGCGAGGGTGGCCAGCGAGAACAGCAGGGCCAGCCACTTGGCCGCCGTGCGCTTCGCGGCCGGCACGGCGGCCGTGGCGATCGCCCCGATGGCCGGGAGCGCCGCCGTCGCTGTCAGGAGAGGAAAGGACATCGGTATCAGACCGCCCTCATCAGCAGGGTCGCGGCGACGAGGACCGCCGCGCCGCCGAACATCGAGACCGCGTAGGACCGCGCGAAGCCGTTCTGCAGCCTGCGCATCCGCCCGGACAGACCGCCCATGGAGGCGGCCGTGCCGTTGACGACCCCGTCGACCAGGGTGTGGTCGACGTACACCAGCGAGCGGGTGAGGTGCTCGCCGCCGCGGACTAGGACCACGTGGTTGAAGTCGTCCTGGAGCAGGTCGCGGCGGGCGGCCCGGGTGAGCAGCGAACCGCGCGGGGCGACGGCCGGCACCGGACGCCGTCCGTACTGCGCCCAGGCGACCGCCACACCGATGACCATGACCGCGACCGTGGACAGCGTCACCGTCAGCGCGCTGACCGGCGGGTGCCCGTGGGCGTGCCCGGTGACCGGCTCCAGCCAGTGGATGAAGCGGTCCCCGATGCTGAAGAACGCACCGCCCGCGACCGATCCGACGGCCAGCACGATCATCGGGACCGTCATGGTCCTCGGCGACTCGTGCGGGTGCGGCGGCTCGTACTCCCCGCGCGTCTCGGCGGCCAGCTCGACGTCCGGGGCGGCCGGGGACGGCGTGGGCGCGTTGCGCCAGCGCTCCTCGCCGAAGAACGTCATCAGCATCACGCGCGTCATGTAGTACGCGGTGACGGCCGCGCCCAGCAGGGCGCAGGCGCCGAGGATCCAGCCCTCGGCGCCGCCCTTGGCGAACGCCGCCTCGATGATCTTGTCCTTGGAGAAGAAGCCGGACAGGCCCGGGAAGCCGATGATCGCCAGGTAGCCGAGCCCGAAGGTGACGAACGTGACCGGCATGTACTTCCTGAGGCCGCCGTAACGGCGCATGTCGACCTCGTCGTTCATGCCGTGCATGACCGAACCGGCGCCGAGGAAGAGGCCGGCCTTGAAGAAGCCGTGCGTCACCAGGTGCATGATCGCGAAGACGTAGCCGATCGGGCCGAGGCCCGCGGCCAGCACCATGTAGCCGATCTGCGACATGGTCGAGCCGGCCAGCGCCTTCTTGATGTCGTCCTTGGCGCACCCGACGATCGCACCGAACAGCAGCGTGACCGCGCCGACGATGGTCACGACCAGCTGGGCGTCCGGGGCGCCGTTGAAGACGGCCGCGGAGCGGACGATCAGGTAGACGCCCGCGGTCACCATGGTCGCGGCGTGGATGAGGGCCGACACCGGGGTCGGGCCCTCCATCGCGTCCCCGAGCCAGGACTGCAGCGGCACCTGGGCGGACTTGCCGCACGCGGCGAGCAGCAGCATCAGGGCGATCGCGGTCAGCTTGCCCTCGCCCGCCTCACCGGCGAGACCGGCCTCCCCGTGGCCGCCGAGCACCGGCCCGAAGGCGAAGGTGCCGAACCACAGGAACATCAGCATGATCGCGATGGACAGGCCCATGTCACCGACGCGGTTGACCAGGAAGGCCTTCTTCGCGGCCGTGGCCGCGCTGGGCTTGTGCTGCCAGAAGCCGATCAGCAGGTAGGAGGCGAGACCGACGCCCTCCCAGCCGACGTACAGCAGCAGGTAGTTGTCGGCGAGGACCAGGATCAGCATCGCCGCGAGGAAGAGGTTCAGGTAGCCGAAGAAGCGGCGGCGCCGCTCGTCGTGCTCCATGTACCCGATGGAGTAGAGGTGGATCAGCGAGCCGACGCCGGTGATCAGCAGCACGAACGTCATCGAGAGCTGGTCGAGCCGGAAGGCGACGTCCGCCTGGAAGCCCTCCACCGGGATCCAGCTGAACAGGTGCTGCACGACCGTGCGGTCCTCGGCGCCCCTGCCCAGCAGGTCGGTGAAGAGCACCAGGCCGAGCGCGAAGGAGACGGCGGCCAGGGCCGTGCCGATCCAGTGGCCGACGGCGTCCAGCCGGCGTCCGCCGCACAGCAGGACCGCCGCTCCGAGCAGAGGCGCCGCCACCAGCAGCGCAATCAGGTTCTCCACGATTCAGCAGCCCCTCACAGCTTCATCAGGCTGGCGTCGTCGACCGAGGCCGAGTGGCGGGAACGGAACAGGGACACGATGATCGCCAGCCCCACCACGACCTCCGCGGCGGCGACGACCATCGTGAAGAACGCGATGATCTGGCCGTCGAGGTTGCCGTGCATGCGGGAGAAGGCGACGAACGCGAGGTTGCAGGCATTGAGCATCAGCTCGACGCACATGAACACCACGATCGCGTTGCGCCGGATCAGCACACCGGTGGCGCCGATGGTGAACAGCAGCGCCGCCAGGTACAGGTAGTTGACGGGATTCACTTCGACGCCTCCTCGGGCCGCTTGAAGGTCGGCGGCTCGATCGCGCGGCGCTCCAGGCGCTCCTCCGCGCGCTGCTCCATCGCCCGCAGGTCGTTGATCGCCTCCCGCGACACGTCACGGACCTGGCCCCGTTCCCGCAGCGTCTTGCTGACGGTGAGGTCCGACGGGGTGCCGTCGGGCAGCAGGCCCGCGATGTCCACCGCGTTGTGCCGGGCGTAGACGCCGGGCGCGGGCAGCGGCGGCAGGTACGTGCCCTCGCGGACGCGCTGCTCGGCCAGTTCGCGCTGGGTCCTGGCCCGCTCGGTGCGCTCCCGGTGGGTGAGCACCATGGCGCCGACGGCGGCCGTGATGAGCAGCGCGCCGGTGATCTCGAAGGCGAAGACGTACCGGGTGAACATCAGGGAGGCGAGGCCCTGCACATTGCCCCCGGCGTTGGCCTCGCCGACGCCGCTGAACTCGTTCAGCGAGGCGTTGCCGATGCCGCCGACCAGCAGGATGCCGAAGCCGAGGCCGCACAGCAGGGCCAGCCAGCGCTGGCCCTTGATGGTCTCCTTCAGGGAGTCCGCGGCCGTGACGCCGACCAGCATCACCACGAACAGGAACAGCATCATGATCGCGCCGGTGTAGACGACGATCTGCACGACGCCCAGGAAGTAGGCGCCGTTGGCCAGGTAGAACACCGCAAGGATGATCATGGTCCCGGCGAGGCAGAGCGCGCTGTGCACGGCCCGCCGCATGAAGACGGTGCACAGGGCGCCGATCACGGCGACGGTGCCGAGGATCCAGAACTGGACGGCCTCGCCGGTCGAGGTCGAGTAGGCGGCGAGCTGCTCGGTCATCGCCCGATCACCTTCTCCGATGCCGGCTCCTCCGGGCCGAACGTGGACTCGGCCTCCTGGACCACCTCGCCCTTGGAGTGGGCGACCTGACGCTCCGTGCCGGGCGCCGCCTCGGTCACCAGGCCGCGGTAGTAGTCCTGTTCGTCCGTGCCCGGGTACATGGCGTGCGGGGCCTCGACCATGCCCTCCTCCAGGCCGGCGAGCAGCTGCTCCTTGGTGTAGATGAGGTTCGCCCGGCTGGAGTCGGCCAGCTCGAACTCGTTGGTCATCGTCAGCGCGCGCGTGGGGCACGCCTCGATGCACAGGCCGCACAGGATGCAGCGGGCGTAGTTGATCTGGTAGACGCGGCCGTACCGCTCGCCGGGCGAGTAGCGCTCCTCCTCCGTGTTGTCCGCGCCCTCGACGTAGATCGCGTCGGCGGGGCAGGCCCAGGCGCACAGCTCGCAGCCGACGCACTTCTCGAGACCGTCCGGATGGCGGTTGAGCTGGTGCCGTCCGTGGAAGCGCGGAGCGGTGGTCTTCTGCTGCTCCGGGTACTGCTCGGTGAGCCGCTTCTTGAACATGGCCTTGAAGGTCACGCCGAAGCCGGCCACGGGGTTCAGGAAACCGGGCTTGGTGTCCTTCGGTTCCTCAGCCATCGGACGCCTCCTTTCCATCCGTAGATCCGCCCTGTGGTTCGTCACTGTGAGTATCGGGTCCGCCACTGACGACGAGCTCCCGCTCGTGGCGCGGACGGCGCCGCGGCACCGGGGGCAGCTCCTGTCCGGGCAGCGGCGGCACGGGGAACCCGCCCGCCATCGGGTCGAACGGAGGCTGGTCCGCGGGCTGTGCGGCGTCCTCGCCCCGGCCGCGGAACATGTCCGCCACGAAGGAGAGCAGCAGCAGGACGAGGACGCCGGCGGCGATGTAGAGCGCGATGTCGGCGAACGCGTAGTTCTCGTTGCGCAGCGCCCGCACCGTGGCGACCGCCATCAGCCACACCAGGGAGACCGGGATGAGGACCTTCCAGCCGAGCTTCATCAGCTGGTCGTAGCGGACCCGCGGGAGCGTGCCGCGCAGCCAGACGAAGCAGAACAGCAGGGTGAGCAGCTTGCCGGTGAACCAGAGCATCGGCCACCAGCCGTGGTTGGCGCCCTCCCAGAAGGTGCTGACCGGCCAGGGGGCCCGCCAGCCGCCCAGGAAGAGGGTCACCGCGACCGCCGAGACGGTCACCATGTTGATGTACTCGGCGAGCATGAACATCGCGAACTTGATCGACGAGTACTCGGTGTTGAAGCCGCCGACCAGGTCGCCCTCGGACTCCGGCATGTCGAACGGGGCGCGGTTGACCTCGCCGACCATCGTCACGATGTAGATGAGGAACGACACCGGCAGCAGCAGCACGTACCAGCGGTCGGCCTGCTGCCCGACGATCGTCGACGTCGACATCGACCCCGAGTAGAGGAACACCGAGGCGAACGCGGCGCCCATGGCGATCTCGTAGGAGATCATCTGGGCGCAGGAGCGCAGGCCGCCCAGCAGCGGGTAGGTGGAGCCGGAGCTCCAGCCCGCCAGGACGATGCCGTAGATGCCGACGGAGGCGACCGCGAGGATGTACAGCGCCGCGATCGGCAGGTCGGTGAGCTGCATCGTGGTGCGCTGGCCGAAGATCGAGATCTCGTTGCCGGCCGGCCCGAAGGGGATCACCGCGAACGCCATGAAGGCGGGGACCGCCGCGACGATCGGCGCGAGGACGTACACCGCCTTGTCCGCGCGCTTGACGACGACGTCTTCCTTCAGCATCAGCTTCACGCCGTCGGCGAGCGACTGGAGCATGCCCCAGGGGCCGTGCCGGTTGGGGCCGACGCGCAGCTGCATCCAGGCGACGACCTTGCGCTCCATGACGATGCTGAGGAGCACGGTCACCATCAGGAAGGCGAAGCAGAACACCGCCTTGAGGGCGATCAGCCACCAGGGGTCGCGGCCGAACATCGAGAGGTCTTCAGCGGCGAGGTACGGGCTCATGCCTCCACCTCCTGGGGAGCCTCGCCGGCGAGGGTCGCCGGGCCGATGCGGACGAGGGAGCCGGGGAGCGCCCCGGTGCCGGAGGCGACCCCGCCGTCCGTGGAGTTCAGCGGGAGCCAGACCACCCGGTCGGGCATCTCGGTGACGGACAGGGGCAGTTCGAGCGTCCCGGCGGGACCGGTCACCGCGAGCGGGTCGCCGTCCTTGACGCCGACCTCGGCGGCCGTGGCGGCCGACAGCCGGGCGAGAGCGGCGTGCCGGGTGCCGGCCAGCGCCTCGTCGCCCTGCTGCAGCACGCCCAGGTCCAGCAGGAGCCGGTGGCCGGCCAGCACCGCCTCGCCGGCGGCCGGCCGGGGCAGGGCGCCCGCGGTCTCCGCCGGGTCGGCGGCGCGCGGGCCGTCCCACAGGCCGAGCCGGTCGATCTCCGAGCGGATCGTGCGCAGGTCCGGCAGGCCCAGGTGCACGTCCATGGCGTCGGCGAGCATCTGCAGCACGCGCGCGTCGGTGGGCGCGACCCGCCGGGTCATCTGGTCGGGCTTGAGCGCCGCCTCGAACAGCCGCACCCTGCCCTCCCAGTTGAGGAAGGTGCCGGCCTTCTCGGCGACCGCGGCCACCGGCAGCACCACGTCGGCGAGCTCGGTGACCTCGCCGGGCCGCAGCTCCAGGGAGACCACGAACCCGGCCTCGGCGAGCGCGGCCCGCGCACGGGCCGGGTCGGGCAGGTCGGCGACCTCCACGCCCGCCACGAGCAGCGCCTGCAGGTCGCCACGCGCGGCCGCCTCGACGATCTGGGCGGTGTCCCGGCCGTAGCGGTGCGGGAGTTCGGCGACGCCCCAGAGGGCGGCCACCTCCTCCCGGGCGCGCGGGTCGGTCGCCGGGCGGCCGCCCGGCAGCAGCGACGGCAGCGCGCCCGCCTCGATCGCGCCCCGCTCCCCGGCCCGGCGCGGGATCCACACCAGCCGGGCGCCGGTCGCGGTGGCGAACCGCACGGCCGCGGTGAGCCCGCCCCGTACGGCGGCCAGCCGCTCGCCGACGACGACCACCGCGCCCTCGGCGCGCAGCGCCTCGGCGGCCGCGGCGCCGTCGCCCTCCAGGCCGACGCCGCTCGCCAGCGCGTCCAGCCACTCGGTCTCGGTGCCGGGGGCCGCCGGCAGCAGCGTGCCGCCGGCCTTGGTCAGGCCGCGCGTGGCGTGCGTGGCCAGGGCGAAGGTGCGCTGCCCGTGCGCGCGCCGGGCCTTGCGCAGCCGCAGGAAGACGCCGGGCGCCTCCTCCTCGGACTCGAAGCCGACGAGCAGCACGGCCGGCGCCTTCTCCAGGGAGGTGTAGGTGACGCCCGTGCGGTCCAGGTCGCGGCCGCGGCCCGCGACGCGCGCGGCGAGGAAGTCGGCCTCCTCGGTGCTGTGCACGCGCGCCCGGAAGTCGATGTCGTTGGTGGCGAGCGCGACCCGGGCGAACTTGCTGTACGCGTACGCGTCCTCGACGGTGAGCCGGCCGCCGGTCAGCACCCCGGTGCGGCCCCGCGAGGCGAGCAGGCCCTGCGCCGCGATCCGCAGCGCGTCCGGCCAGGACGCCGGTTCGAGGTCGCCCTCCGCGTTGCGCACCAGCGGGGTGTCGAGCCGGTCCCGCTGCTGCGCGTACCGGAACGCGAAGCGGCCCTTGTCGCAGATCCACTCCTCGTTGACCTCGGGGTCCTCGGCGGCGAGCCGCCGCATGACCTTGCCGCGCCGGTGGTCGGTGCGGGTGGCGCAGCCGCCGGAGCAGTGCTCGCACACCGACGGCGACGAGATGAGGTCGAAGGGCCGGGAGCGGAACCGGTACGCGGCCGAGGTGAGCGCGCCGACCGGGCAGATCTGGATGGTGTTGCCGGAGAAGTACGACTCGAACGGGTCGCCCTCGCCGGTGCCGACCTGCTGCAGCGCGCCCCGCTCGACCAGCTCGATCATCGGGTCGCCCGCGATCTGGTTCGAGAACCGGGTGCAGCGGGCGCACAGCACGCACCGCTCGCGGTCCAGCAGCACCTGCGTGGAGATCGCGACGGGCTTCTCGTAGGTGCGCTTCTTGCCCTCGAAGCGGGACTCGGCGTTGCCGTGCGACATCGCCTGGTTCTGCAGCGGGCACTCGCCGCCCTTGTCGCAGACCGGGCAGTCCAGCGGGTGGTTGATGAGCAGCAGCTCCATCACGCCCTTCTGGGCCTTCTCCGCGACCGGCGAGGAGAGCTGCGTCTTCACCACCATCCCGTCGGTGCAGGTGATGGTGCAGGACGCCATGGGCTTGCGCTGGCCCTCGACCTCCACGATGCACTGGCGGCAGGCGCCGGCCGGCGCGAGCAGCGGGTGGTCGCAGAACCGGGGGATCTCGATGCCGAGCTGCTCGGCGGCGCGGATGACCAGGGTGCCCTTGGGCACGCTGATCTCGGCGCCGTCGATGGTCAGCGTCACGAGGTCCTCGGGCGGGACCGCCGCCTCTCCCCCTCCGGCGGGAGCGTTGGTGGTCACAGTCATGCGTGCACCTCCGTACGGTCGGCCCAGGCCGTCGACGCGGCCGGGTCGAAGGGGCAGCGACGGTCCGTGATGTGCTGCTCGTACTCCTCGCGGAAGTACTTGAGCGACGAGAAGATCGGCGAGGCGGCGCCGTCGCCGAGGGCACAGAAGGACTTGCCGTTGATGTTGTCGGCGATGTCGTTCAGCTTGTCGAGGTCGGACATCCGGCCCTTGCCGGCCTCGATGTCGCGCAGCAGCTGGACGAGCCAGTACGTGCCCTCGCGGCAGGGGGTGCACTTGCCGCAGGACTCGTGGGCGTAGAACTCGGTCCAGCGGGTGACGGCGCGGACCACGCAGGTGGTCTCGTCGAAGCACTGCAGCGCCTTGGTGCCGAGCATCGAGCCCGCGGCGCCGACCCCTTCGTAGTCGAGGGGGACGTCGAGGTGCTCGTCGGTGAACATCGGCGTGGAGGAGCCGCCCGGCGTCCAGAACTTCAGCCGGTGGCCCGGCCGCATCCCGCCGCTCATGTCGAGCAGCTGGCGCAGGGTGATGCCGAGGGGCGCCTCGTACTGGCCGGGGCTCGCGACGTGGCCGCTGAGGGAGTAGAGCGTGAAGCCCGGGGACTTCTCGCTGCCCATCGAGCGGAACCAGTCCTTGCCCCGGTTCATGATGGCGGGAACCGACGCGATGGACTCGACGTTGTTCACCACCGTGGGGCAGGCGTAGAGGCCCGCGACGGCGGGGAAGGGCGGACGCAGCCTGGGCTGGCCGCGGCGGCCCTCGAGGGAGTCGAGCAGCGCGGTCTCCTCACCGCAGATGTACGCGCCCGCGCCCGCGTGCACGGTGAGTTCGAGGTCGAGTCCGCTGCCCAGGATGTCCTTGCCGAGGAAACCGGCCGCGTACGCCTCGCGCACGGCCTCGTGCAGCCTGCGCAGCACGGGGACGACCTCGCCGCGCAGATAGATGAAGGCGTGCGACGACCTGATGGCGTAGCAGGCGATGACGATGCCCTCGATGAGGCTGTGCGGGTTGGCGAAGAGCAGCGGGATGTCCTTGCAGGTCCCGGGCTCCGACTCGTCGGCGTTGACGACGAGGTAGTGCGGCTTGCCGTCGCCCTGCGGGATGAACTGCCACTTCATGCCCGTCGGGAAGCCGGCGCCGCCGCGTCCGCGCAGTCCGGAGTCCTTGACGTACGCGATGACGTCGTCCGGCGACATGGCGAGCGCCTTGCGCAGGCCCTCGTAGCCGTCGTGCCTGCGGTAGACGTCGAGCGTCCAGGACTTCTCCTCGTCCCAGAAGGCCGACAGCACCGGCGCGAGCAGCTTCTCCGGGCTCGTGTCCTTCAGTTCGGGTGCCAAGGTCATCACTCCCCCTCCTCGGCGGCGGGACCCGACGGTCCGGAGGGGCGAGGCGCGGCCTCTCCGTCACGGGCGGTGGTGGGCGACGGATCGGAGGGGCGAGGCGCGGCCTCTCCTGCACGGGCGGGGGTGGGTGACGGGTGGGCCGGGTCGGAGGCCGACGTCTTCTGGGGCGCGTCGTGCGAGCTGAGGTGCTCGGCCGGTGACGGCTCGTGCGGCGGGGCGTCGCGCGGCGCCTCGCCACGGGGGTGCACCACGCGCGCGGGGGCGGTCTCCCCCTTGGCCAGCTTCAGGCCGGTCAGGGAGGCGGGACCCGCGCTGCCGGTGGCCTCGACGGCGCCCTCCCGCTCGTCGGGGAAGCCGGCCAGGATGCGGGCGGTCTCCTTGAAGGTGCACAGCGGCGCGCCGCGGGTGGGCGCGACCGGGCGGCCGGCGCGCAGGTCGTCGACCATGCGCTTGGCGCTCTCGGGGGTCTGGTTGTCGAAGAACTCCCAGTTGACCATCACCACGGGCGCGTAGTCGCAGGCCGCGTTGCACTCGATGTGCTCCAGGGTGACCTTGCCGTCGGCGGTGGTCTCGCCGTTGCCGACGCCCAGGTGCTCCTGGAGCTCCTCGAAGATGGCGTCGCCGCCCATGACCGCGCACAGGGTGTTGGTGCACACCCCGACCTGGTAGTCGCCGCTCGGGCGGCGCCGGTACATGGTGTAGAAGGTGGCGACCGCGGTCACCTCGGCCGTGGTCAGGTTCAGCATCTCCGCGCAGAACCGCATGCCGGTGCGCGTGACGTGGCCCTCCTCCGACTGCACCAGGTGCAGCATCGGCAGGAGGGCGGACCGGGAGTCCGGGTAACGGGCGATGATCGCCCGCGCGTCGGTCTCCAGCCGGGCCCGGACGTCGTCCGGGTAGGCCGGCGCGGGCAGTTCCGGCATGCCCAGGCTGACGCCCCGCTCGGAAGAAGAGGTGGTCACCGGTCGACGCCTCCCATCACGGGGTCGATGGACGCGACGGCGACGATGACGTCGGCGACCTGGCCGCCCTCGCACATCGCCGCCACGGCCTGCAGGTTGGTGAAGGACGGGTCGCGGAAGTGGACCCGGTAGGGGCGGGTGCCGCCGTCGGAGACGACGTGCACCCCGAGTTCACCCTTGGGCGACTCGACGGCCGTGTACGCCTGCCCGGGCGGGACGCGGAAGCCCTCGGTGACCAGCTTGAAGTGGTGGATCAGGGCCTCCATGGAGGTGCCCATGATCTGCTTGATGTGGTCGAGGGAGTTGCCCAGTCCGTCGGGCCCCAGGGCGAGCTGGGCGGGCCAGGCGATCTTCTTGTCGGCGACCATGACCGGTCCCGGCTCCAGCCGGTCCAGGCACTGCTCGACGATGCGCAGCGACTGGCGCATCTCCTCCAGCCGGATCAGGAAGCGGCCGTAGGAGTCGCAGGTGTCGGCGGTGGGGACGTCGAAGTCGTACGTCTCGTAGCCGCAGTACGGCTGCGCCTTGCGCAGGTCGTGCGGCAGGCCGGTGGAGCGCAGGACGGGGCCGGTGACGCCGAGGGCCATGCAGCCGGCCAGGTCCAGGTAACCGACGTCCTGCAGACGGGCCTTGAAGATGGGGTTCCCGGTGGCGAGCTTGTCGTACTCCGGGAGGTTCTTCCGCATCTTCTTGACGAGCTCGCGGATCTGGTCGACCGCGCCGGGCGGCAGGTCCTGGGCCAGTCCGCCGGGGCGGACGAACGCGTGGTTCATCCGCAGGCCGGTGATCAGCTCGAAGACGTCGAGGATCAGCTCACGGTCCCGGAATCCGTAGATCATGATGGTGGTGGAGCCGAGCTCCATGCCGCCGGTGGCGAGGCACACCAGGTGGGAGGAGAGCCGGTTCAGCTCCATCAGGAGCACCCGGATGACCGAGGCGCGGTCGGGCACCTGGTCCTCGATGCCGAGCAGTTTCTCGACCGCGAGGCAGTACGCCGTCTCGTTGAAGAACGGCGTCAGGTAGTCCATGCGCGTCACGAACGTGGTGCCCTGGGTCCACGTGCGGTACTCGAGGTTCTTCTCGATGCCGGTGTGGAGGTAGCCGATGCCGCAGCGGGCCTCGGTGACCGTCTCGCCGTCGATCTCCAGGATCAGCCGGAGCACCCCGTGGGTGGACGGGTGCTGCGGACCCATGTTGACGACGATCCGTTCGTCGTCGGTCCGGGCCGCGGCCTCGACGACCTCGTCCCAGTCGCCGCCGGTGACGGTGTAGACGGTGCCCTCGGTGGTTTCACGGGGGGTTGCGTGCGACGTGCTCACGAGTACGACCTCCGCTGGTCCGGAGCCGGGATCTGGGCGCCCTTGTACTCGACGGGGATGCCGCCGAGGGGATAGTCCTTGCGCTGCGGATGGCCCTGCCAGTCGTCCGGCATCATGATCCGCGTCAGGGCCGGGTGACCGTCGAAGACGATGCCGAAGAAGTCGTACGTCTCGCGCTCGTGCCAGTCGTTCGTGGGATAGACCGAGAACAGCGACGGGATGTGCGGGTCGCTGTCCGGCGCGCTGACCTCCAGGCGGATCACCCGGTTGTGGGTGATCGAGCGCAGGTGGTAGACGGCGTGCAGCTCGCGCCCCTTGTCGTGGGGGTAGTGCACGCCGCTGACGCCGGTGCACAGTTCGAACCGCAGCGCCGGGTCGTCGCGCAGGGTCTTCGCCACCCGCACCAGGTGCTCGCGCTCGATGTGGAAGGTGATCTCGCCGCGGTCGACGACCGTCCTCTCGATGGCGTTCTCCGGAAGCAGGTCCTGCTCCTCCAGGGCCCCCTCCAGTTCGTCGGCGACCTCGTCGAACCAGCCGCCGTAGGGGCGGGTCGCCGGTCCCGGGAGCCGGACCGAGCGGACCAGGCCGCCGTAACCGGAGGTGTCGCCGCCGTTGTTCGCCCCGAACATGCCGCGCTGGACGCGGATCTCCTCGCCGCCCTGTCCCCGCTGGCCGGGGAGGTTCTCGGCGGAGAGCTCCTTCTCGGGGTTCACACCACCGCCCGCGGTGTCGTTCGCGTCGCTCATCGCAGCAGCCCCTTCATCTCGATCGTGGGCAGGGCCTTGAGCGCCGCCTCCTCCGCCTCGCGGGCCGCCTCCTCGGCGTTCACACCGAGCTTGGAGCTCTGGATCTTCTGGTGGAGCTTGAGGATGGCGTCGATCAGCATCTCGGGGCGGGGCGGACAGCCGGGGAGATAGATGTCGACCGGGACGACGTGGTCGACGCCCTGGACGATCGCGTAGTTGTTGAACATGCCGCCCGAGGAGGCGCAGACCCCCATGGAGATCACCCACTTGGGGTTCGGCATCTGGTCGTAGACCTGCCGGAGCACCGGCGCCATCTTCTGGCTGACCCGCCCGGCGACGATCATGAGGTCCGCCTGCCGCGGCGAGCCGCGGAAGACCTCCATGCCGAAGCGCGCCAGGTCGTAGCGGCCCGCGCCGGTGGTCATCATCTCGATGGCGCAACAGGCGAGACCGAACGTGGCGGGGAAGACGGACGACTTGCGCACCCAGCCCGCGGCCTGCTCGACGGTGGTCAGCAGGAATCCGCTCGGCAGCTTTTCTTCGAGTCCCATGACTTGTGGCCCCTCAGTCCCATTCCAGGCCGCCGCGCCGCCATACGTACGCGTACGCGACGAAGACGGTGAGCACGAAGAGCAGCATCTCCACGAGCCCGAAAAGCCCCAGGGCGTCGAAGGTGACGGCCCAGGGGTAGAGGAAGACGATCTCGATATCGAAGATGATGAAGAGCATCGCCGTCAGGTAGTACTTGATGGGGAAGCGCCCGCCGCCGGCCGGCGTGGGGGTCGGCTCGATGCCGCACTCGTAGGCCTCGAGCTTCGCCCGGTTGTACCGCTTCGGACCGATCAGCGTGGCCATGACCACGGAGAAGATCGCAAAGCCTGCCCCGAGGGCTCCCAGTACGAGGATGGGCGCATACGCGTTCACCGCTCCTCGCTCCTCTCAGTCGGCACTGACTGCATGGGGGTCCCCCCTGGTCGAGCGAAGCCGAGACCTAGGGGGAGGTGTGCATCGGGCTCGCTCGCGCCCCGCACGCCCCTCGAACCACGCCCGCCCCGGCGAAGATCGAGAACATGTGAAGCAGGTCACAAGCCCAACTGCTCCGCATCTTATGCCTGTGGGTCTGTGATCTGCGACACGGGGTCTTCCACAAGCTTTGTGATCTCCACCACCTGACGAACGATCATGAAGTCGGATGAGCGGTGATCTTCACACTCCAAGCGTCCGCGCGATCACCAAAGGTGACATCTTGACCCTTCGGTGCAGCTCAGAGGGGTCTCGAGGGAAGCGTCTCCATATCAAGACGATTCCTCTGCATGCAAATTGGCGTTGGACGGCCCGTCTTGGTAGAGGCGGCGTTCACACCTCCGGGGGGTCGCGGAACGCGATGTGGACGTGTGCGCGCGTTCACGAAGTCCGGAGCGCCGGATCCGGCCGACGGGCCCGCCCCGCCGCCGGCTCGGCGGACGGGCCGGCGACTCGGCCGGACAATCGGGGCACTTCCCCCGCGAGGGACACCTCAGGAGCCGCGAACCGGACAAGCGGCCCCCGTGACGCGGCACGCAGGACCGGCGGACGCCCTGAGAGCTCCGATCGTTCCGTGACCTCCGTCACACTTCTGAGAGGCCCTCAGGAGCGGGGCTTGGCCAACCACCCCAACCAGTGGTAGGCGGGGAGCAATTCGGGCGTAACGATGAAAGTACGTGATCACGGCCCGGTCACGACCGCCCGCAATGTCCGTTGTGGCGTCAATGGAGAGGGCTGTGCGGGGGATTTGGGCGCTGGATTGAACAACTGTGGCGCAGCCCACGTTTCTTGAAGATATGAAGCAGCCCCTGGTACCGGTTGTTCCCATGTCCCACACCGCTCACATACGCAGCCACCGGAAGCCCCGCCGCACCGCGACCTCCACGATCGCAGTGCGGGCCGGAGTTGCCGGTGGCGTCCTCAGCACCCTGGCAGTGGCCGGGGCGTCCGGCTCGGCCAACGCCGCCGAGCCGGTGACGCAGACCCTCGAACTGCCGACCCTGACGGCTGACCTGGCCGCTCAGGTCGCCCAGTCCGCGGACGCCACCCAGCAGGCGGCCGCCAACTACCAGCTGCGGGCCGAGCGTGACGCGGCGGCCGCCGAGGCCGCGAAGCAGGCCAAGGCGGACCTGGCCGAGGCCAAGAGGAAGGCCGAGGCGAGGGAGAAGGCGGCCGAGAAGGCCCGCCAGGCGGCCGCCGAGCGCGCGGCGCGCGACGCCGAGCGTCCCTCGCTCGCCACGGAGACCACGACCGCTTCCGCTTCCGCCGCCGTTTCCGCGCCGGCCGGCGGCAGCGTCGCGACGGTCCTCTCCTTCCTCCACGCTCAGGTGGGCGACGCCTACGTCATGGGCGCCACCGGGCCCAACGCCTGGGACTGCTCCAGCCTGGTGCAGGCCGCGTTCAAGCAGGTCGGTGTGGACCTGCCGCGCGTCTCCCAGGACCAGTCGATGGTGGGCACCGACATCCCGCTGTCGCAGATCCAGCCCGGCGACATCCTGTACTGGGGCGGCAAGGGCTCCGCGTACCACGTGGGTGTGTACATCGGGAACGGCCAGTACCTGGACGCCGCCAACTCCGCGAAGGGCGTCGTCATCCAGGACCTCTCCGGCTACCCGGCGTCGGGTGCGGTGCGGGTGCTCTGACCCGCGCCCCCACGGACGGAAGGGCCGCTGCCTCGACGAGGCGGCGGCCCTCCGCGTCTCCCGGCCTCCCCCGGCCTCCCTGCGTCTCCCGGCCCCTTGGGGAGGCGAGATCACCGTATTGCCCCGATCGCCCCGCCGCGGCGCGCGCCGGAAGCGCGCGGGGTGCCGCCGCGGCCCTCACCGCGCCCCGTGACGGGCCCTCACGGGACCCGGAAACGCCACGGGGGCCGGGAAGCCGCCGTGGCGGACTCCGGCCCCCACAGGGGCGTCACAGCGACGCGTGGGTCAGGCGGCCGCCCCGGCGCCGCGGGCGCGACGCCGCTGGAGCGCCACGAGGGCCGCGCCGAGCCCCAGCGCGAGCAGCGCCGCGCCGCCGAGCAGGCCCACGCCCTGCGCGCCGGTGAGCGCCAGACCGCCGTCGGCGTCGTCGCCCGCACCGCCGCCGGACGCGCCGTCCGCGCCGTCCGAGTCGTCCGTGCCGGTGCCGTCGCCGGAGCCGTCCCCGTCACCGGAGCCGGGTGCGGACGGGGCGTCCGAGGGGCCGCCGGCCGAGCCGCCCGTGCCGTCGTCGACCGGCACGCCGGGGGCGTTCAGCACGATCCACGCGACGTCGTTCGACGGGTCGGAGTCGAAGGGGTTGTCCCAGTCGGGCAGCGCCACCCGGCCCTTGGCGCCCTCCACGACCCGGTCGACGCGCAGCTCGAACGGGAAGGTCACCCGCGCGTCCTCCAGCATCGGGGTGGCCACCGAGCAGCGGTGACCGGGCTCGCTGCCGTCGACGGTGACGGTCCGGCACTGCTTCGGCGCCGAGGTGACGGTCGATCCCTCGGGCGCGACCACCGTGAAGGAGAACGGCTCGCCGCCGGAGCGCAGCGCGCTGATCCAGGCCGGCCCGTTGTTGCGGATCCCGATCTCCGCCGTGACCGTGTCCCCGGCCGCGCCGGACGCCGAGGCGCCGGTGAGCTCCAGGTCGTAGGTGTTGGTCGTCGGGAGGTCCAGCTCGGCGTACCGGGCGTACTGCGCGGGGTCGGCGTCCCCGGCCGCCCGCCGCAGCGTCAGGTCCGGTCCGCTGCCCCGCCGGCGCCCCTCGCCCTGGTGCAGCGTCTTCTCCTCGCCCGGCGCCAGAGGCCGGAACGAGTAGGAGAAGATGTCGTGCAGCGCGAAGTCCGCGGCCTTCACCCGCACCGGCCGGGACAGGGCGTACGCCGCCCCCGCGTCGAGGGTGTCCGGGAAGGTGCAGAGCACCTCGGTGTGCTGCCGCAGCAGCGGGCCGGTGTTCACCTCGGCCGACGAGCAGTTGCCGTGGTCGTCCGGGAAGGACAGTCCGCGCGAGCCGTACAGCCGCAGCACCGCGCCCTCGGACGGCAGCCCGCCGACGTTCATCACGCCCAGCGGCGGCTCGAAGGTGCCGCCGGCCTTCAGGTCCTCGGGCAGGGGGAGTGCGCGGTTGAGCAGCTCGGGGCCGCCGACGCGCACGTCGATGGTGAGCGGCGTGAAGTCCAGCCCCTCGCCCTCGCCGGTGACGACGATGCTGCCGGTGTCCCCGGACTCGCTGTCGTCGGCGAGGTCGAGCCGGATGCCGCCGACCCGGTTGTACGTCGTCCCCGCGTACAGGTCGTAGCCCGTGCAGACCGCGACCGGGCCGTCGGCCTCGCAGGGCAGGTCGGCCCGCGCGACGCCCTCCAGCCCGCGGGCGTCGATGCGGATCGTGTAGTCCCCGAGGTGCACCGGCGGGATGTCGCCGTCGCCCTCGAACTCCTTGCCCGGGACGTCGAGCCGCAGGTCGACCTGCGGCTCGGTGGGATCGCCGTTGTCCGAGTGGAGGGACAGGTCCACCCGGTCCTCGCCCGTGATCACCACCGGAAGGGGGGCGTCGGCCGCGTGGGCCGTGCCCTGGACCCCTGCGGCGGCCAGCGCCGTGGCCCCCACCGCTCCCAGCGCCGCGAGCCGCGCGCGCAGCCGTCTCGCCTGCTGTGTCATGAAAGGCTCTTTCGTCGAACTTCGTCGAACGGAACGTGCCCGGCTGGGTCACGTCCCGTTCGACACCGCCCGGAGCCGATCAGTTGCTCACGGATGCGTCACACGACGATCACGATCGGACACCGCGCCCGGAGATGCCGGACATGCCCGCCGGCTCCGGTCACCCGCCCGGTGGTTCACGCCTTCGGCGCCACCTTGCTCAGGCCGTTGATGATGCGGTCCATCGCGTCGCCGCCCGTGGGGTCGGTCAGGTTGGCGAGAAGCTTCAGCGTGAACTTCATCAGCATGGGGTGCGTGAGGCCGCGCTGGGCGGCGATCTGCATGATCTTCGGGTTGCCGATGAGCTTCACGAAGGCGCGGCCGAGCGTGTAGTAGCCGCCGTAGGTGTCCTTCAGGACGCGCGGGTAGCGCTGGAGGGCGATCTCCCGCTGGGCCGGGGTGGAGCGCGCGTGCGCCTGGACGATGACGTCGGCGGCGATCTGCCCGGACTCCATCGCGTAGGCGATGCCCTCGCCGTTGAACGGGTTCACCAGGCCGCCCGCGTCGCCGACCAGCAGCAGCCCGCGCGTGTAGTGCGGCTGGCGGTTGAAGGCCATGGGGAGGGCGGCGCCGCGGATCGGGCCGGTCATGTTGTCCGGGGTGTAGCCCCAGTCCTCCGGCATGGACGCGCACCAGGCCTTGAGGACCTCGCGCCAGTCCAGCTCCTTGAAGGAGTCGGAGGTGTTGAGCACGCCGAGGCCGACGTTGCTGGTGCCGTCGCCCATGCCGAAGATCCAGCCGTAACCGGGCAGCAGCCGGTCCTGCGGGCCGCGCCGGTCCCACAGCTCCAGCCAGGACTCCAGGTAGTCGTCGTCGTGGCGGGGCGAGGTGAAGTACGTCCGCACGGCCACGCCCATCGGGCGGTCCTCGCGCCGGTGCAGCCCCATCGCGAGGGACAGCCGGGTGGAGTTGCCGTCGGCGGCCACCACCAGCGGGGCGTGGAAGGTGACCTCCCGCTTGTCCTCGCCGAGCTTGGCCCTGACGCCGGTGATGCGGCCGGTGCGGTCGTCGACGACCGGCGCGCCGACGTTGCAGCGCTCGTACAGCCGGGCACCCGCCTTCTGCGCCTGCCGGGCGAGCTGCTCGTCGAAGTCGTCGCGCTTGCGCACGAGTCCGTAGTCCGGGAAGGAGGCGAGATCCGGCCAGTCCAGCTGGAGGCGGACGCCGCCGCCGATGATGCGCAGGCCCTTGTTGCGCAGCCAGCCGGCCTCCTCGGAGATGTCGACGCCCATGGCCACGAGCTGCTTCACGGCGCGCGGGGTGAGGCCGTCGCCGCACACCTTCTCACGCGGGAACTCGGTCTTCTCCAGCAGGAGCACGTCGAGGCCGGACCGGGCCAGGTGGTAGGCGGTGGTGGAGCCGGCTGGCCCCGCGCCCACGACGATCACGTCGGCGGTGTTGTCGGAGAGGGGCTCGGTCACGGCGGGATCTCCCCAGAGTTCGGAATCTTCGTGCCGACCGGCACTGGACACAGGCAGTCTATTCAGCGGACGTGATCACCCGGCTGAAGGGCTGCCCCGTGAACCGAGCACTCCCCGCCGTACGGCTGCGGGTTCCCACCGACGAGGACGCCGTCACCTGGCACCGCATCTTCGCCCACCCCGACGTCATGGAGTTCCACGGCGGCCGGCCGGCGGAGCTGTCGGTCTACGAGGAACTCACCGCCCGCCAGCGCCGGCACGACGCCGAGCTGGGCTTCTGCCTGTGGAGCGTCCTCGACGAGAACGGGCAGGTCATCGGCTTCACCGGCGCCCAGCCCTGGGAGCGTGAGTGGGGTCCCACCGGCGAGGTCGAGATCGGCTGGCGGCTCGCCCGCGAGCACTGGGGCAAGGGCTACGTCACGGCGGCGGCCCTGCAGACGCTGGACCGGGTGCGCGCGGCGGGTCTGACGGGCGTGGTGGCGATGGTGAAGGCCCGCAACACCCGCTCGATCGCGGTGACCCGGCGGCTGGGCATGCGTCTCGCCGAGACGCTCACCCTCCCCACCACGCGGGAGGAGTGCCACTGCTACCGCCTCGGCCTCTGACGACCCCCGCGACCGGCTACTCCGCGTAATAATCCGTCACGGATCCTCACGGAGTGCTTCCGTCGGACGCGCCCCCGGCCTACTCTGCCGGTACCGCTGGGGGTGACGTCCATGCGCAGGACAGCCGAGGGACACGGGACCGGCGACGTGCGCGTGCCGCGCCTGGTCGGGCTGATGGCCGTCGACGCGCGCGAGTCGGCCCGCGCGCGGGGCCTGTCCGTCGACGCGCCCGGCCGTCCGGACTTCCCGCACGCCGTCGTGGACCACGTGGTCCGCCAGTACCCGCAGCCCGGCACCCCCGTGCCCCGCCACTCCGTGGTGCACGTGTGGCTGGACTTCGACGAGGACGAGGGCGAGGGCGGCGGAGGGGTGCGCGTGCCGCGCGCTCCGCTGCCGCCGCCGGGCGGGCCTCGGCGCGAGCTGGAGGAGCCGGGCGCCGGGGCGCCCGTCGTGGTGCTCAGCTCTCCTTGAAGCCCCGGTGCAGGGCCACCACACCGCCGGTGAGGTTCCGCCAGGCCACCTTGGACCAGCCGGCGCCCCGCAGCCGTTCGGCCAGCGCGGGCTGGTCGGGCCAGGCGCGGATGGACTCGGCGAGGTAGACGTACGCGTCCGGGTTGGACGACACCGCGCGGGCGACCGGCGGCAGGGCGCGCATCAGGTACTCGGTGTAGACGGTGCGGAACGGCGTCCAGGTCGGGTGCGAGAACTCGCAGATGACGATGCGTCCGCCGGGCCGGGTCACCCGGTGCATCTCGCGCAGCGCGGCGTCGGTCTCCTGCACGTTGCGCAGGCCGAAGGAGATGGTGACGGCGTCGAACACGTCGTCCTTGAACGGCAGCCGGGTCGCGTCGCCGGCCGTGTACGGCAGCCAGGCGTTGTTCCGCTTGCCGACCCGGAGCATGCCCTGGGAGAAGTCGCAGGGCACGACGTAGGCGCCGGTGCGGGCGAAGGGCATGGAGGAGGTCCCGGTGCCGGCCGCCAGGTCCAGGACCTTCTGCGCGGGCCGCGCGCCGACCGCCTTCGCGACCTCCTTGCGCCAGCGCCGGTCCTGTCCGAGGGACAGCACGTCGTTGGTCAGGTCGTACCGTTCCGCGACGTCGTCGAACATCGAGGCGACTTCGTGCGGCTGCTTGTCCAGGGATGCGCGGGTCACGGGCCCATTCTTGCAGCCGCGCCTCCGCCCGCCCGCGGCGGCGTACCGGTACGGGCGCGAGCGGTCTCAGCGCCGGCGGTGGACCAGGCGCCCGCCGACCACGGTGGCCACGCAGGTGGACGCGCCCTGCCGGACCAGTCCGTCGCGGTCGGGCACGTCGAACACCGCGAACCGCGCGGGGCTCCCGGCGGTGAGGGCCGGCAGCAGCACGAGCGGCACCGGGGAGAGCGCCGGGGGCCCGGGCAGCGCGGGCGGACGCCCCGCCAGGGCGAGTCCGGCCCGGCGCACGGCGTCCAGGGCCTCGCGGCCGCGGATCTCACCGGCGACGGCGACCGTGCCGTGCGCCAGCAGGCGCTGCACCCCGCGCCGGGCGCTGGCGCCCCGCGCGGACGGCGCGGAGGCGAGGAGGGCCCGCGCCCGCAGCCCGAACAGCGGCTCGGTGCCGAGCCGGTCCGCCTCGCGCGGGTCGGGGTGGTAGGCCTGCTCCAGCAGCTCCGGACCGTACGGGTTGAGCAGTCCGGGCGTCAGGATGCCGGGCCACCGCCGCAGCCGGGCGTCCGGGCGGGCGGCGGCCAGGTCCTCGTACGGGCCGACGGCGGCGATGTGCGCGCCGTCGACCAGCACGGCCGTGTCGGGCGAGGCCTCGGCGACGTGAAGGGTCAGCACGCGGACGTCAGTTGGCGGGCAGGAGCTTCAGCTCCGGGTGGGCCGTGCCGCCCTCGATGGCGGTGGACGAGATGTGCGAGACCACGCGGTCGTCGACCGGGTCGTTCGCCGGGTCGTCGTGCACGACGAGGTGCTCGTACGTCGTGGAGCGCTGCGCCGGGACCCGGTCCGCCTTGCGGATCAGGTCGATGATCTCCAGCCGGTTGGAGCGGTGCTTGGCGCCGGCGGAGGAGACCACGTTCTCCTCGAGCATGATCGAGCCCAGGTCGTCCGCGCCGTAGTGCAGGGAGAGCTGGCCGACCTCCTTGCCGGTGGTCAGCCACGAGCCCTGGATGTGCGCCACGTTGTCCAGGAAGATCCGGGCGATGGCGATCATCCGCAGGTACTCGAAGAGGGTGGCCTGCGTGCGGCCCTTCAGGTGGTTGTTCTCCGGCTGGTAGGTGTACGGGATGAACGCGCGGAAGCCGCCCGTGCGGTCCTGCACGTCCCGGATCATCCGCAGGTGCTCGATCCGCTCGGCGTTGGTCTCGCCGGTGCCCATCAGCATGGTGGAGGTGGACTCCACGCCCAGGTTGTGGGCGATCTCCATGATCTCCAGCCAGCGCTCGCCGGACTCCTTCAGCGGGGCGATGGCCTTGCGCGGGCGCTCCGGCAGCAGTTCGGCGCCGGCGCCGGCGAAGGAGTCCAGCCCGGCCGCGTGGATCCGCTGGATCGCCTCCTCGACGCTCACCTTGGAGATCCGCGCCATGTGCTCGACCTCGCTCGCCCCCAGGCTGTGGATGACGAGCTGCGGGAACTCCTTCTTGATGGCCGCGAAGTGCTTCTCGTAGTACTCGACGCCGTAGTCCGGGTGGTGGCCGCCCTGGAACATGATCTGCGTGCCGCCCAGCTCGACCGTCTCCGCGCAGCGGCGCAGGATGTCGTCGAGGTCGCGGGTCCAGCCCTTGGCGGTGTCCTTGGGGGCCGCGTAGAACGCGCAGAACCTGCACGCCGTGACGCACACGTTCGTGTAGTTGATGTTCCGCTCGATGATGTACGTGGCGATGTGCTCGGTGCCCGCGTACCGGCGCCGGCGGGCCGCGTCGGCGGCGGCGCCCAGCGCGTGCAGCGGGGCGTCCCGGTAGAGGACCAGGGCCTCTTCGGGGGTGATCCGCCCACCGGCGGCGGCACGGTCGAGGACGGGCTGAAGGTCGGCCTTCTCGGTCACCGGTGTCCCTTTCTCAGGGGTGTGGACGGACGGAATCAGCGTACGTCAGCCGTCCCCGCGCGCCGGCGTCAGGCCGCGTACGCACCGATCAGCAGCCCCGCGAAGGCCCCGCCGATCAGGAACGGACCGAACGGGATCGACGTCTTGCGCCCCGCCTTCCGGGCGACCACGAGCGCGCCCCCGTACAGCGCCCCGCACAGGAACCCGGCGAGGGTGCCGAGCAGCACGGTGGGCCAGCCGTACCAGCCGAGGACCGCGCCCGCGCCGAGCGCCAGCTTCACGTCGCCGAAGCCCATGCCGGCCGGGTTGACCAGGAACAGCACGAAGTAGCCGGCGCCGAGCGCGAGCGCGCCCAGCAGGGCGGTGCTCCACTCCCCCGCGTGCTCGGGGACCAGCGCGGTCAGGCCCAGCAGCACCAGGGCCGTCGCGGCGAACGGCAGGGTGAGCGGGTCGGGCAGCCGCTGCACCCGGAGGTCGACCGTCGCGAGCAGCACGCCCGCGGGCGCCAGCAGCAGCCACACCGCCAGCTCCGGCCGGGTCCCGGTGGCGGCGGCGAGGGCCGCGCAGACCAGCGCGGTGACCGTCACGAGGACGGCGGCGCCCTTCCCGTACGGGCCTGACGCGCACGCCCGGCAGCGGGCCGGGCCGAGCCAGCCCGCCAGCGGGTGCCCCTGCGGGCACGCCGTGCGCCACTCCTCCCCGGCGGGGACGGAGAACCGGTGGGCGGCGCGGGGCAGCAGCGCACCGGCCGCCCCGCCCCACAGCGCGGCGACGGCGATCAGCACGGCCTCCGGTGCGTCGGTCATCCCGTCCGGCCGCTCAGCCCGCCGCCGCGACCGCGTCGCGCCACGCCGGCAGCAGCTCGTCGAGCAGCGCCTCGGTGCGCGGCGGCAGCCCGCGGGCCCCGCTGCGGGCCACCAGGTCGGACGCCAGGGCGGTGAGCCGCCCGGGGTCGTCCAGGGCGTGGGTGGCGCGCAGCAGTTCGTTCCACAGCCGCTCGTCGGCCGGGGCGGTGCGCAGCGCGGCGTTCAGCGCCTCGATGGCCTTCTCCGCGCGGTCCTTCTCCATGTGGAACGCGGCGAGCGCGAGACCGGTGTCCGCGACGAGCAGCGGGAGCTGCGCGTCGACGATCTCGTGGGTGAGCCAGCGGTAGCGGCCCTCGGGCCGGTCCGCCAGCAGCGGCCCGCGCACCAGCACCAGCGCGTCGGTGAGCAGCCG
The DNA here is from genome assembly GCF_044763335.1 of Streptomyces sp. NPDC096105. Taxonomy (NCBI): domain Bacteria; kingdom Bacillati; phylum Actinomycetota; class Actinomycetes; order Kitasatosporales; family Streptomycetaceae; genus Streptomyces; species Streptomyces sp. NPDC096105. Next base: position 93,304 of record NZ_JBIWGC010000013.1, read on the forward strand.
CCCGCGCACCGCCCGGCTGTCGACGCCCTTGCCCTGCGTCGCCTCGTGGTACAGCGAGCGCAGCACGTCCAGGTCGGACACCACGGACTTGGCGAGGGTGAGCCGGCCGGTGTCGTCGGTGCGCAGCCGCGGGGCACCGTCGGGGTCGGTGCCGAGCCAGTCCCGCAGCCGGTCGATCAGCGCCTCGCGCACGTCGTCGGTGACGCCGCGCGGCCACAGCGCGGAGGACAGCACCCGCGGGTGCACGCCCTCGCGGTGCAGGAGCAGCAGCGCCAGCGCCTCGTGCAGCAGCGCGCTGCGCTCGCCGTCCGGCGTCTCGAGGCCGATGATCTCGTACGGCCCGACCAGGCGCGCGTACACGGCGGGCCGGCCCTGCTCGCTGATGTCGACGAGGAACGGCGGTGTGGCGCCCGGCCCGTCGGGGCCGCGCTCCGGGTCGGTGTCGGTGAACAGCTCGACGACCGCGCGCCGTTGGGCGGCGGGCAGCAGCTGGGCGTCGAGTTCCAGGCCGAGCAGCGGGGCGAGCAGCCTGCCCGCGCCGGTGATCTCCATCTCCCAGGCGGCGCCCGGCAGATCGCCGCTGCCGGTGCCGACGAGGTAGCCGATGCCGAGGCGGCTCGCGTCGGCGGCGAGCTCGGCGAGCGTCAGGGCGTCCTCGGGGGACGGCTCGGCGGCCAGCAGCACCAGGTGCGGGGCCCAACGGGTGTGCCGGGCCGGGCCGGTGCGGCCGGTGAGCACGGAGTCGTGGCCCGCGGCTCCGAGCGCGCCGCGCCGCTGCCGGGTCTCCGCCTCCATCGTCTCGATCAGCGCCTCGACGCCGTCGAGGTGGCGCAGCCGGCTGGGCGCGAGGGCGGTGAGGTCCTCGCCGAACCCGACGAGGGTGATGGTCATCCGGTCCGACCAGCCGTTGGTGGCCAGTTCGGCGGCGACGGAGGCGAACACCGCCGCCCGGTCCTCCTCACGGCCGCTCAGCGAGACGATGCCGGGGACGGACTCCAGGTTGAGCAGCAGCCGGGAGTCGTCCATGGTGCCGAGGCTGACCAGGCCCGGGTAGGGCGCGGCGGTGTCGGCGTCCTCGTACTGCTCGGCGTCGGCGCGGGCCAGCATCCAGAACGTCTGGTCCTGCCCGAGCCGCCACGGGGACGGCGGCTTGCCGGACGGCTGGGCGAGCTGGAGGTGCAGGTCGCCGTTGCTGAGCCAGGCCGCGTAGACCGTGGGCAGCGGACGGGACTCGGCGGCCAGCGACGCGGCCAGCCCGCGCAGCGACCGGTCCAGCAGCCGTACGCCCTCGGGATCGGCGCCGACCAGCAGCGCGTCCTGCACGTCGAGGGCGTCGCCGGCGGGCGTCGGCGGCTCCATGCCGCGCCGCCCGCCGACGCCGGCGAACGCCGACTGCCACAGCGCCTGACGGCGCCGGTGGCCGAGCGCCCCGAGCAGACCGGCGGCCAGCAGGGGAGCGGCCAGCAGGGCCTCGGGCAGCCCGAAGGACGAGGAGTCCCGGGCGGGCGTGGCGGCCTGCTCCGGGGCGGGGCGCCGGAGGTCGGCGTGACCGGTCCCGGGGACGGGCGCGGGCCGCTGCTCGGGCACGTTCACGTGGGCGGTCCCGCCGCCACTGCCGCTGCCCCCGCCGCCCCGCGCCTGGTCGCCGCCGCCGGCCGCGCCGTCACCGGTCTTCGCGTAGTCGCTGATCTGCTGCCGCACCTCCGGCGACACCTCGGGGGCGTCGTCCGGCATCTCCACGAGGTCGCCGCCGCGCGCGTCGCCGGGCATCTCCATGATCCAGCCGGGCCGGATCAGGCTGGCCTCGGACAGCCGCGAACCGTCGGGCTGCACCCGGTCCTTGTTGAGCTCGAAGATCTCCTTGTAACGGCGGCCGTCACCGAGGTGCCGCTCGGCGATCTCCCACAGGGAGTCGTGGTGACGCCCCTCCGGCGGCTGGATCCGGTAGAACTTCGTGTCGCCCTGCTGCTTGGCGGCGGGGGCCGCCTCGGTGTGCGAGGCCTGCTCGGCGACCGCTGCGGCGGCGCCGGCCGCCTGCTCCTGGTGCTGGGCGAAGAGACCCGGCGTCTGCTGGGCGGCGGCCACGGTGGGCCGCTGGTTGTCGTCGAGGGTCTGCCCGAGCTGCGCGAGCGACGGCGTGAAGCTGGCGGCGGTCGCGCCGACCAGCAGCAGCGCGGCGACGAGCTGACGGGCGAGCAGCTGGCTGGGCCCGGCGCCGGGCACCCGCCCCGGCACCCCGACCCCCGACAGCGCGGCCTTCATCTCCACCAGCACACAGGCGGTGAACTGCGCCCAGGCGAGCCAGACGACGAACGTCAGGATGGAGAGGAAGGTCGAGACGGAGATGTCCTGCCTGAGCCACTCCATCGGCTCGAACGTCTCCGGGAACGGCCAGCCCGCCCTCATCGCCAGCGCCACCGGCACCCCGACGAGCAGCACCGCCAGCGCCACGAACGCGAGGAACGCCTTCACGAAGTCCCCGAACGTCCGCTGCCGCACCCGGACCGGCTGCGGCGTGCGGTTCCTCGGAGCCGTCGAGCTGGACGGGCTGGGACTGCGGCGTCGCGGCATGGCGGGTGTCCTGAGGGGTGGGAGGAAGGGGTCATCGGGGCTACGGGGATCTTATTGACTCGGAGGGCCGCAGTCGAAGGGTGCGGCCCGTCCCCGCCGGGCGGCGGCCCCGCGACACCGTCCGTCGGCTCCGAAGCCGACGAGCCGCCGGCCCCGGACCACGCGGCGGCCGCCCGCGCACGCGACGAACTCCCCGCGGGCGCTGGACCACGGCATCACGCAACGGGCCCCGGACGACCCGGCGTACCGGTCCCACCCGGCCGCCGGGGCGGCCCGTCACACGAAGTCCCGGATCAAGGAGTGACAAGGTCGCACCACGCGTACGTGCCCCGGCTGCCGTCCCGGGCACGGGGGCCGCCCCGGGCGTTCGTCGGGGCCCTGAAGGCGGACGGTTCCGGCGCCGGGCGCCCTGGACCACCGGCCCGGTGGCGGCCGTACCCTGCGTAGGGTGCGCAGTCAGTCGCCGGCCGAGGGGGAATCACATGGGTGAGGGCACGTCCGATCTCGCGCTTCCGCTGTCCGACCTGGAGGACTACGGGCGCCGGCTGCGGTCGGTCAAGAAGCGGATGAACCACACGAAGAAGCTCTTCGACTCGTACAAGGACGACATCGGCGACAGCACGGTGAACGACGCGCTCGCCGACTTCGAGTCGAACTGGGAGGACGGGCGCGAGGACATCACGCAGCAGCTCGACGCGCTCGCCGACATGTCCGACGCGGTGGTCCGCGAGTTCAACAAGCTCGAGAACGAACTCACCAAGCAGGTCAACGAGAAGATGAAGGTCGAGGACAAGCGCCCGGGCAAGGGGGCCGGGGCCGAGAAGTGACCTTCCCGGCCCCGGGCCCGCGTCGCCGGCTCAGTACAGCGACGCGTGCAGGTGGCCGTCCGCCGAGACGCCCTGCGCGGAGAGCGAGACGCCCGCGCCGGCGGTGAGGGCGAGGTTCCCGGACTCGGCGTGGACACCGAGGGCGCCCGCCTCCGCGTGGACGCCGAGGTCGAGGCCGGCGCAGCCGCCCGCCTGGCCGCCGGAGACGAGGTCCAGGTCGGCGTCGGAGAGTTCGGCGGTTTCCACCCTGGGTGCGAGATGCATGGGGCGCGTTTCCCTTCGTATCGGACATGCGTCGCGGCATGTTCGCCGATTTCCGTCACGGAACGCCGGAACACCGGAACACCGGAACGGGAAATCACCGGTCCGCGACGAACAGCACCACTCGGTCACAACATGCGGGGACACGGGCGGCCAGCGGCGTCCGGACGGCGGTCCGCCCCCGCGCGCCCCGCACGTCACAGGTGTGACGGGAACGCCGGGAAAAGGTCGCGGTTTCTTCACGCCGGGCGGAGCGGAATCCACTTCACCGCAGCCCCGCCGAGGGAATCCGGCGGCTGCCGTGAACGCCCTGAGGCGCACCCGTGAACCCTGTGCCGATTCACCGAATCCTTCGGCCGGACGGCCGGAAGACCGGACGGTCAGAGCCTCAGCGTGCGCGCGATGCCGTCCACGATGGCCTCCAGGGGTTCGTCGAGGACCGGTTCGGTCCAGGACACCATCAGGGTGACGGCCGCGTCCGGGTCAGCGAGGAGGCGATGGCGTCGAACAGCCCGGGGCACGGCGTCAGCCGACCTCGTTCTCCGCGATCGCCTGACCGCGCACCACCACGTCGCCGCCGTAGAACATCCCCGTGAACACGGGCGAGTACGTGAGCTGGACCTCGACCTCGACCGCGTCGACCGTCGCCGTCACGCAGTGGGTGGCGGCGATGTCCGGGCCGGACATGTCCATCTCGCGGGCGAAGGCCTTCACCCGGGCGTCGCAGTTCTCGTAGTTGATGGGGGCGGGGCCGCCCTCGTTGTCGTAGAGGGCCTCGCGGTCGATGTCCTGGGCGGCGTAGCGGGCCGCCTGTTCCGCGATGTCCGCCGCGCGCTCCCGCTTGGAGATCGACATGCCGCCGTCGATGACGAACGCCGCCAACGACAGGAACACCAGCGCGAAGACGATCACCGCCCCGGCGCCCGAACCGCGGTCGTCCAGCCGCCCGGCGCGGTCCGCGCACCGGGCGCGGACACGTGCGCGCAGGCCCGGGACGCCGCCCTCGGATACACGTGCCGTCACGCCGTCCTCCGGTACGGGTCGAGCGGCGAGCTGAAGCTCGCGGTCAGCGTCGTCGGGATGTCCAGGCCCAGCATGGCGAGACCGCGCACCTCGCAGCTCACCCGGACGCTGAACAGGGTGTCCGGCTCGAAGCCCTGGCTGGTCTGGACGACGGTCACCGGGCCCGAGCAGATGTCCTGAAGGTTCGCCTCCGCCGCCGCACGCGCCTCGGCCATCGCCGTGGTGTGGTCCTTCTGGATCGACCCCGCACGGGCCGCGTCCCGCGCCGCACCGTCCAACGCGCCGCGACCGTCGACCAGTTGGCCGAACGCCACCAGGACGAGGATGAACAGGATCATCACGGGGGCGAGAATGACGACCTCGACGGTGGACAGACCCCGGTCGGCGGTGTCCTGCCGCCCCGCTCGCCACCGTCCGCCGAGAACGGAGACGGAACGGCGCATCAGTTCTCCCCCTCCTGCACGAACCGCTCCACCGGCCCCACCGACTGCGCGTGCACCGTCAGGTCCAGGCCCGGGAACACCGTCGGGATACGGGCCGTGATCTCCACGCCGACCGTGTTCTGCTCCGGCTGGAGCATCTTCACGTCCGGGGCGATGACCAACTGCGGGCCCAGCTGCCGGATGTAGCTGTCCACCACGTCCCGTGCCTCGCCCCGCCAGGCGCCCGGCTCGGCGTCCGCCGTGGCCCGCGCCTTGCGCGCGCCCGCCTGCGCCGCCGCCTGGGCGACATGATCCGCGAAGAAGTACAGCGCGAACTGCACCGTCGCGAAGATCATGAAGAACAGGACGGGCGTGAGGAACACGAACTCGATCGCGGTCATGCCGGAATCGCCGCGGGCGGAGGCGGCCTCCACCCGTCGGCGTACCCAGCCGCGTACGCGCACCGGCATCCCCGTGGACGTCGAGAAGGTACGTGCGGTCAGCAGGTCTTGCCCGCGTCCGCGCCCTTGATGCAGTCGCCGACCTTGTTGGCGCCCTCGCTGAGCGCGGCGTTGATGATCGCGGCCACCACGCCCACGATCGCCACGACGACGGCCGAGATGATGACCCACTCGACCGCGGAGGCGCCGCGGTCCAGCTCGCCGGAGCGCGCCCGCTCGACACGGGCCCGCAGGAAGGTGACCAGGAAGTCGACGGCGGGGACGCCGGTGTGGAAGGTACGTCCGTTCATGACGCGTTGTCCTCTCGAATTCGGTTCACGGAAGCTCTGACGTACGGCGCGCGGTCCGCGGTTCGTGGCGCACTCGTCCGGTCTCTCACACCTGGAACACCCGCATCGCCGCCGGAAAGATCAGGAACACCAGGAACCCCGCGCACAGCAGCAGCTGCGCCACGAGCATCGACTGGGACTTCTCACCCGCGCTGCCCTCGATCTCGGCGAGTTCGCGGTGGCGCATGGTCTCGGCGCGCGAGGCGAGGGACTCCCGCACCTTCGCGCCGTCGTCCGCGACCAGCGCCAGCGAGGCGGAGAGGTCCTTGAGCTCCTCCACGCCCAGCTCCTCGCCGAGCTGCCCCAGCGCCTGCCACTGGCTGACACCGGTGATCCGGGCGTCGGCGAGGGCGTTGCGGATCCGCTGCGTGGCCCAGCCGTCGGACACCTCGGCCGCCGCCATCAGCGCCTCCGGCAGACCCCGGCCGCCGGCCAGGCTCATCGACACCAGGTCCAGGTACGCGCCGATCACCCGGCGCAGGTCGCGCCGCTTCTCGGCGGCGTCCCGGCGCACCTCCAGGTCGGGCAGCACGAAGAACAGCACCGCGCACAGCAGCGCCAGCCACACCGGGATCACCGGGCTGCTGCCGAAGCCGAGCTGCCAGACGATGGCGAACAGGAACGGCCCGAAGAACAGTCCCGCCACCGCCAGCAGCACCTTGGTCGCCAGGAACTTCTCCCAGCTGCGCTCCAGCACGGCGAGGTCGGCGCGCAGCGACCGCTGCTCCCAGCCCTGCTGCCGGTAGACCTCGGCGACCTTCTCGCCCACCTGGGCGCGCAGCGCGGCGAAGCGGCCGGAATCCGTGTCCGTGGGCCGTGCCGACTCGTACGCCGTGCCGCGGGCCCGCATCGCGTCGATCCGGGCGACCTGGGAGAGGGCGCTGCGCTTGGCGGGCATCAGCGCGCGGACCAGGACGTAGACGCCCAGTCCGACGACCGCGCCGACGACCACCGGCATCGTCAGTCCGTCGTTCACCGGCGCACCCCCTCCTCCGGCTGGAACGGCGACTGCTGCGCGGGCGCGGCGCCCGGGGTGCGGGGACGCACCAGGCGCACCGACGACTCGTCGCGCACCAGGAAGCGTTCGGGCGTCTCGATGGTGGACAGCTTGCGCAGCCACCAGAAGCCGAGCGCGAACAGCCCGCACACGCAGGCGAGGACGACCTGGCCGACGGCCGTGCCGTACGGCTCCACGAAGTCCCGGTTGAAGATGGACAGTCCGAGCACGAACGCGATCGACACGGCGACCACGATCTGCACCGAGCGGCGCGTGGACGCGCGCTGCGCCATCACGCGCTGCCGCATGTCGACCTCCTCGCGCGCCGACTTGGCGAGCGCGCCGAGCACCTGCCGCAGACCGGGGCCGCGCAGGCGGGCGTTGAGGATGAGGGCGGCGACGATGATGTCGGCGGAGGCGTCGTCGATCTCGTCGGCGAGCTGCTGCAGCGCCTCGGGCAGCGGGGTGCGGGCGCGCAGCCGGTCGACCAGCGCGTCGAGGTGGGGGCGCAGCACGGGCGCGGCGGCCCGCGCGGACGCCGGGATGGCCTGCTCCAGACCGACCGCGCCGGCGATGGTGTCGCGCAGCGACTCCGTCCACGAGGCGAGCGCCTCCACGCGGCGCATCGCGGCCCGCTCCTCGGAGGCGCCGCCGAAGAGGCGGTCCCAGAAGAAGACGAGGACGGCGGAGGCGACACCGGCGACGGCCCAGCGGGTCATCAGCAGCACGGCGAGGCCGACGAGCACGGCCAGCGAACCGCGCCGCCCGGCGAACCGCATCAGCTCGCCCGCCCGCTCGCTCGCCTTCTGCTTCTCGTGCTCGGGCTTCGCGGGCAGACCGCGTACGGCGACGAGGAGCAGCGCGAGACCGCCGCCGACGGCGACACCGCAGCCGAGCGCGTACAGCACGGTGGTGGAGAACAGTCCGCCCATGGTGCCGACCGAGCCGAGCGCGGCCAGGTCGGCGGTGGCGGGCACGGGGGCGGTCAGGGGCGTGGTCACGGATGCGGTCAAAGGGGTGCTCACGGATGCGGTCACGTGCTCGGGCGTCATCGGCTCACCCCCACGTTCCGCTGGGCCGGTAGCCGTGGGCCATCAGATCCTCCAGGCAGGCTATGGGGGCGTGCGGGACCACCCGGCCGTCGGGCGTCTCGGCGAAGACCTCGCTGGACAGCACGCGCCCGTCCACGCCGTTGACCTCGCGCACCGAGGTGACCATGCGCTGGAGGCGGCCGCCGCTCTGGTAGCCGTTGCGCCGCTGGATGAAGACGACGAAGTTCACCGCGCCGGCGATGAGCATCTGGCTGGCCTCGATGGGCAGCCGCTCGGTGGCCTGGAGGGCGTAGGTGGAGATGCGGTTGAACACCTCGCTGGAGCTGTTGGCGTGGATCGTGGACAGCGAACCGTCGTTGCCCTGGGACATCGCGTTCAGCATGGTCACGATCTCGTCGCCGAGCACCTCACCGACGATGACCCGGGAGGGGTTCATGCGCAGCGACCGGCGCACCAGCTCCGCCATCGAAATGGCGCCCTGCCCTTCGGAGTTGGGCAGCCGCTCCTCGAACGCCACCACGTTGGGGTGCAGATCGGGGAACGTGTCCAGGCCGAGCTCCAGCGCGCGTTCCACGGTGATCAGACGCTCGTGCGGGGGGATCTCGTTGGCGAGGGCGCGCAGCAGCGTGGTCTTGCCGGCGTTGGTGGCGCCCGCGATCATGATGTTCTTGCGGGCGCGGACCGCGCAGGCCAGGAAGTGCCCGAGCTCCGGCGTCAGCGTGCCGTTGCCCACCAGGTCGGAGATGAACACCTTGCCCATGCGGGCCCGGCGGATGGACAGCGCGGGCCGGCGGGCCACGTCCATGACGGCCGACAGACGCGAACCGTCCGGCAGCCGCAGGTCGAGCTGCGGGTTGGCGGAGTCGAAGGGCCGGGACGACAGACCCGAGTAGGCGCCCAGCACCTGGATCAGCTCGATGAGCTCCTCGTCGGTCTCGGCGACCGGCTCGCCGCGCACCTCGCGCCCGTCGGAGTAGCCGACGAACACCTGGTCACAGCCGTTGATGTCGATGTTCTCGACCTCGGGGTCGTCGAGCAGCGGCTGGAGCCGGCCCACCCCGAACAGCGCCGCGTGCACCGCGGCCGCGTACTGCTCCTCGGTCTCCGCGTCCAGCGGCGTACGGCCCGCGTTGATCTCGGAGCGGGCGTGCTCCTCGAGGATCTGGGCTATGACGGCACGGGCGTACTGCCGCTCGTCCTCGCTGGACATCGGCGTGACGCCGTTGACCTGGTCGAGGCGGCGCTGCTCCGCGATCCGGTCACCGGCCTCCTGACGGAACCGCTTGACCAGGGAGTGGTCGACAGCGGTCATCGCCCGGCTCCGCGACCCTGGGGCGGCGGAGCGGCGTGCGCCTGCTGGGCCTGGGTCTGGGCGGCCCACGCGGCGCCGTACTGCTGGTACACGTCGGCCGTGACCTTGCGCGCCGAGCGGATCAGCAGCGACTTGTCCAGCCGGCCGCGGCGGCGCCCGGCGAGCTGCTCGGCGCCGGCCGGGTCGTCGGCGAGGGTGCCGACCACGCGGGCGCCGGTCCGGGCGTGCACGAGCATGTCGTTGACCTGGCCCGCCAGCTTGGCGGCGTTGCCCGGGTCGGCGACCAGGACGACCCCGATGACCGGGCTGTTCAGGGTGGCGGCGCCGCGCGGGCCGCCGTGCAGCTTGCCGGCCAGCGCCGCCGCCCGGTCCCGCACCCGGGCCAGCGACTCGGGCTCGGTGCGCGAGATCAGCAGCACGAGGGAGGCGTGCGGGAACAGCTCGGCGGCCGGGGTGTCACCGCTGATGCGGCCGCAGTCGGCGATGACGTCGGCGGGCGCGTTGGGCGAGTCGGCGAGGGCGGCGAAGGCGTGGCCGAGCGTGGGCCACAGTCCGGCCAGGCCGGCCGCCTGCTCGGCGATGCCCAGACCGACGAGGACCTCGAGTCCGCCGCTCAACGGCTGCACGTGGTCCCAGAGCTGATCGGGCACGAGGCCGCGCCGCGCGGTGGCGGCGATGGACAGCATGCCGGTGTTGGGATTGAGCGGGCCGCCGTGCGCGGCGGCACTGCGGTACACGAGGTCACCGCCCGCCGGGTCGGTCTCGGCGAGCAGCACGCGGCGCGGCCAGACCGCCGCGAGGGCGACGGCCGCGGTGGTGACGCCGGGGGAACCCTTGTCGGCGGCGAGGGCGATGAGGGCCATGGGTCGGGTGCCGCCTTCTAGTTGCCAGGGACGAGGACGAGCGCCACCTCGCCGTTGGAGGCGGCCTGGGTGAGCGCCGCGGCCTGCGCGTCGTCGACCAGCAGCGTCACGGGCCGGTTGGTGCTGCCGACGATGTCGTCGTCCCCCGCGTCCTGGACGTAGTTGACGACCGCCTTCTCCACGATCACGGAGTCACCGCCGCCGGTGGAGCCGGAGGAGCCGCCCTCACCGTCGCCGTCCGACCCGGACCGCGCGGCCCCGCCGACCCGGTACACGGCGACCGTGGCGCCCGACTTCAGCCCGGCCGGGTACTGTCCCTCCTTCAGGGACACCCCGACGAGGGCCTTGCCCTCGGGCACCTTGGCCTCCTGACCGAACATCTCGCCGACGGCGACCACGCCGCCGGGGATGGTGGTGACGGCCTTCAGCTTCTTCAGGGCGTCGAGCTGGGACCACTTCACGTAGTTGATGCCCGGGTCCTCGGCGACCATCACCGACGTGGTGTTGCTGTCGTTGACCGCCTGTCCGGCCGGGATCTCCTCGGTGATCTTGACGACCTCGATCCGGTCGCCGGCCTGCAGCACGAGCATGGTGGCGCCCAGCGCGCCCACCAGGATCAGTAGCACGGCCAGCGCGGCGAGCGCCGGCTTGCGCTCGCGGGGCGGAGTGGGAAGCCGCTCACCGACCGACGGCCCGGCCGGAGCCGCGGAACGACCCGCGCCCGCCCCCGTACGCTCCTGGATCTTCACGCAGCCGCTCCCCGTACACCCAAGATGATGTCTGCCAAGTTCCTTTGAAAAGCGGACACTTCACCAGCGTCCGCTCGCGCGCAGACATGCGGGACGTGCGGGACGCACCCACCCCGATCCGGGCAGATAGCCAACGCGTACGTGAGTGTCAAGCCATCGCACCGTATCAGCCGGGCATACGGCCCTCAAGACAAGTACATCCTCACCCGCCTCGGCCCGCTCACCGTTACTCATCTGCAATTTCATGCTTCAACAACCCAGTTGGGATCGGCCGCGGGACAACACTTCCGCTGTGCGGGCGCGAAGCTTCAACTCCCGCTTCTGGCCGTTTTTCGCGGCCACCCTCTCACCCGCCACACACGCCTTCCTCACCAACCGCTCACGAGGGCATCGGAGGCGCGTGCCATCATCGTGCCCCGGATCGGTGACCGTTCGGTCGCCCAGGGCGACGGGCATGACGCCGATCCCGGCATCGAGGGATGTCACCGAGCACGCGACGAGCAAGCATGCGGGGGAATCCACGGTGACGGAAGCACGAACGGTGACACCGCCGCTCGGCGGCGCCGCGTTTACGGCGGACTCACGCCTGTTGGAGGGGGTCTGTGCCGTCGGCGCGCGTACCGGGGTCGACTACACGGACGACGAGGCGGTGAGCGAACTGCTCGCGCGGCACCGGCGTGCCGTCGACCGGGCATCCCGCGGGCCCGCCGGATGGATCGGCGGTCTCGCTCTGGCGGCGGGCATGCTCTGGCCGTTCATCGGCCACACCGCCCCCGCGACGGCCGGCAAGCCACTGCTCGCCTACGCCCCCGCGGGTCCGCTGCTGGTCCTGGCCGTCGCATGCCTCACGCTGGCCCGCCTCCGCTGGAAGCGTGCTTTGACGCACAAGGAACTGGCGGGCTACCGCGAGGTGCTGGGCCTCGCCCGGGCCTACGGCATCGAACCGGCCCATGTGCCCGCGTGGCTGGAGGGACGCCGGGAGGACGGAGGCGGCAAGGGCGCCGCGCCGATAACGAGGTACGCACCGGCGGAACGGTCCGCCGAAGGCACCGGCACACTTTCGAAGGTGTCGCCTCCGCCGAAACCGGCCGCGGTGTCGGAGTACGAACGCGTCCCCGACCAGGGCGGCTGGCACGATGAGGTGGGCTGGCTGCTGCTGTTCGCCGGCGGGATCGGCGCCGCGGTGGCGATCAGTTCGGGCGAACCCCTCGGTCTCGCCGCGCTGGCGCTCGTACCCCTCGCCGTCGTCGTCTGGGTCGCGGGCACCGCCAGGGAAGCCGGAAGGCGGGCCTGCGGCCGGAGGCGGAGGCGTACGCCCGAGCAGTTGTGGCGGCCCGGGCGGCGGGAGTGGAGACTTCGGATCTTTCGCCTCAGCTGCGGGCGCTGCTCGACGACTGAAACTCTTAAGAGGCTTTGAGGAGCCCTTTGGTGAACCGTTCCGCCGCGGCCATGGGCGTCGTCGCGCCGTCCGAGCGGCCGACCCGGCTGATGGTCGCCTGCGCCGAGGTGAGGGGCTCCTCACTTCAGGAACACGATGACGAGGTCGCCCTGCACGAGTCTTCGTCGGCGTTGGCCGCCGACAGGTTGGCCTGTACGCCGCAGGTGCCTGAGACGACTCAACTGCCACTGAGCGAGCAGGAGGCAGTCATCGCACGGGCCTTGACCCCCGAACCCCAGGGTCCGACAGGTAGCCACCACGCTCACGTTCCCCCCACGTCGTCGCCGCAGCAGGAGACGATCGGCTTAACGCCGACGACGTCACCCCACAGCGTGTCCCGTACGCGCCACGCCCAGTTCGTCCGCGCGGGTGACGTTGTCAGCAACTGCGAGGACGCAGACCGCGAAGCTGAGGTGACACACCGCTCTGGTACACCCAGCCCAGCGCACTTCTGGCGCTCTTCGCACTGGCATCGAGGACCGAGCAGCGGGGCCGTTGGGTGGCGTGGCACACAGTGCGGTTTCCGAGGAACGATTCAACTGACGTGACCTGCATGCTTCGAAGATATTTCCGATCACTCCCGTTCAGCCCCACGTGCCGTGATCGCCCCCTTCGCGGGCCTCTTCGCCCTGGCGAAACCGGAAACGGCACCGATACCGTCTCTGCTCTCGACTGCACTTCTGTCTCACGGGGAGTCACTGTGAAGCGCCGATCTTTGCCCGTTGCTGTCGCGCTTGCGGCAACAGCAGCCCTGCTGCTGACGGCCTGCAGCGGCGGGGAGGACAGCTCAAATGACAGCGACAAGATCGCGGGTGCCGACAGCGGTGGCACCGCGCCGTCGACGTCGCCCACCGCATCAAAGAACGTTTCGGACATCAAGCGCCCGAAGCTGACCTTCCCCTCGGACTTCAGGATGGTGTTCGATCGCGCCGAGCCGTCCGACGCCAAACAGGCAGCGGCGCTCCATGACGCGGAGAACTTCGTGCGTGCCATCAACTACGGCATCGTCCAACAAGACGCAGAGCACTCGGCGTACAAGTTCTACTCCACACCCGGCGGCAGCGCTCAGGCGTATGCGAAGAAGCAGATCCAACAGTACGTCGACGGCGGCTGGACCATCACCGGTGTCCAGCGCTATACGCGGGCCAAGGTGGAGATGGCGGGTGACGGTAGCCGCGCCTCGGTTTCCTTCTGCAACGACGACTCGAAGTTCTACGGCAAAGAGGTCAAGACCCAGAAGGTCCTCAAGACTGAGCCCAGCGACAAGGACTACTACTTCTTCGAAATCGTCATGCAGGCATCCAAGGAGGCCAAGGGCCTGTGGACCGCTGAAACCATCGAGGTTCAGAAGGAGGCCACGCAGTGCAAAGCGTAGCCCTCCGCAGCGTGTGCACAGTTGGCCTCGCGACCACCCTCCTCCTGACAGCCTCCCACAGTGCGTTCGCCGGCGGCCCCGTCGACAAGGGCACGGACACCGGCGCCGGCCTCGAGGGCGACAACCTCTACGCCAGGGCCACAGCTATCTCGTACGACACCTCGAAGAACGGCTCCGGCCCCCACGTCGGGTCCGTGACGGTCGCAGGTGCCTCCTGGTCACCCCCGGCATGCTGGCTCGCGCCCAAGTGGACCGCAAAACAGTTCGCCAAGGAGACTGAGGCCGGCTACAAGAAGGTCTCCAACGACCCCCAACAGGCTCCTCACGCGAGAAAGGGATCGTACGAGTTCCGCCAGATGTATAAGGACGGAAAGTACAAGAACTACAACCTCGACAAGCAGGGCGAGGGAATGTGGTGGGGCCCAGTCGAAAACCCGAACGCTCCCATTCTCGAGCGTACCGCCTGCAATTCAACGCTTCCCTTCTGGGCCGAAAACGGCGGTACGCCGGACGTCAAGAACGCCATCACTCCTGAAACCCTTGCGGGCCTGGCGTATGAACAGATCAAAGTCCCCGGAACCGAGGTGACGCTCGCTCCCGAGGCTGTGACCAAGGTCAACCTCCCCACATGGGCTTGGCTGGACAAGGGTGAGTTCCAACCCGTGTCAGTCACTGCTTCGCTTAACACACCCGGTCTCGACATCCAGGCAACCACCACGGCCGAGCCGGTCTCCCTCAAACTGGCCCCAGGCACAGAAGATGCCGAGCTCTACCCCTCCTCCGGGGAGTGCCGGATCAACGGCGACGGCTCCATCGGAGAGCCATACGCCAAGGGTAAGGCCGACCGGACACCGCCCTGTGGTCTCAGATATCTACGGTCATCCGGCGACAGCACCTTCAAATTGCGGGCGACGATCACCTGGAAGATCACTTGGGCGGGAACCGGCGGCACAGGCGGCGACCTACCCGACGGCACCTTCGGCAACGATCAGGCAGTCACCGTTCAGGAGATCCAAGCAGTCAACCGTTGACCTGCAGAATGAACCTGCCTGCAGTTTGACCGACCACCCTACGTCTTTACGTAGCTCCGACACTCACCTCGACAACCTGGATGCCTTATATGTCCGACTTGACTGTCGACCTTGCACTTTTGAAGAAGTCGGCAAAGCAACTCAAGGAAATTCAAAAGGAATTCAGCGATCTCGGCGAGTGGAAAGGTGAGATCACTTCTGCAGTCGGGGCCACTGAACTCAAGAGCGCCATGACGGACTTCATTGAAAATTGGGACGACAACAGAAAGCGTCTACTTGAGTCTCTGGAGAACGTCGGAAAAATGGTTGAAGCGACACGCGACGCCTTCCAGGGACTAGAGGACGAGTTGACCAAGGCTGGCAAGAAAAAGAAGTAACAAATTAATCTGCATACGTCACACCTTCCCTGAGGGGCCAATATGGCAAGGCCTACGGACTGGCATCCACTACGCGAAAGCGACCCAGTACCTGGCGATCCGACTGAGATCCGCGAACAGGTCAAGCACATGAAGAAGATCGCCGAGTATTTGCGCACTCAGGCGGAGGCGCTCACCGCCATGGCGGATGCCGACAACCTGAAAGGCAAATATGCTGACGAACTAGCCGAAAGCGCCCGCGGGCTGGGGCGCAAACTCGATCTAGCAGAAGATCGATATCGCGAGGTGAAGGGGTACCTCTCCCACTGGGCTGACGAGCTGGAGGATTTTCAGAAGAGGGCGGACAAGGCACTCCGTGACGCACAGGAAGCCCAGCGGACCATCGAAAGCCGCTCCAAGAGCGACGATCATTTATCCGATGATCACAAGAAGGAGGAGGAGAAGAACGGTTCGAACGAAGATCCGGTCCTCAAACAGGCCAAGGAAGACCTAGAGGAGGCCCGTAAACGCCTCAACTCGGCAGAGGGAAGTTACGAGGAGCGCTCCGGCCACTTCGCCCGCGAAATTAGGTCGTCCATCGATGACGACATGAAGGACAGCTGGTGGAACAACGTCAAGGGCTGGGTGGCTGACGCAGACTGGCTAGGAGACATCGCTAACTGGGCCAGTTGGGCCGCAACCATTGTCGGAGCCGTGGCCATATTCTTCCCAGCCTTGGGTGTGATTGCACTTGCCCTCACGGCCGTTGTAGCGGCTATCCACATCGCGCAGGCTGTCACCGGAAACGGGTCTTGGTTCGATGTGGTGATGGACCTCGGTGCACTGAAATTGGCGCGTAACGGAATGAAAGCGGCGAAGGCCATCAAGACCTTGCAGCAAAACTCGCGCAAGGCGGCAGCAGGTCTTGCCAAAGAAAAATCTACCGCGCAGGCCGCGCAGGCCAACGCAGGGGCTCGGAAGACTGCAGCCAAGGCAGAGAGAAAGCGCGGCGGTGGTACGTCACGGAGAAACCGCGAGACCGCCCGAGCCAGACGGCTGCGCCTAGAGGCCAAGAACCGCGCTGCTGGGAAGCGTGCCGCCGACGAAGTGCGCGATGCCGAAATGCCGCAGGTTACCGCGAGCGACAAGGCGAGATCCATCGGGGATGAGAACCTTGCCAAACAGATCAAAGATATCAACAAGTGGCGTGACACGTACCCGAGCAGCTCCGAACTCGCCTCCAACGCTAGCCAAGCTCAACGCCACGCAGACGTGGTCCGGGGCTCATGGACGGTTTCCACTGTATTGGACGTGGGGGACAAGGGAGCGGACTCCATGACTGATGATGGTTACAGCAGAATGAAGGATCGCATGACCGCACCCGTAGGGTCCCAGTGGTGAAGGAGTCCGATCGATGACGGAACCTCGTCAGACCAAAGCAGATGACCAGAAAGTTCCTCTTCTCTCCTACTGCGTCGCGGGAGTGAAGGTGGTCTTCCTCCTGGCCGTTTTCCGAGTGCTGGCCGGCCCCTTCACCGAGGACATCTTCGGCGAGGAATTGCTTCCCATGCCTACCTGGGAATGGTTGGTGGTCACTGCCACACCGGTGATTCTCCTTTGGCTGGCGCGGCGTCCGGCCGACTGGGCGACACTGTCCAATGAGCGGATGTTCCTCAGGAGCGCGCTGGCGTTCTACCTCCTCTACGCACTGGCGTCCGCCCTGTTGCAAGGTGAATGGATACTTTGGCTAGGGGTGGTCGCAAGCCTGGGTGGGCTGTCAGGAGTTCACTATCTCAATCATAGGGAGTCCGCGCATGGACGCTGAGCAGACCGCGGCGGCGGATGAGAGCAGTAAGCCCGCGACAGGTTATCGCCTTTTGCTGCCTTCCCAGTGGGCTCAAGTACCCCTGCGGCAGGGCACGGAAGAAGCTGTCGGAAGCATCCTGAAGGGCTTGTTTTCACGCATCCCGGAACATCTTCCCCCGGACAAGGTCGGACCCTACAAGAGGGAAATATCGGCACGCTTTCGAAGCTCTGTCGCTCAGGCTCAGCAGAAAAACGGACTCGACCTATACGTTCCCGTGAAGCCTGTGGGTGATCAAAAATTCAACCTTGGCGCGTCAATCCTTGTGACGGAAACTACCCTACCGGAGCGCGAACCGGGAGCATCGTTTGCGGATCCCACCGACCTGGTGGTGCAGTTGCTGTCTCGGGAGGGGTCGAACGCTGATCTCAGTTCTGGAGAGGTCGACGGGTCAGTCGCCGTCCGGCGAGAGTTCGTGGCGGAGGCAGATCCCAACCACGGCGTAGGGGTCGCCTCACGCCGGGTCGAGTACATCGCATCCGTTCCCGGAAACCCTGCCCGGTGGTTTGTGGCCGCCTTCTCGACGGTCGGAGGAGGGAACCCGAGAGATGAACTGGCAGAGGTTCTCGTCGAATGGTTCGATGCAGTTATGGCAACCTTTCGTTGGAGGTTCGAATGAGCGGTATTTTCTGGCCAATCATCGACATCGAATACGTCGACTCCTATTCCTGGGTAATCGTCCCCCCGCGGTCAGGACCCTCAGCCCCCTTCGAGGAATGGGATGACATCAGATCCTGGTGCTTGGAACAGGCCGAAGACCTGTGGTCGGAACGAGAGCTCGATCCTGGCCGTAACGGCGTGGAGTTCGTAGGCGAAACTCTGTCTCGTTGCGCCGAATCCCTATGCCCTCCTGGGTCGGACCATTGGCTGTTTCTACATTTTGACCACCCAACAGATGTCCCGCTCCCGGTTTGCGCAGCAATCGGCCCGGCGAGAGAACCGCGCAACTCCACCCTGCGCGCTCTCACCGAGGCAGACGACCCGAATGCCGTTGAGCCACCTGTGGTGAAGACTTTCCACTCCGAACACCTGGGCGAAGGCATGACGACGTTTCGGTATGTCACCCAGAAAGATTCGTCGCATCTACTGGCGTGTGTTCGATATGCATGGCAAGTCACTGAACACGAGGCGGACGTAGTTGTTTGGACAGCCACCGAAGACGTTGCCAGAGTCATGCACGCTGCTGCTGACCTGGAAGAACTGGCGCGCTCACTCGCCATCTTCATTCCCTGATGTAGGTCATTGGGCGATTCACGAGATCCGGATGAGCTTTCTCTCTGTGGCATCGTCCCGATAAGGAGAGGACATCCCAGATGCAGGCACAAAGCGCTGCCAGCATCGACGCCCGAGCCAGCAAGGGCGCTGACAAAGACAATCTCTGCTGCCAGGAGCATCCGTGCCCAGTCCACTGCCTTGAGCGGAGCATCTTCACCGAGTGCAAGGTTCAGCACGCGGCACTGGTCAAGCAGATCTTCAGCGTCCGCGAACGTCGGCGCGATGCCGTCCACGGCCTTTTACATCTCCTCGGTCAGTCCGGGCACCGACCAGGTCGCCAACAGCAACACCACGGCATGCGAACCGGTCGGCAGAACCCCGTACGTGACAGTCTTCAACAGGCCCCCTGGAGCCGTGCCCGAGGCTCCGCTCATCGCCAGGTCTGGCGGATGCGTATGGCCGCACCAACCCGCAGTTCCGTGCGTGTGACCTTCGGCCCTCCGTGCTCGTTCGCGGAAATCTCGCCACAGTGTCCTCCGGTCCGACTCGTGGCCCGCTGCCCGGCCCCGTTCACACAGCGCCACCGCGGTGCTCTTCGCCCAGCTCTTCACGTCGTCCGACGGTTCCAGTGGCAGGGGAACCCGGTCGGTCGGAACGACGGTCCCGCACGTACGGATGTCACTCACCGCTGTTGCGTCGCACCCGCCAGCGTGATCGACGTCGCGCCCGGGACTTGGAACTCCGCTTGATGCGTCCGATGTCGGCACTCTGATCCGACAACATGTCCCCCACTGGGTGGTGTCACGGCACGGACCGGTGGGACGGGGAACCCTTGCTCACCCGCCCCACCGCCGATGTAACTCCGCCCAGCGGCCGGAGGTTACTTCCGCGCCGCCTTCGCCAGCTCGTCGTCGATCTGCTCGAACTTGTCGGCCGCCATGGTGAGGTAGTCGCCCATGCCGTCCAGGCCGTCCAGCGTGGTCTTCGCGCCGTTGGTGAACTCGTCGAAGTTCTCGTCGAAGGCCTTCGAGGAGCTCTTGGTGACGTAGCCCGAGTTGACGAGGTTGTTGATGTACTTGCGGAGGCCGTCCAGCTTCTCCTGGAGCTTTTCCTTCTCCTTCACGACATGCTTGGCAGCTTCCCGCATGTCCTGATATGTGATGTCAAGGTCTTTGGCCATGAAGCCGCTTCCCTTCGCAACGCCGCAGGGCCAACCCCCGTGGCTCCCTTGTTCGCGGACCTGCCGGCCTGCCGTCGCGCCCCCTGCGGCTCAGGGGCCGCCCAGGTCCACCGGTGTGTCCGTCCGCTCTTGCGGCAGCAGCTTACGGCGGTGAACTGCGCTGCCACATCCCCACCTTGTGAAGGCAGCGGTCACAACCGGTGGACGCCGTTGCTGCCGGGAATGCGGCACGCTCCCCGGCTGCCTTCCGAGCGGTCCGAGCCGATATCGTCGGCGGGACTGTGCGCCGCGGGGTGGAAGCGGCCGCAGGGCCTGGGGAGGACGAGCGTGCGCCTGACTCTGACCGTCGTCGATCCGTACGGCGGGAACTCCGCCGATGTCGTCCTCGATGCCGATCCCGAGTCGACCGTGGGCGACATCGCACGCGAACTGGCCGCACAGGTCGGGCACGCCGGCGCCCGGGTCGTCCCCATCGGACACGGGCACCAGGGGCAGGCGCCCGCCGGGACCACGCCGATGGTGTACGTCGACGGGTACGCCGTCGACCCCTCCGCGACCGTCGTCGGCTCCCCCCTGCGCGACGGCGCCGTGGTGTCCCTCCAGGACCCCTCCGGATGCCTGCCCGGTGAGCCCACCGGACTCGTGGAGCTGCGCGTCGTCGGCGGGCCCGCGGCCGGCTTCGTGCACCGGCTCGGCGTCGGCCGCTACGACATCGGCAGCGGCAACGCCTCGTACGTCCGTGTCGACGACCCCGAGGTCGAGGCCCGCGCGCTGACCCTCTCCGTCGCCACCGACGGGACCTGTCAGGTCGTCGTGCACGGCGAGCACGCCGGCGTCACCCTCGACGGCGAGCCCATCGTCGACGTCCAGGAGCGGCGCGACGAGGAGAAGCGCCGCGGCGAGAGTGGTGACGACGCCGACAACGGCTCCGAGAAGAAGCGCCGGAAGAAGAAGAAGAAGAAGAAAAAGAAGAAGAAGGACGGCGCCGAAAGCGCCGCCGCCCAGCGTGGCGGGCGGTTCGACTGGCCGCTCGGGGGGCAGATCGCCGTCGGCAACACCCTGCTCGAGCTGGCCCGTTACTCCCCTCCCAACGCCGCCCTGAAGTGGTCCGACGACGGCATCGGGCTCGACTACAACCGGCCGCCCCGGCTCCGTCCGCCCCAGCGGCAGACCAGTTTCCGGCTGCCCTCCAAGCCCCGCGACTACGAGGCCCGGCCCCTGCCCTGGATCATGGCGCTGACGCCGCTGGTCGGGTCGGTCGTCATGGTGGCGATCTTCCAGCGCTGGTACTACCTGATCATGGCGGCGCTCAGCCCCGTTCTGCTCTTCGCCAACTACTTCAACGACAAGAAGCACGGCCGCAAGTCCCACGCGAAGCAGGTCAAGGAGTACGAGGAGCAGAAGGCCCGGATCGAGAAGGACGCCCAGGACGCGCTGGTCGCGGAGCGCGACGACCGGCGGCACGCCATCCCCGACCCGGCGACGGTGCTGTCCCTGGGCACGGGGCCGCGCACCCGGTTGTGGGAGCGGCGCCGCACCGACCGCGACCATCTGCTGCTGCGGTTCGGCACCGGGCGGCTGCCGTCCGAGGTGGTGCTGGACGACCCGGAGCAGGACGACCACCGGCGCCAGGTGACCTGGAAGATCGAGGACGCCCCGGTCGCGCTGGACCTGCGCGGACTCGGCGTCATCGGCGTCGCGGGTCCCGGCGACTCGGCGCGCGCGCTGGGGCGGTGGGCCGTCGGCCAGACCGCCGCGCTGCACAGCCCGATGGACGTGCAGTTCTACGTGCTGAGCGAGAACTCCGCGCAGGAGTCCTGGGACTGGGTGCGCTGGCTGCCGCACGCCCGCCCCTCCGGCGGCCAGGACGTGAACGTCCTCATAGGCACCGACGCCGAGACGGTCGGCGCCCGGATCGGCGAGCTGACGCAGATCCTCGACGCCCGCAGGAAGGCCGCCGAGCAGAACCGTTCCCAGGGCACGACGTTCAGCGACCCCGACATCGTGGTCGTCTGGGACGGCTCGCGGCGGCTGCGGTCGCTGCCCGGCGTGGTGCGGCTGCTGCGCGAGGGCCCTTCGGTGTCGATGTACGCGATCTGTCTGGACGCCGAGGAGCGGTTCCTGCCCGGCGAGTGCCAGGCGTTCGTCGTCGCCGAGCCGCGCCCCGAGGAGCGCGAGCGGCAGCGGGCCGACCGCGCGGCCCAGCCGGCCGTCGCGGGCGGCTTCCCCTCCTTCCATGCCTGGCACAGCGACGCCCCCGAGCCGGGCCGTGCCCAGCAGGCGCCCGACAAGCTGCGGCTGCGCGTCGAGGAGGCCGGCGCCGAGCGCATCGCGGACGTACGGCCGGACTTCGTCTCGCCCGCCTGGTGCCTGCGGCTGGCCCGTGCCCTGTCGCCGCTGCGGGACATCAGCGGGGAGACCGAGGACTCGGCGCTGCCCGGGTCCAGCCGGCTGCTGGACGTGCTGCAGCTGGAGCCGCCGACGAGTGACGCGATCGCGGCGCGGTGGCGGACGGGCGGGCAGTCGACGCTCGCGGTGATCGGCGAGTCGTACGACGGGCCGTTCGGCATCGACATGCGCAAGGACGGTCCGCACGGCCTCATCGCCGGTACGACCGGTTCGGGCAAGTCGGAGCTGCTGCAGACGATCGTCGCGGCGCTGGCCGTCGCCAACACCCCCGAGAACATGACGTTCGTCCTCGTGGACTACAAGGGCGGCTCCGCGTTCAAGGACTGCGTCAAACTCCCGCACACCGTCGGCATGGTGACCGACCTCGACGCCCATCTCGTGGAGCGCGCCCTGGAGTCGCTGGGCGCCGAGCTGAAGCGGCGCGAGCACATCCTGGCCGCCGCCGACGCCAAGGACATCGAGGACTACCAGGACCTGGTGCGGCGCGACCCGTCGCACCCGCCGGTGCCGCGGCTGCTCATCGTCATCGACGAGTTCGCCTCGATGGTGCGCGACCTGCCGGACTTCGTCACCGGCCTGGTGAACATCGCCCAGCGAGGCCGTTCCCTCGGCATCCACCTGCTGCTCGCCACCCAGCGGCCGAGCGGTGTCGTCTCCCCCGAGATCCGCGCCAACACCAACCTGCGCATCGCGCTGCGCGTGACGGACGCCGGCGAGTCGACGGACGTCATCGACTCGCCCGAGGCCGGGCACATCGCCAAGAGCACCCCGGGCCGCGCCTACGCCCGGCTGGGGCACGCCTCGCTGGTGCCGTTCCAGTCGGGCCGGGTCGGCGGCCGGCGGCCCGGCGCCGCGGACCCGGCCGCCCTCGCGCCCTGGGTGGGTCCGCTGACCTGGGAGGACCTGGGCCGGTCCGCGCTCGCCAAGCCGAAGTCCGAGGCGCGCGAGGACGAGGAGATCACCGACCTGAAGGTGCTGGTCGACGCGGTGCGCGACGCCAACCGCGCGCTCGGCATCCCCGCCCAGCACAGCCCGTGGCTGCCCGCCCTGGACGAGACGCTGCTGCTGGACGACATCGAGGTGCCGGCGTACGCGCCCGCGCCGGGCACGCTGCCGCCGGCGCCGTTCGGCGTCGAGGACCTGCCCGCCGACCAGGCCCGCCGCCCGGTCGTCGTGGACTTCTCCACGTTCGGCCACCTGATGATCGGCGGCGCCCCGCGCAGCGGCCGGTCGCAGGTGCTGCGCACCATCGCGGGCTCCCTGGCCCGCACCCACTCCGTGGCCGACGTCCACCTGTACGGCATCGACTGCGGCAACGGCGCGCTCAACGCGCTGACCCGGCTGCCGCACTGCGGCGCGGTGGTCGGCCGCAACCAGACCGAGCGGGTGATCCGGCTGGTCAACCGGCTCAAGGGCGAACTGTCGCGCCGCCAGGACCTGTTGGCGGAGGCGGGCTTCGCGGACATCGGGGAGCAGCGGGCCGCGTCCGCCGAGGACGAGCGGCTGCCGCACATCGTGGTGCTGCTGGACCGCTGGGAGGGCTGGGTGCCCACGCTCGGCGAGATCGACCACGGTTCGCTCACCGACGAGCTGCAGACGATGATGCGGGAGGGCGCGAGCGTCGGCATCCACCTGGTGCTGACCGGTGACCGGACGCTGCTGGTGGGCCGGATCGCGAGCCTCACGGAGGACAAGTACGGTCTGCGGCTCGCCGACCGCAGCGACTTCTCTTCGCTCGGCATCCCCGCCCGCAAGGTGCCGGAGGAGATCCCGCCGGGCCGTGCCTTCCGCAACGAGTCCGGTACGGAGACGCAGTTCGCGCTGCTCGCCGAGGACACCACGGGTCAGGGGCAGGCGGCTGCGCTGACCGCGATCGGCGAGGCGGCGGCCGCGCGGGACGCCGAAGTGCCGCGCACGCGGCGGCCGTTCCGGGTGGACAGCCTGCCGAGCCGGATCTCCTTCCCCGAGGCGTGGGAGCTGCGCGACCCGGAGGCGTCGCGGTCGAAGCTGTTCGGTCTGGCCGGCATCGGCGGCGACGAGATCGTCGGCTTCGGGCCCGATCTCGCCGACGGGGTGCCGGCGTTCGTGATCGCGGGTCCGGCCAAGTCGGGCCGTTCCACGGTGCTGATGAACTTCGCCCAGTCGTTCCTCGCGCAGGGGACGCGGCTGGTGATCGCCGCCCCGCGCCAGTCGCCGCTGCGGCAGCTGGACGGCGCGGAGGGCGTGCTGAAGGTCTTCACGGGCGACGACATCGACGAGGACGAGTTCGAGGAGCTGGTCGACGAGGCGTCCCCGGAGGAGCCGGTCGCCGTGCTGGTCGACGACGGCGAGATCCTCGAGGACTGCGATGCCGGGAGCCAGTTGAAGAAGCTGGTCTCGCGCGGCGCCGAACGCGGGCTCGCCCTCGTCATCGCCGGTGACGAGGAGGACGTGTGCAGCGGCTTCTCCGGCTGGCAGGTCGACGCGAAGAAGGCGCGGCGGGGCATCCTGCTCTCCCCGCAGGAGTCGTCCAGCGGCGACCTCATCGGCGTCCGGCTGTCCCGGGGGATGGTCGGCGGGCAGGTCGCGCCGGGCAAGGGCATGCTGCACCTCGGGGACGGCGAGCTGCGGACGGTCGTCGTCCCGGGCTGAGCGAGGCGCCCGCGCGGACCGGGGGCCGGCTGCTCGCTCTTCGGGAGCCGGGCCCTCGGCGGCCCCGGCTCCCCGCTGTCCGACTCGTGGACCGGGCCGTCGCCGGCCGGGGTGAGGAGGACGGTGCGGCGGGCCCGGTCGCAGACGTCCCGGTCGGTCCCGGCGCCCACGGAGGTCGTGACGGTCCGCTGGGCGGTGATCTCCTTCAGGGTGAGGGCGTCGTCGCGGATCCCGCCGACGATGCCCGTGTGCCGCGGGGTGCCGACGCGTTGGCCGGCCTCCGCGTCCTTGAGGGTGACGCGGAACGCGCCGAGCGGGGTGGTGACGCTCTCGCGCGAGGCGGCCTGTCCCTCCCGGGTCCCGAGGCGGGCGGCGGGCGGGGTGCCGGAGGGCCGGTCCGAGCCGGCCGCGCCGCCGGCAGGGCCCCACGACCGTGGGTTCGTCCGTGCCGGGCGGCCGCATGGCGCCGTCCCTCCCCCGTCGCACCGGTACGCCGTTGCCACCCGGCAGGGTGGTGGCCGGCCCGGGTCGGGGGCCCGGACCGGCCGCGCGGGGCGGCCGTCAGCGGGTCACGGCTGCAGCAGCTCCACCCGCACGTCCGCCGGGAACCCCGTCGTCGGCCCCACGCGGCGGGCGAACTCGGCGACCGCCTCCAGCTGCGGGGCGCCGAAGCGGAAGTCGAGGGTGGTGAAGTACTGGGCCAGGGTCTTCTCGTCGAAGGCCTCCCAGCGGGCCGCCTGCTCGGCCACCTTGTCGACCTCTTCCAGGGAGAGGTTGCGGGAGGCGAGGAAGGCCTCGTGCACCTTGCGGGTGAGGACAGGCTCGCGCTCCGCGTACTCCTTGCGGGCCGCCCAGACGGCGAAGACGAACGGCAGGCCCGTCCACTGCTTCCACAGCGCGCCCAGGTCGTGCACCTCGAGGCCGTAGCGGGGGCCGTCGACCATGTTGGCGCGCAGGGCCGCGTCGCCGATCAGGACGGCCGCCTCCGCCTCCTGCATCATCAGGCTCAGGTCGGGCGGGCAGGTGTAGTAGTCGGGCCGCACGCCGTACTTCTCGGCGAGGAGGAGCTGGGCGAGCCGTACGGAGGTGCGGGAGGTCGACCCGAGGGCGACCCGCGCCCCGTCCAGCCGGTCCAGCGGGACCTGCGAGACGACCACGCAGGACATGACCGGGCCGTCGCAGCCGACGGCGATGTCGGGGAAGGCGACGAGCTGGTCCGCGTGCTTGAGGTACTCGACCAGGGTGATGGGCCCGATGTCGAGGTCGCCCTGCACCAGCTGCTCGCTGAGCTTCTCCGGGGTGTCCTTCGTCAGCTCGAAGTCGAGGAGCGTGCCCGTTCTCGCGAGCCCCCAGTACAGGGGCAGGCAGTTCAGGAACTGGATGTGGCCGACGCGCGGCCGGGTGCGAGGATTGTCCACATCGTGAGGCTAGACCTTGCGCCGGGCGGCGCGGCGGTCGCCCCCGTCCGTCCCCGCGCACGCGCGTGACGAACGGGGCGTTCAAACATTCGGGTGAAGTGATCTTGGCCTCTATTGCGCTCGGGCCTCCGCGTGCTACGCTCATCGCAAGTTGCAGTTTGGTTTCCCTTGCAGTACAGAGCCTGCGGAGCATGTGACCGCGGGCTCTCGTCGTTCTCAGACGGATGCAGTTGTGCGGAATAGTCTTCACACTTGCTGGTTCTGGAGCAGGGCAACCCTTTGAGCCCAAGGAGGGCTTATGGCTACCGGAACCGTGAAGTGGTTCAACGCCGAAAAGGGCTTCGGATTCATCGCCCAGGAGGGCGGCGGCCCCGACGTCTTCGTCCACTACTCCGCGATCAACGCGACCGGCTTCCGGTCCCTCGAGGAGAACCAGCAGGTCACCTTCGACGTCACGCAGGGCCCGAAGGGCCCGCAGGCGGAGAACGTCACCCCGGCCTGACCCTGATCCTCCGATCCGGGAACGACTAGCAGTACCCAAGGAGCCCCACGCCGCGAGGCGAGCGGGGCTCCTGCCTTTTCTCCGGGACGGCCCTCGGGGAAAGTCCGGTGAATTCTCACTGAACGGCTCCCGGACCCGTACGGGATCCCCCTCGGAACCGCAGGGGATCGCCCTCGGGGTCCTCCGGGACCGCCCTCAGGGCGGCACGGGATCCCTCCGGGCCTGCCCGAATGCGGGGGCGAATTCGCCGCCCCGCGCGTCCCCGCACGCCCTCTCAGACGTGCTGCATGATCAGCAAGAATTTCGTGCCGGGCTCCAGCGCCTCGTAGCGGTGCGGCACGTCCCCGCGATACGCCATGTAGTCCCCGGCGCCGAGTTCCACCTGCTCGCCCTCGGGACCCGCCGCCACCCGTCCGGCGCTCACCACGATGTGCTCCACCGTCCCCGGAATGTGCGGGTCGGAGGTCCGGACCGTCCCCGGCTCCAGATCCACCGCGTAGAGGTCGCGCCGCGCGCCGGGAGGACTCGCCGACAGCAGGGTGGCGACATAGCTGGACCGGTCCGAGCGCACGGTCGGCCCCTCCCCCGCCCTGATCACCTGCACGGCGGGCGCCGGAGGCTCCACCAGCGCGCTGAACGGCACGCCCAGCGCGACCGCCAGCGCCCACAGCGTCTCCATGCTCGGATTGCCGGCGGCCGACTCCAGCTGGGACAGCGTGGACTTGGCGATCCCGGCGCGTTTGGCCAGCTCGGAGAGGGAGAGACCGGCGCGGGTGCGTTCGCGGCGCAGGGCCGCGGCGATCCAGTCGAGGGGCAGGCGGGACGGCGTGCCGTCGGTCATGTCGTTCGCTCCAGAAGACTCTTTGTTCGGCTTGACGAACGCGGGGGCGTCTGTCCATTGTAGAAAACATGCGTTCGATGCAGCGAACACCCTCGTCCGGTCCCGGCCCGTCGGCCGTCGACGCCGGGCTGCTCAGGGACGTGTCCCTGGTGTGTCTCGCCGGAGGCGTCGTCGGAGTGTCGTTCGGGGCGATCGCGGTCGCCGGAGGGCTGCCCGTGTGGGTGCCGGTGGTGATGTCCCTGGTGGTGTACGCGGGCTCCGCCCAGTTCAGTGCGGTGGGTGTGCTGCTCGCGGGCGGCGGCCCGGTCGCGGCGGCGGCCACGGGGCTGCTGCTCAACACCCGCACGGCCGCGTTCAGCCTGGCGGTCGCCGAGCACATCGGGCGGACCCGGCTCGCCCGCCTGGTCGGGGCGCACCTGGTGACCGACGAGACCGTGGCCTTCACCCTCGCCCAGCGGGATCCGGCCCGCCGCCGGGCCGCCTTCTGGGTCTCGGGCGTCGGACTGTTCGCCGTGTGGAACGCCTGCGTGGCCGCGGGCGCCCTGGCCGGCGGCGCGCTGGGCGACACCGCCCGTTACGGCCTGGACGCGGCCTTCCCCGCCGCTCTGGCCGCCCTGGTCCTGCCCACCCTGCGTGAGGACGCCGGCGTCCGCCGGGCCGCTCTCGCCGGCGCCGTGCTCGCCCTGGCGCTCACCCCGGCCGTGCCGGCGGGCGTGCCCGTGCTCGCGGCGTCGGCGGGACTGCTGCTGCACGGGCACGGGCGGAAGGGGCGGCGGACGTGAGCGGGACCGCCGTGATGGTGCTCGTGCTGGCGGTGGGGACGTACGCCTTCCGGCTGGTGGGGCCCGTGCTGCACGGGCGGGTGGAGCTGCCGGACCGGGTGCGCGTGCTGCTGTCGGCCGGGGCGGTGGTGCTGCTGGTGGCGCTGCTGGCGACGGGGGCGCTGAGCGAGGGCGGGGAGTTCGCCGGGTGGGCGCGCCCGGCCGGGGTGGCCGTGGGCGGGGTGCTGGCGTGGCGCCGGGCGCCGTTCGCCGTGGTGGTGCTGGGCGCCGCGGCGGCGACGGCGGCGCTGCGGGCCGCCGGGGTGGCGTAGGGGACGCGGCACCCGACGGGTTGTCAGTGGCCCCCGGTAGCGTCCCGCCCATGACCACGAGCCGACCCGCGCACGCCGAGCAGCCGGAGCACGTCCGCGCCACCCGCGCCTTCTACGACGCGATCGCCGAGGACTACGCCGAGGCGTTCCGGGACCATCCCGCCGCCACGCCGCTGGACCGGGCCGTGCTGGCCGGTTTCGCCGAACTGGTCGGCGGGGGCGGGCCGGTGGCCGACGTGGGCTGCGGCCCGGGCCGGGTGACCGGGTTCCTCGCCTCGCTCGGCCTGGACGTCCACGGCGTCGACCTGTCGGAGTCGATGCTGGCGATCGCCCGCCGGGAGAACCCCGGACTGCGCTTCGCGCAGGGCTCGATGCTCGCCCTGGACCACCCCGACGGCTCCCTCGCCGGGCTCGTGTCCTGGTACTCCACCATCCACACGCCGCCGGAGGACCTGCCCGCCGTGTACGCCGAGTTCCGCCGGGTGCTGGCGCCCGGGGGCCATCTGCTGGTGGCGTTCCAGATGGGCGACGAGCCGCGCCGGCACGTGCGCCCCTGGGGCCACCCGGTCGCCCTCGACTTCCGGCGGATGCGGCCGGAGCGGATCGCGGAGCTGCTGGAGGCGGCCGGGTTCGCCCTGGTGCAGCGCACCGTCCGGGAGGCCGACACCCGGCGGGGCGAGCCCACCCCGCAGGCCTTCCTGATGGCCCGCGTGCCCGGCGAGGACCCCGCCTGACGTCCGGCTCCGCCCACCAGCGGTTCACCGCCCCCCGTACAGCGCCTCCACGTCGTCCGCGAAGTCCCGCAGGACCGCCTCGCGGCGCAGCTTCATCGACGGCGTCAGATGGCCGGACTCCTCGGTGAGGTCGACCGGGAGGACGGCGAAGCGGCGGATGGACTCCGGGCGGGACAGCATCCTGTTGGCCTCGTCGACGGCGCGCTGGAGGACCGCCCGCAGTTCCTCGTCGTCGACGAGGAGTTCCGCGGGGACGGGGTGCTTGCCGTTCATCCGGCGCCAGTGGGCGACGCCGTCGGGGTCGAGGGTGATCAGGGCGGTCACGTAGGGGCGGTGGTCGCCGAGGATCATCACCTGGGAGATCAGGGGGTGGGAGCGGAGCCAGTTCTCCAGCGGGGCCGGGGCGACGCTCTTGCCGCCCGCGGTGATGATCAGCTCCTTCTTGCGGCCGGTGATGGTCAGATAGCCCTCGTCGTCCAGCTCGCCGAGGTCGCCGGTGGCGAACCAGCCGTCCCGGGTGGCGGGCACGACCCCGCCCGCCTGCGGGTTCCAGTAGCCGCGCAGCACGTGCTCGCCCGCGACCAGGACCTCGCCGTCCGCCGCGATGCGGATCCTCGTGCCGGGCAGCGGCCAGCCGACGGTGCCCAGGCGGGGCTTCAGCGGGGGCGTCACGGTCGAGGCGCCGGTGGTCTCGGTGAGGCCGTAGCCCTCGAAGATCTCGATGCCGGCGCCGGCGTAGAAGGCGGCGAGGCGGCGGCCCAGCGGGGAGCCGCCGCAGATGGCGTAGCGGACCCTGCCGCCCATGGCGTTGCGGATCCTCCGGTAGACCAGCGGGTCGTAGAAGGCGCGGGCCGTCCTGAGGGAGCGGGAGGGGCCGTCGCCGGTGCCGGTCCGCCGGGCCTCCAGGGCCTCGCCGTAGCGGCGGGCCACCGTGGCCGCGCGGTCGAAGGCGGACTGCCGGCCGCCCGTCTCGGCCTTGGCGCGGGCGGTGTTGAAGACCTTCTCCAGCATGTACGGGATGGTGAGCAGGCAGGTGGGGCGGAAGCTCGCCAGGTCCGGCAGCAGGTCCTCGGCGGCCAGGCTGGGCGCGTGCCCGAGCCGCACCCGGGCGCGCACGCAGGCCACGGCGACCATGCGGCCGAAGACGTGGGACAGGGGGAGGAAGAGCAGGACGGACGCCTCGTCGTCCGTGCGGTCCCGGAAGACGGGGTAGAGCAGCTCGACGGCGTTGTCCACCTCGGCGAGGAAGTTGCCGTGGGTGAGGGCGCAGCCCTTGGGGCGGCCGGTGGTGCCGGAGGTGTGGACGAGGGTGGCGAGGGTGTCGGGGCCGAGCATGCCCCGGCGCACCTCGATCTCGTGGTCGGGTATGCGGGCTCCGGCGTCCGCGAGGGCGTCGACGTGGCCCTTCTCCATGACCCACACGTGCCGCAGGTCGGGCAGGTGCGGCAGTTGCGGGCCGAGGGCGGCGGCCTGGGCGGCGGTCTCGGTGATCACGGCGACGGCGCCGGAGTCCTGGAGGATCCAGCGCGTCTGGTAGGCGGACGAGGTGGGGTAGACGGGGACGGTGACCAGGCCGGCGGCCCAGGCGGCGAAGTCGAGGAGGGTCCACTCGTAGACCGTGCGGGCCATGACGGCGATCCGGTCGCCGGGCGCCAGCCCTTCGGCGACGAGTCCCCTGGCGGCGGCGAGGACCTCGGCGGCGAACCGTTCCGCCGTGACGTCGTGCCAGGAGCCGTCCGTGGTCTTCCGGCTGAGCACGACGTCGCCGGGCGCGGTGCTCGCGTTCTCGAACGGCAGGTCGGCGAGGGAGCCGTGCCGCACCGGCCGCGCGAACGGCGGCACGGAGGCCTCCCGGACGATCCCGTCCAGCCGGCGGACGGCCGGCGGGACGAGGACGGGCGCCCCGTGGACGTCGGCGTCGAGAGCGGTGGCGTGGTGCGGGGAGGACACGGGCGGCTCCTGGGGCGTGCAGGCGAACTGCGGGGACCCCGGCGTACGTGCCGCGCACGCCGGGGCGCTCACCGGCGGCGTCCGCGGCTCGGGACGCCGCCGGCCGGTGCGGGGATCGTACGGCCCCGGCGTGAGGGGTTCGTGCCGGTTCGGGGGTGGACCGGGACCGAGCGTGTGCAGTGTCGGCGGTTACGCGAGGGTCACTCGGGTACGCCCCCGTCCGGGGCCGGGACGCCCCTGTTCAGGGCCGTTCCAGGACGGCCGTGACACCCTGCCCGCCGGCCGCGCAGATCGAGATCAGCCCGCGGCCGGGGGCGTCCCGCTCGGCGAGGAGCTTGGCGAGGGTGGCCACGATGCGGGCGCCGGTGGCGGCGAAGGGGTGGCCGGTGGCGAGCGAGGAACCGGCCACGTTCAGCCGGGACCGGTCGACGGGCGGCAGGCCGCGCTTCTCCCAGGCGGCCAGGGTGGCCAGCACCTGGGAGGCGAACGCCTCGTGCACCTCGATCAGGTCGAAGTCCCCGAGGTCCAGCCCGGCCCGCTCCAGCATGCGCGGGACGGCATGGGCGGGCGCCATCAGCAGGCCGTCCTCGCCGTCGGCGACGTCGCCGTGCACGAAGTCGACGGCGGCGGTCTCGTACGCGGTGAGGTGGGCCAGCGGCTCCAGACCGCGCTCCTCGGCCCACTCCTCGCTCGCCAGCAGGACGACGGCGGCGCCGTCGGTGAGCGGGGTCGAGTTGCCCGCCGTCATGGTGGGTCCGGGCCCGTCCAGGCCGAACACCGGCTTGAGCGTGGCGAGTTTCTCCACCGTGGAGCCGGGGCGCAGGTTCTGGTCGCGGGCCAGGCCGCGGAAGGGCACCACCAGGTCCTGGAAGAAGCCGCGTTCGTACGCGGCGGCGAGCCGCTGGTGGCTGGTCGCGGCCAGTTCGTCCTGGGCCTCGCGGGTGATGCCCCAGGCGCGGGCGGTGACAGCCGCGTGCTCGCCCATGGACAGCCCGGTGCGCGGTTCGGCGTTGCGCGGGATGTCGGGGACGAGGTGGCCGGGGCGCACCTTGGCGAGCGCCTTGAGGCGGGCGCCGAGCGACGTCGCGCGGCGCGCCTCCAACAACACCTTGCGCAGGGCGTCGTTGACGCCGAGGGGCGCGTCGCTCGCGGTGTCGGAGCCGCCGGCGACCGCGGCCTCGGTCTGGCCGAGAGCGATCTTGTTGGCGGCGGCGACGACCGCCTGGAGTCCGGTGCCGCAGGCCTGCTGGATGTCGTAGGCGGGGGTGCGGGGGTCGAGGCGGGAGCCGAGGACGGTCTCGCGGGCGAGGTTGAAGTCGCGGCTGTGCTTGAGGACCGCGCCGGCGACGAACTCGCCCACCGCGCCCGGCTCGTCGAGCCCGTACCGCTCGACGAGGCCGTCCAGGGCGGCGGTGAGCATCTCCTGGTTGGAGGCGGTGGCGTAGGGCCCGTCGGAGCGGGCGAACGGGACGCGGCTGCCGCCGATGACCGCGACGCGCCGGGCCGCCGCCGGTTTCAAGGTGCTCATCTCGACCTGCTCCTCCACCGTGACATAGGCTTACCTCCAGTAACCTTACTCCAGAGTAAGCACCAAGTGAGCCCCTCGTCCGCACACCTGGGAGTCCCCGATGGCCGACCGCTACCTGAGCTTCACCGGCACCGCGCCGGGCCGCTTCCTCACGCGCCGCCTGGGGCTGCCCCGGCCCGCCCCGCTGCGCCGCTGGTCACCGGAGCGCCCGGCACTGGACGGCGGGCTGCTCCACCTCACCGCGGGCGCCTCCCGCCTGGACCTCGCCCCCGTCCTCGCCCGCACCGGACCCGGCCCGGACAACGCCGGCCGGCCCGCCGCGGTCGTCCTGGACGCCACCGGGGTACGCACCGTCGAGGGCCTCGACGGGGTGCACGCCGCCCTGCACCCCGTCGTCCGGTCCGTCGCCGAGAGCGGCCGGATCGTCGTGCTCGGCGCCCCGCTCGACGCCGCCGACCACCACCAGGCCGCCGCCCAGCAGGCGCTGGAGGGGTTCACCCGCTCCCTCGGCAAGGAGATCGGCGGCGGCAGGACCGTCAACCTCGTCCGCCTCACCGACGCCCACGCCGCCGAGTCCACCCTGCGCTTCCTGCTCTCCCCCAAGTCCGCCTACGTCAGCGGCCAGGTCATCGCCGTCGGCGACCGGGAGAGCCCCGCCCCCGAGGACGCCGACCGCCCCCTGGCCGGCCGCACCGCCCTGGTCACCGGCGCCGCGCGGGGCATCGGCGAGGCCGTCGCCGGGACCCTGGCCCGGGACGGCGCCGAGGTGGTCGTCCTCGACGTCCCGCAGGCCGAGCAGGACGCCCGCCGGGTCGCCGAACGCATCGGCGGCAGCGTGCTGCTGCTCGACATGACCGCCGCCGACGCGGGCGCCCGCATCGCCGGGGCGCTCCCCGGCGGGCTGGACGTGCTCGTCCACAATGCGGGCGTCACCCGCGACCGCCGCCTGGTCAACATGCCGAAGGACCGCTGGAGTTCCGTGCTGGAGGTGAACCTGGCGAGCGTGCTGCGCACCACCGACGCGCTGCTGGAGGCCGGGGCGCTGCGCCGCGACGGCCGGATCGTCGCCACCGCCTCCATCGCGGGCATCGCCGGGAACGCCGGCCAGACCAACTACGGCGCGAGCAAGGCGGGTGTCACCGGCTTCGTCCGCGCCCTGGCGCCCCGGGCGCTCGCCGAGCACGGGGTGACGGTGAACGCGGTCGCGCCCGGCTTCATCGAGACGAAGATGACGGCCGCCGTCCCCCTCTTCATCCGGGAGGCCGGACGCCGGATGAACTCCCTCGCCCAGGGCGGCCTGCCCGTCGACGTCGCCGAGACCACCGCCTGGTTCGCCCACCCCGGCTCGGGCGCGGTCAACGGCCAGGTCGTGCGCGTCTGCGGCCAGAGCCTGCTGGGGGCGTGACCGCCGTGACAGCGACCCCGCCGGAGCAGGCCGAGGCCGTGCTCTCCCGCACCCCGTCCCTCCCCCCGCTGCTCGCCCGCGGCGCGATCCTGTCGCCCTTCCGGCGCCCGGACCCCGCCGCCGCGCACCCCCGCACCCGGCTGGTCCTTCCGGGCCTGCGCCCCGACCCCGCCAGGCTCGCCGCGTACGCGCGGGTGTGCGGCTTCCCGGCCACCGCGGACACCCTGCCGGTGACGTATCCGCACGTGCTGGGCTTCCCGCTGGCGATGCGGCTGATGAGCGCACGGGACTTCCCCCTCCCGCTGCTCGGCCTCGTGCACACGTCGATCGGCATCACCCGGCACCGCGCGACCCCGTCCACCGCCTGCTACGACCTCACCGTGCACGTCGACGGGCTGGCTCCGCACCGGCGCGGCACCGAGGCCGCCGTGGTCACGGAACTGCGCGCCGACGGCGGCCTCGTGTGGGAGTCGCGCAGCACCTACCTCGCCCGGCACCGCACCGCCGCCGCGCCCCCGAAGGAGCCGGCGCGGACGGAGGAGCCCGAGCTGCCCGCCGTCGAGGAGTGGCGGCTCCCCGGCGACCTGGGCCGCCGCTACGGCGCCGCGTCCGGCGACCGCAACCCGATCCACCTGCACCCGCTCACCGCACGCCTCTTCGGCTTCCCCCGCGCCATCGCGCACGGCATGTGGACCGTCGCCCGCTGCCTCGCCGCCCACGGCACCCCGGACGCGGCCGAGGTACGGGCCGGCTTCCGGGCGCCGGTGCTGCTGCCCGGCACGGTGACGTACGCGGCGCACGGCGGGCGGTTCGCCCTGCGCGGGAGCCGCGGCAGGGTTCACCTCACCGGTGAGGTACGCCCGCTCTGACGCCGGCCGCGTCATCCTGTGCGGGGCAAGGACGGCCAGACTCACCTCACCGGCGGGGCGACCGCGCTCCGGGCCTCCGGAGCGTCCCCGTCCCCGGTGTCGTCATCGAGTGGCGTCCAGTGGCGTCCGGCCATCAGGTCGCCCAGCCCGGCCCACGCGAAGTTCATCAGCGTCGTGGCCGCCTGCCGGGCGGTGACGCCGGGGGTGGCGTTGGCCCAGTCGGCGAGCGACTCGGCGGCTCCGACCAGCGCCTCCGCCAGCCCGGAGATCTCCGCCTCCCGCGGGTCGGGGTCCCGGTGGGCCTCCCGCGCGGCGGCCAGGATGAGCTGCGTCACGAACGCGACGATCTCCGCGCGCATCTCGGCCACCTCGGCGGCGAACACCTCACCGTGGGTGCGCGCCTGGAGGTGCAGCACCGCCCAGCCGTCGGGGTGCCGGGCGGTGTGCGTGAAGAACGCGGTCAGGCCCGACCAGAGCTGCCGGTCCGCCGGCAGCTCGGGCCGGGCCCCCGCGCGCACCGCCTCGGTGAGCGCCCTGGCCTCCCGCCGGATGCACGCGGTGAACAGGTCCTCCTTGGAGTTGAGGTACAGGTACACCAACGGCTTGGACACGCCCGCCAGTTCGGCGATCTCGTCCATCGACGCGGCCATGTACCCCCGGTGTCCGAAGGTGCGTACGGCTGCGTCCAGCATCTGCTGTTCACGGACCGCACGCGGCATCCGCTTCGTCTTCACGGCACCCATGGGACACAGCGTACGGTCCGCCGCTACCGCGGGTCGTGGCCACCGTCCTCGGCCGGCCGGACCGGACCGCCGGCCGGCGCCCGGTCGCCCGAGGTGAGCCGGGGCAGCAGCTGCGCGGTGAACAGCGTCGACAGCGCCGAGGTGTCGGTGCCGCCGTCGGTGCGCACCACCACCGGACGCGGCGCCTTCCCGGCCAGCCGGGAGCCCACCTCCAGCCGCCTGCGGGCCAGTTCGTACTGGAGCACCGCGCGGTTGTCCCGGTACGCCTGGGCGAGCGCCTGCTGGGCGCGGGCCTCGTTCTCGGCGGCGATGAGACCGCTGCGGCCGCGCGTCTCGATCTCGAAGCGCACCCGCTGGGCCTCGGTCTCCTGCCGCTCCAGCAGCTGGGCGACCTCCTCGCGGGCCCGGTTCAGCGCCGCCCGCACCTCGACGATCCGGGCGTCACGGATCTTCTTGGCCCGCTCGATGTCCATGCCCAGGCTGTCGATGCGGCGCTTGCGGATCAGGCCCCACTCCTGCTCGTAGGCGGTCCGCTCCTTGGCGACCTGCTCACGGGTGGCCAGGTGCTGCTGGTACTGCGCCGGCAGCTGCACGTCGGGGATGTTGCAGCCGGTGATCCGCACGCCGTAGCGGTCCAGCTGACGGTTGAGCAGGTCCTGCATGTCGGCGACGTCCGAGCCGCGCAGGTCGTAGGCGCGCTCGGTGCGCACCCTGCGGGCCCGCTGCCGGATCGCGTCCTGCACGGCGCTGGACAGCACCAGGTCGAAGTTGCCCGCGCCGATGGTGCGGACGAACAGCACCGCGTCGGTGATGCGGAACTTCAGGAAGAACTCGATCGAGCGCAGCGGCACGTTCTCCTGCGTGGGGCAGGCCATGACGGGCGCCGAGTACGGGATCTCGGTGGCCGTGTCGACGACGAAGTCGACCCGCGACCAGGGGTGCCACAGGTAGTGCCGGCCCGCGTCCAGGGTGCGCACGACGGCCCCGTACCGGGTGAGCACCCCGTGGGTGCCCTGCTCGATCTCGACGATCGAGGAGCGCCACCACCACAGGCCGCCGATCACCAGCAGCAGCACGCCGACGACGTAGGAGAAGGTGGCCAGCGCGCCGGCGGCCATGCCGCCGAGCCCGTCGGAGCCGGACTCCCGCAGCGTCAGCATCACGCCCGTCAGCAGGGCGTAGCCGCCGGCCCAGAACGGCAGCATCCACCACAGGCGGCGGCGGTGCTTGGGGATGATGACCGGCAGCAGGGTGCCGGCCTCGCCGCCGCGCAGCAGGCGGGCGATGTCGCCCCAGGGCGCGACGGCCTCGGAGATGACCGAACGACGGTGACTGCGGACGGAACTCACGGCTGGACCTCCTCGGCGGACCCGGACTCGTCGCCTGCTGCGGCACCCTCGGGCGCATCGTTCGTGACGCCCTCGGCGGGCTCGTCGGGCATCTGCGGCACGACGGTCGGCCGCTCGGCCTCCAGCAGCGCGGCGATCTCCTCCTCACGGGAGGCGATCCGCTCGGACACCTCCGCCAGCCGCTCCCGCACGGCGGCCATCTCCGCGTCGCCGAACAGCTCCGCGCCGCGCTCGCCGACCAGCTCGCGCGCCAGCTCCAGGAAGTCGATCCCGGCGGCCCCGTCGCCGTCGCCGCCGCCGATGCGCACCAGCCGGGGCAGATGGTCGGCGACCTGCTCCAGAGTGTCGAGCACCTGCTGCTGGTAGCGGTACTCCAGGATCTCCGGGGCCTGCGCGGCGGTCACCGCGCGGATGTCGAGGGCCTGCGCCTCCAGCAACGCCGCGTTGGCCTTGGCCTCCGACTCGGCCTGCACGTAGCGCTGGCGGGCGAGGGCCTCGGCGCGGTTGGTCTCGCGCTCCACGGCGGTGTCCATCTGCGCCTGGTACTGGGCGATGTCGGCCTGGATCGCGGACAGCGTCTCCTGGCTGGAGGCGAGCTCGCGGTTCAGGTCGCCCTCGTCCTGCTCCTTGCGCAACTGCAGCGCGTACTCGTGCGTGTACGCCTCCTTGGCCATGCGCACCATCTCGGGCGCGGCCAGGTCCATCCGGTAGCGGCGGTCCGCGGGCTCGGCGTGCGTGATGTTGGCGTTGGTCAGCTCCACGGCCGGGCGGAACTGCTGGTTGAGCTGCTCCAGCAGCCGCCCGCTGTCCTCGCCGACCATGTCGTAGATGCCGGCCGCCTCCTGCTCGTAGATCAGGCTGCGGATGGTCTCGCTGACCGCGTTGCCCAGCTTCTCCTCGAAGCCGCGCACCGCGCCGAGCGTGTAGACGAACTCCACCGGGTCGCTGATCCGGAACTGGATGAACAGGTCGATGGACGCCTTCACACCGCCCTTGGTGGGGGCCTCCCGCACCGGCGCGTTGAACGGGTACTCGCGGGTGGTGTTGACGATGTACGACACCCGCTTCCACGGACTGATCAGAGTGACCCGGCCCGGCCCGACGACCTTCTCCAGCTTGCCGAAGCGGGTGATCATCGCCTGGCACCCGTCCGGCACCATGACCAGACCCTGCCGCCACCACACGAACGCGACGGCGGCCACCGCGATCACCCAGTAGTGCAGCCCGAACAGCGGCTGGGTCGCGCTCCAGCCGCCGGCCGCGGACACGACCGACGTGCCGATCAGCCCGATCACCAGCAGCGACAGGACCGGCAGCATGGACAGCAGGGAACGGCCCTTGGGCATCACCATCGGGTAGATGGCGTGCACCGCCTCGCCGTCCTCCCGCAGCTGCTCGCTGCGGCTCAGCGCCTCGCCGGCCTCGTCCAGCGCCACGGTCTTCTGCCGCATCACGGTGTCGACGGAGCTGCCGTCCTGCTCCCGGGCGGCCGGGAAGTCGGCCGGGTCCATGCCCTCGCCCGTCTCGAACCGCTCGTCCTCGCCCGTGTCCCCGCGCGTGCCGGCCGACGGCGGCGTACCGCCGCCTCCGGTGCGGCGGTGCAGTTCCTCACGGGCCGCGGCGCGCGGATCCGCGCCGCCGATGACCGACTGTGCGACGTTGCGTAGGCTCTGCGCCCGCGTACGTGCCACGGGGTCCCCCTTCGCCTGTGGTGCCGTCCCCGCACTGGACCGCGGGGAATCGTGTGGTCCGGTGATCACACACCACGAAAGCGAACACGCGGAAGGGGCGCACCCCAGCAACGGTCACCCGTGTCTCGTTGCCGGAATGCGCCCCTCGGCGCGGTCGCGAAGCGTCAGGCCGCCGCGGTGACCGGACGGCGGTCCTCCGCCTCGGGGGCCTCGTCGACCGGGGAGGCGTGCACGGAGTCGTACGCCTGACGGTCGAGCAGGCCCTCACGGGCGGAGACGACGACCGGGACGAGCGCCTGGCCCGCGACGTTCGTCGCCGTGCGGATCATGTCCAGGATCGGGTCGATGGCGAGCAGCAGGCCCACGCCCTCCATCGGCAGGCCGAGGGTGGACAGGGTGAGGGTCAGCATGACCGTCGCGCCGGTGAGACCGGCCGTGGCGGCGGAGCCCACCACCGAGACGAACGCGATCAGCAGGTAGTCGCCGACGCCGAGCGGGACGTCGAAGATCTGCGCGACGAAGATCGCGGCGATGGCCGGGTAGATCGCGGCGCAGCCGTCCATCTTCGTGGTCGCGCCGAACGGCACGGCGAAGCTCGCGTACTCCTTGGGCACGCCCAGGCGCTCGGTGACCTTCTGGGTGAGCGGCATGGTGCCGACGGAGGAGCGGGAGACGAAGGCCAGCTGGATCGCGGGCCAGGCGCCCTTGAAGAACTGCACCGGGTTGACCTTGGCGACCGTCGCCAGCAGCGCCGGGTAGACGCCGAAGAGGACGATGAGGCAGCCGACGTAGATGTCGGCGGTGAAGGTGGCGTACTGGCCGATCAGGTCCCAGCCGTAGGTGGCGATGGCGTTGCCGATGAGGCCGACGGTGCCGATCGGGGCCAGGCGGATGACCCACCACAGGGCCTTCTGCAGCAGCTCCAGGACGGACTCGCTGAGGGTGAGGATCGGCTGGGCCTTCTCACCGAGCTGCAGGGCGGCGATGCCGGCCACGACGGCCATGAAGACGATCTGCAGCACGTTCAGCTCGGTGAACGGCGTGATCACGTCGGTCGGCACGATGCCGGTGAGGAAGTCGATCCAGGAGCCGGTCTTCTCCGGGGTGCCGCCGTCGGCCGGGGTGAGGCCGGTGCCCGCGCCGGGATCGGTGACCAGGCCGATGACCAGACCGATCGCCACCGCGATCAGCGAGGTGACCATGAACCACAGGAGGGTCCGCGAGGCCAGCCGGGCCGCGTTGTTGACCTTCCTGAGGTTGGTGACGGAGACGAGGATCGCGAAGAAGACCAGCGGGGCGACGGCCAGCTTCAGCAGGCCGATGAAGGTGCCGCCGACCTTCTCCAGGGTGGTGACCAGCCAGGACAGGTCCTGGCTGCGGGCGAGCCAGCCGAGCAGGACGCCCAGGGCGAGGCCGATGAGTATCTGGGCCCAGAAGGGCACGCGGACGGACCGCTTCAACTGCGTGTTCGAGGACACGGACATGCTCCGGTGAGGGGGACGCGTGAGGGATGTGACGAGGGACTCGGGGGTGGCGCGGCGTCAGGGCTGACAGTTCGCGGTGGTGACCCGGCAGAGATCCACGTGCAGGCGCGCCACGAGCGGAACACTCCGGGGCGTGGGGAACACGGCTGCTGACTTCACCCGACGACCGTAACACCTGAACTTTGAGAACCTCAAAGTCTTGCTTTGAAAGGCGTGACGACGAACACACGCATAGAACGCAAAGCGCCCCGGTATCCCTGGCGAGAGGGAGTCCGGGGCGCCGGCGTGCGGTGCGCGGGTGTGAGGGACGTTACGGCGTCATGGCGTCACGAGGTCTGCGCCTGGCCCGGGGCCTGGCCCTGGGCGCGGGCCGTGTCGTCGGCCGCGTCCTCCTGGGAGCGGTTGGCCTCCAGGTCGGCCTTGGCGCGCTGCATGCGGCGCACGATCCGCTCCGAGGCCCGGTCCCGTTCCTTGCGGAGCACGACGAGGCTGATCGGCGCGGAGATCAGCAGCGCGAGCAGCACGATCCACAGACCGTTGGAGTCGCCGAGACCGCGCGGCGCGAGACCCGAGTAGACGAGGGCCCAGACGACCACGAGGCAGCCCGCGAAGATCCCGAGGCGCATCAGCGTGTAGCGGAGCATCTCATCCACTCTTCCGTGCGTACGGTCAGAAACATCCCGTAAGGGGACGACGTCCAGTGAAGCACGACCGGCGGCCGATCTTTCAGCGGGGTGCGGGGGCGGTACGGGGCGGTGGGGGCCCGTACGGGCCTCACGCCAGTGTGAGCAGCATGATCACGTCGTCGCGGTCGTCGCCGGGCGCCACGCGGATCGCGCCCGGGACCCGGCCGACCTCCTTGTATCCGCAGGAGGCGTAGAAGTGCTCCAGGCCGAGCCCGCCGCGGCAGCCGAGGCGGATCGCCTGCACGCCGTCCATCGTGCGGGCGGTCCGCCCGGCCTCGGCGAGCAGGTCACGGCCGTAGCCCTTGCCCTGGTGGCGGGGGTGGACCATCACCGTGTAGAGCCAGATCCAGTGGGTCATCAGGGGGTGGTCGTTCCGGGTGAGGAACGCCGTCGCGGCGACCCGGCCCTCCTCGTCGTGCCCCACGACCAGCCGGGAGCGCCCCTGCGCCATGTCGGCGAACTGCCGCAGCAGGCCGGGGCGGATGTCCTCCCGCGTCACCGGCGGCACGTACCCGACGGCCCCGCCGGCGTTGGAGACGTCGGTCCAGAGGGTGAGGATGCCGTCACGGAGGGCGGGGGTGACGTCGGGGTCCACAGTGAAGGTAAGGGGCATTTTGAGATGCTAGCCCTTACCCCCGCAGGACCGCAGTCGAATTCCGGCGGCCACCGCCGCAGGGGTTGCGGCACCGACCCGGGTGCGGGTCGTCATGGGTTGCTCGCGCAGTTCCCCGCGCCCCTTCGGGGCGCGGTCACCGCAGCACCCCCAGGGGCGCGGGGAACTGCGCGACCGGCCCACCACTCCGCCGCGGACGGCGACGGCCGGAACCCCCTGACGGGAGTCAGACCCGCATCGGCTGGGGCGACTCGCGGCGGGCCGGGTCCGGGCCCTCGTACTCGCGGATGATCTCGTACCGGGTGTTCCGCTCCACGGGCCGGAACCCCGCGTCCCGGATCAGGTCCAGCAGATCCTCGCGCGTCAGCTTGTTCGGCGTGCCGAAGTTGTCCGCGTCATGCGTGATCTTGTACTCGACCACCGACCCGTCCATGTCGTCCGCACCGTGCTGCAGCGCCAGCTGCGCCGTCTGCACGCCGTGCATCACCCAGAACACCTTGACGTGCGGCACGTTGTCGAACAGCAGCCGTGACACCGCGAAGGTCTTCAGCGCCTCCGCCCCCGTCGCCATCTGCGTCCGCGCCTGCAGCCGGTTGCGGATCCTGCCGTCCTTCATGTCCACGAAGTCGTGCTGGTACCGCAGCGGGATGAAGACCTGGAAGCCGCCGGTCTCGTCCTGCAGCTCCCGCAGCCGCAGCACGTGGTCCACACGGTGGCGCGGCTCCTCGATGTGGCCGTAGAGCATGGTGCACGGGGTCTTCAGGCCCTTCTCGTGCGCCAGCCGGTGGATGCGGGACCAGTCCTCCCAGTGGGTGTCGTGGTCCACGATGTGCTGCCGGACCTCCCAGTCGAAGATCTCGGCGCCGCCGCCGGTGAGCGACTCGAGCCCCGCGTCGATGAGTTCGTCGAGGATCTCGCTCGCGCCGAGCCCCGAGATCGTCTCGAAGTGGTGGATCTCCGTGGCGGTGAACGCCTTCAGCGACACCTCCGGCAGCGCCGCCTTCAGCTCCCGCAGCGACCGCGGGTAGTAGCGCCACGGCAGGTTCGGGTGGAGCCCGTTGACGATGTGCAGCTCGGTGAGGTTTTCCGACCGCATCTCCTCGGCGAGCTTCACCGCCTCCTCGATGCGCATCGTGTACGCGTCCTTCTCCCCCGGCTTGCGCTGGAAGGAGCAGTACGCGCACGACGCCGTGCACACGTTGGTCATGTTGAGGTGGCGGTTGACGTTGAAGTGCACGACGTCGCCGTTGAGGCGCGTGCGCACCTCGTGCGCCAGTCCGCCCAGCCATGCCAGGTCGTCCGACTCGTAGAGCGCGATGCCGTCCTCGCGGGTCAGCCGCTCACCGGAGCGGACCTTCTCCTCCAGCTCGCGCTTGAGCCCGACGTCCATGCCGTTACCTCTTTCCGAAAGACCGACTCGCCCCACCGTACGCCCCGGTCAGCCGGCCTCCTCGGGCAGCTCACCCACGCGGTTCTCCCACTTGGTGGAGAGCACGATGGTGGTGCGGGTGCGGGAGACGCCCTTGGTGCCGGACAGCCGGCGGATGATGCTCTCCAGGCCGTCCACGTCGGTGGCGCGCACCTTGAGCATGAACGAGTCCTCGCCGGCGATGAACCAGCAGTCCTCGATCTCCTGGAGGTCCTTCAGCCGCTGGGCCACGTCCTCGTGGTCGGCGGCGTCGGAGAGGGAGATGCCGATGAGGGCGGTGACGCCGAGGCCGAGCGAGGCGGCGTCCACCGTGGCGCGGTAACCGGTGATGACGCCGGCCGCCTCCAGCCGGTTGATGCGGTCGGTGACGCTGGGTCCCGACAGACCGACGAGGCGCCCCAGCTCCGCGTACGAGGCCCGGCCGTTCTCCCGCAGGGCCTGGATGAGCTGCCTGTCCACCGCGTCCATCGAATCGATGCCTTCCACTGAAGAGGTACGGAGTTTCCGAGAGGTGGTGCCGTGTGGTGCGTCCGCGGTCCGGCGGGCGCACCGGGCCGCGGGGCGGGTGGATCAGCCGTCCGCGCGGGATCCGCCGCCCAGTTCGCCCTCCCAGCGGCGGTACAGGGTGTGGGGGACGCCCGCCGCGTCGAGCACGCGTCCGGCGACGAAGTCCACCAGGTCCTGGATGTGCGTCGCGCCCGCGTAGAAGGCCGGTGAGGCGGGCAGCACGGTCGCGCCCGCGTCGTCCAGCGTCACCAGGTGCCGCAGCGTCTGGCCGTTCAGCGGGGTCTCCCGCACGGCCACGACCAGCGGGCGGCCCTCCTTGAGGGTGACGCTCGCCGCCCGCTGCAGCAGGTCCTTGGACAGCCCGAGCGCCACTCCGGCGACGCTCGCCGTGGAGGCGGGCACGATCAGCATGCCCTTGCTCGGGTACGACCCCGAGGACGGTCCGGCCGCGAGGTCCCCGGCGGCCCAGTACCGTACGCCGTCGAGGTCGACGGAGAAGGTGTCCGGCTTTCCGTCCGCCCCCCGGGAGAGCCATTCCCGCAGGTCGTCACGCCAATGGGCGTCCCGGAAGGCGATCTTGGTCTCGTCCAGCAGGGTGAGCCGCGAGGCCCGGCTGACGACGAGGTCGACGCTCTCCCCCGCGGCGAGCAGCCCACGCAGCACGGCGGCGGCGTAGGGAGTGCCGGAGGCGCCCGAGACCCCTACGATCCAAGGCGATCGCCGCGTCTCTCCTGGCTTGGCTGGGTTCACGGGACCGAGCCTATCCAAAGTCGCAGGGCGGG
The DNA here is from genome assembly GCF_044763335.1 of Streptomyces sp. NPDC096105. Taxonomy (NCBI): domain Bacteria; kingdom Bacillati; phylum Actinomycetota; class Actinomycetes; order Kitasatosporales; family Streptomycetaceae; genus Streptomyces; species Streptomyces sp. NPDC096105. The sequence continues at coordinate 137,294 of NZ_JBIWGC010000013.1, forward strand.
AACCGGCCCAGGGGTGCCGGGCGTTCTACCCGACAACGGCCCGGCGTGGGGGTGGACGATGACGGACACGCGTCTCACATGGTCGCGCGGCGACCGGGTGCGGACCGCCGCCGTGCTGATGGCGGGCTGGGTGGCGCTGCTGTGGGTGCTCGAGGTGGTCGACGTGGCCACCGGGCACGCGCTGGACGGCTTCGGCGTCGTGCCGCGCACCCCGTCCGAGCTGGTGGACGTCGTCCCGTCCGCCTTCGTGCACTTCGGCTTCTCCCACGTGGCCGCCAACAGCGTGCCGCTGCTGGTGCTGGGCTTCCTCTCCGCGCTCGGCGGGATACGCCGGTTCCTCGTCGTGTGCGCGCTGATCGTCGTCGCGGACGGTCTGGGCGTGTGGCTGGTCTCCCCCGCGGACAGCAACACGGCGGGCGCCTCCGGCCTGGTCTTCGGCCTGTTCGGCTATCTGCTGGTGAGCGGCTTCGTCGAGCGCCGTCCGCTGGGCGTGCTGGTGGGTGTCCTGGTGGCCGCGGTCTGGGGCGGCTCGATTCTCGCGGGGATCGCCCCCACCCAGTCCGGCGTCAGCTGGCAGGGCCATCTGATCGGCCTGGCGGCAGGCGTGGCGGCGGCCTTCCTGCTCCGCCGCCGCCCCGCTGAACGCCGCGAGCCGGTCCTCTAGACGCGCCCGCTCACACGGTCAGCCCGCGCACCAGCAGGTCGAGGAGCGCGCAGACGAACAGGGCGATGCCGATGAAGCCGTTGACGCTGAAGAAGGCGCGGTTGACGCGGGTCAGGTCGTGCGGGCGGACGATGGTGTGCTCGTAGACGAAGGCGGCGGCCACGATCAGCAGGCCCAGCCAGAAGAAGGCGCCGGCGCCGGTGAGCACCGCGTACCAGACGAACAGGGCCGTCGTCACGGTGTGGCAGGCGCGGGCGCCCCAGATCGCCGCGGGGACGCCGAAGCGGGCCGGGACGGACCTCACGCCGATCTCCCGGTCGGTCTCGACGTCCTGGCAGGCGTAGATCAGGTCGAAGCCGCCGATCCAGATGCCGACCGCGAGGCCGAGGACGACCGCGTCCCAGGACCACGACCCGGTGATCGCCAGCCAGCCGCCGACCGGGCCCATCGCCTGCGCGAGACCGAGGACGGCCTGCGGGAAGTCGGTGAACCGCTTGCCGTACGGATACACCACCATCGGGATGACGGCGACGGGCGCGAGGGCCAGGCACAGCGGGTTGAGCAGGGCCGCCGCGCCGAGGAACACCGCGAGGGCGATCAGCGCGCCGGTCCAGGCGTGCTTGACCGACACCGCCCCGGTGACCAGCTCGCGGTGCGCGGTGCGCGGGTTCCGGGCGTCGATCTCGCGGTCGATGATGCGGTTGGCGGCCATCGCGAAGGTGCGCAGGCCCACCATCGCCAGCGTGACCAGCAGCAGCTTGCCCCAGTGGATGTTCCGGTCCCACTCGTGCATCGCGGTGAGCGCGGCGATGTAGGCGAAGGGCAGCGCGAACACCGAGTGCTCGATCATCACCAGGCGCAGGAAGGCCCTGGCGCGGCCCGGCTGCTGCGGGAGGGCGGCGGAGGCCGAGGTCACAGCCCGTACTCCTTCCAGCGGCGGTCGACCTTCGCGGCGGTCTCCGGGTCGGACTCGACCATGTCGGGCCAGCCGCCGTCGCGCGTGTATCCCTCCTCGGGCCACTTCCTCGTCGCGTCGATGCCCGCCTTGCCGCCCCAGAACTGCTGGTACGACGCGTGGTCGAGATGGTCGACGGGGCCCTCGACGACGGTGAGGTCGCGGGAGTAGTCGGTGTTGCCCAGCGCCCGCCAGGCGACCTCGTGCAGGTCGTGCACGTCGCAGTCGGAGTCGACGACCACGATCAGCTTGGTCAGCGACATCATGTGCGCGCCCCAGACGGCGTGCATCACCTTCTGCGCGTGCTTCGGGTACTTCTTGTCGATCGAGACGATCGCGCAGTTGTGGAAGCCGCCGGCCTCGGGCAGGTGGTAGTCCACGATGTCCGGGACGATGATCTTCAGCAGCGGCAGGAAGAAGCGCTCGGTGGCCCGGCCCAGGGGGCCGTCCTCCGTCGGCGGGCGGCCGACCACGATCGACTGGAGCAGCGGGCGCTTCCGCATCGTCACGCAGTCGATCGTCAGCGCGGGGAACGGTTCCTGCGGGGTGTAGAAGCCGGTGTGGTCGCCGAAGGGGCCCTCCGGCAGCATCTCGCCGGGCTCCAGCCAGCCCTCCAGGACGACCTCCGCGTGCGCGGGCACCTGGAGCGGGACCGTCCTGCAGTCCACCATCTCGATCCGCTTGCCCTGGAGGAACCCGGCGAACAGGTACTCGTCGATGTCGCCGGGCAGCGGCGCGGTGGAGGCGTACGTCACGGCGGGCGGGCAGCCGAAGGCGATGGCGACCGGCAGCCGCTCACCGCGCCGCGCGGCCACCTGGTAGTGGTTGCGGCTGTCCTTGTGGATCTGCCAGTGCATGCCGATGGTGCGCCTGTCGTGGCGCTGCAGCCGGTACAGGCCCAGGTTGCGGACGCCGTTCTCGGGGTGCTTGGTGTGGGTGAGCCCCAGGTTGAAGAAGGAGCCGCCGTCCTTGGGCCAGGTGAAGAGCGCCGGGAGCGACTCCAGGTCCACGTCGTCGCCGGTGAGCACGACCTCGTGCACGGGCGCGTCGGAGGACTTCACCTTCTTCGGCGGCACGTGCGTCATCGCGCCGAGCTTCCCGAACGCCTCGCGCACCCCGACGAAGCCGTGCGGCAGCTCGGGCTTGAGCAGCCCGCCGATCTTCTCCCCGATCTCCGCGTAGGACTTCAGGCCCAGCGCCTTCAGCAGCCGGCGGTCGGTGCCGAAGACGTTCATGGCGAGGGGCATCGCGGAGCCGCGCACGTTCTCGAAGAGCAGGGCGGGACCGCCGGCCTTGTTCACCCGGTCGACGATCTCACCGACCTCCAGATGCGGGTCGACCTCGGCCTTGATGCGCTTGAGGTCTCCCTCGCGCTCCAGCGCCCTGAGCAGGGAGCGAAGATCGTCGTAAGCCATGGGGTCCAGTATCCCCGAGCGGCTACGCTGGACGGGTACCGCCCACCCCTTTCGCTGGAGAGGCCCATGCTTCGGGTGCTCATGTTCCTCGTGCCACTGGCCCTGAGCGTCTACGCGTTCATCGACTGCATCAGCACCAAGGACGAGGACATCCGGCACATGCCCAAGCCGTTGTGGGCGATCCTCGTGCTGTTGTTCCCGCTGGTCGGGTCGATCTCCTGGATCATCGCCGGCAAGAAGCGGCAGCCCGCCGGCGCGGGCGGTTCCGCCTGGGGCCGGGGCGGCGGCCGGCAGCAGTGGGTGGCGCCGGACGACAACCCGGACTTCCTGAAGTCGCTGGACGACGACAAGGACAAGGACGACAAGCCGGGGGACGGCGATCGCGGCGGGGCCGGCTGACCGCCTCCGCCCGCGTCGGCTCCCGGCCCGGCTCCGGGAGGCCGTGCCCGCGCGGCCCCGCACCGTGCTCGAGCCGCTCGGCCGGGCGTGTTCCAGGCGTCTGCCGGTCCTCGCGGGGATCACGGTGCCGCCCGGACCGGGACGCCGTGCGGACGATCCGGTACGTGCCGCCCGAGGCGCCCCGCGGACTCCACCGGGCCGCCGGCGCCCTTGCCGTCCGCGTCGGTCCCGGCACGCCGGGCCTCGCCCGGCGCCCGGCGTGACGGGTGAGGGCATCGGGGAGTGAACGCGGCGGAGGCCGCCCCGGACCGTGGTCCGGGGCGGCCTCCGCGCGGCGCGTGGCGGCTCGGCTCAGAAACCGGCCGCCTGGAGCACGCCCAGGCCGACGTCGGCGTAGGAGTGCTTGCCGGAGACGAAGATGTTGACGCCGTAGTAGTTGAACAGCCAGCAGCCGAAGGCGAGCAGGGCCAGGTAGGCGGCCTTGCGGCCCTTCCAGCCGGCGGTGGCGCGGGCGTGCAGGTAGCCGGCGTAGGCGACCCAGGTGATGAAGGACCAGGTCTCCTTGGGGTCCCAGCCCCAGTAGCGGCCCCACGCGTCGCCGGCCCAGATGGCGCCCGCGATGATCGTGAACGTCCACAGCGGGAACACGGCCGCGTTGACGCGGTAGGCGAACTTGTCCAGCGAGGCCGCCGCGGGCAGCCGCTCCAGGAACGACGTGGCGAAGCTGCCCGGCTTGCCGCCGTTCGCCAGCTTGTTCTCGTACGCGTCCTTGAAGAGGTACATGATCGTCGTGAACGCGCCGACGTAGAACACCGCGCCGCACAGGATCGCCGTGGAGACGTGGATGTAGAGCCAGTACGAGTGCAGGGCGGGAACCAGCTGGTCGCTCTCGGTGTACAGAACGGTGACGGCGAGACCGAGGTCGAGCAGGACCGACGTGGTGAGGAACAGGCCGAGCCAGCGCACGTTCTTCTTCAGCGCCAGCAGCAGGAGGTACACACCCACCGCGGTCGTGGAGAAGGTGATGTTGAACTCGTACATGTTGCCCCACGGCGCCCGCTCCACGGACAGCGCGCGGGTGAGCACCCCGCCGAACGCCAGCGCGAACGCGAGCACGGTGAGGGAGATGGCGATGCGTCCGTAGAGGTCGCCCTTCTCGTCGCCGCCGTGCGCCCCGGGTCCGTCGGGCACGTCCCGCGAGCCGGACGCGGCGCGGACCACGACCTTCGGCCGCTCCAGCACGGCGGTGCCGCCGCCCTGCCTCACGGTCACGGCCGGCGCCTGCCCCGTCGTCTTCTTCGGGGTGAGCGCGGCCGCCGTGCGGGCGACCTTGCTCCGGCTGCCGAGGAGCCACTCGGCGATGTACGCGAAGAAAGCGAGGGTGTAGACCGCCATCGCGGAGTAGATCAGCATGTTGCTGATCTCCGCGAGGTTCTCGTTGGTCGCGGCGGCGAGAGTCACTGCTGCTCAGCCCCTTCGGCAGGCACGGCTTGGGAGTCGGGGTCGGTGGACTTGGTTCTTCCGGATCCGTCGGGCGTTCCGGGGTCTTCGGGGGGCGTGCCGCCCTGGTCCGGTGTGCCCTTCGGCTCCGGTGCGTCGTCCGGTACGCCGGGCGCCCGGTCGTAGAGCATCCCGGCGAGGTCGCCGAGTTCCTCCGGCACCTTCGCGGACTCGCTGCGGCCGAGGCCCGCCATCTCGACGACGGTCACGCCGTCGTCGCCGCGCACCGCGCGCACCCACACCCGCCGGCGCTGGACGAACAGCGAGGCGGCCAGTCCGCCGATCGCCACGACGGCGCCGCCGAGCGCCCAGCCGCCGCCCGGCTCCTGGACGACCTGGAAGCCGGCCCACTCCTTGATGTCCTTCTCGAAGGTGATCGAGCCGGCGCCGCCGGGGAGCGTCATGGTCTCGCCGGGGAGGAGCAGCTTCTTCAGCAGCTCCCCGTCGGCGTCCTTGAACTCCTTCATCTTCGTCTTGTCCATCTGGTACACGCTCTGCGGAATGCCGGAGTCGGCCTTCAGGTCGCCGTGGTAGGCGTTGAGCGCGAGCACCGGATAGTCCAGCGCCGGGAACTGGGAGAGCATCGTGCCGCTCGCGGACCCGCCGAAGGTCGGCACGAAGAAGGCCTGGAAGCCGAGCTGCTCCTTCTCGCCCCGCGGGTTGCGGTAGCCGTCGAGGACCTTCACGACGCCGTTGGAGGTGACGTTGTTGTCCAGCGGCAGCAGCGGCACGGCGTCCTGGTAGACGATCTCGCCCTTGCCGTCGCGGACGGTCACGACGGGCGCGTAGCCGTGGCTGACGAGGTAGATCTTGGCGTCGCCGATCTCCAGCGGCTTGTTCACCTTGATGACGGCGCTCCTCTCCTCGCCGTCCGCGCCCTCGGTGTACGTCACCTCGGTCTCGTACGTGCGCGGGGTGCCCCGGTTGGGTCCGGTGCGCTCGTAGGTGCCGGTGAACTCCTCGACGTCGAAGCTGAACGGCTCCAGGTCGTCGTTGGTGAAGAGGCTGCCGGACCTGAAGTCGTCGTACTGGGTGAGCGTGTTGGAGAAGCCGTCGCCCTCGACGACGATCTTGTTGCCCTCGGACTTGAACAGCTGGCCCCAGGCGAAGGCGATCAGCATCACGATCAGCGCGAGGTGGAACGCCAGGTTGCCGAGCTCGCGCAGATAGCCCTTCTCGGCGGCGACGGCGTCGCCGACGGCATGGGCGCGGAAGCGGCGTTTCCTCAGCAGCGCGAGGGCGGCCTCGCGCACCTCCTCGGGGCCGGCCGAGGTGCGCCAGGTGGTGTACGCGGGCAGCCGGGTCAGCCGGCGGGGCGCGCCCGGCGGGCGGCCGCGGAGCTGGCCGACGAACTGCCAGGTGCGGGGCACGATGCAGCCGATGAGGGAGATGAACAGCAGGATGTAGATCGCGGAGAACCACACCGAGCTGTAGACGTTGAAGAGGCCGAGCTTGTCGTAGACCGGCGCGAGGACGTCGTGCTGCTCGCGGAAGTCGGCGACCCGCGTCTCGTCGATGCCGGTCTGCGGGATGAGCGAGCCGGGGATCGCGGCCAGCGACAGCAGCAGCAGGAGCAGCAGCGCCACCCGCATGGAGGTGAGCTGCCGCCAGAACCAGCGGGCCCAGCCGATGACGCCCAGGGCGGGCAGGTCGGGCGAGGGCGAGTCCTCCACCGGGGCGGTGGACAGCTGGGAGCCGGCGGCGCCCAGGTCCTGGTCGTCACCGGTCTTCGTGGTGTCGTCCGTCGTCGTGTCGCTCATCGGGTCAGATCCCCACCGTGAAGCCGTTGGACCAGGTCTGCATCTCCGCCACGAGGGTGTCCCACGCGCCGGTCAGCAGGAGCACGCCGGTCGCGATCATCATCGTGCCGCCGATGCGCAGCACCCAGACGTAGTGCCGCTTGACCCAGCCGAAGGCGCCGAGCGCCTTGCGGAAGGCCACGGCGGCCAGCACGAAGGGCACGCCCAGCCCCAGACAGTACGCGACGGTCAGCACCGCGCCCCGTCCGGCGCTCTCCTGCTGCGCGGACAGGGTGAGGACGGAGGCGAGGGTGGGCCCGATGCAGGGGGTCCAGCCGATGCCGAAGAGGGCGCCGAGCACGGGCGCGCCGACCAGGCCGGTGGCGGGGCGCTTGTGGAAGCGGAACTCCCGCTGGGTGAGCCAGGGCATCAGGCCCATGAAGAAGACGCCCATGAGGATCATGAAGACGCCGAGCACCTTGGACAGCACGCCCGACTGTTCCTGGAGCGTCTGCCCGAAGTAGCCGAAGAAGGCGCCGCCCGAGACGAACACGACGGTGAAGCCGAGCACGAACAGGGAGGCGCCGGCGACCATGCGGCCGCGCCGGGCCTCGGCCAGGTCGGTGCCGGAGACGCCGGTGACGTAGGAGAGGTAGCCGGGGACGAGCGGCAGGACGCAGGGGGAGAAGAAGGAGACCAGTCCGCCGAGCACGGCGATGGGCAGGGCCACCAGCAGGGCGCCGTTCAGCACCGTGCCGTTGTAGCCCGTCTCCGCGGCGAGCGTGTGCAGGGCCGTCACGTCACTTCTCCGCGACGACCGGTTCGAGCATCTTCCGCAGCCGTTCCTCGTCGAGGGCGGTCAGCGAGCGGGCGGCGATCCGGCCCTCCCGGTCCAGCACCAGGGTGGAGGGGATGGCCTGCGGGTTGAGGGTGCCCTTCTCGAAGCGGAGCATCAGCTTGCCCGTGGGGTCGTACAGGCTCGGGTAGGTGATGCCGAAGTCCTTCTCGAAGGCGAGCGCGGCGGTGGTGCTGCCGTCGCGGGTGTTGATGCCGACGAACTGGACGCCCTGGTCCGCGTACTCCTGGGACACCTTGGCGAAGTACTTGGCCTCGGCGCGGCACGGGTTGCACCAGGAGCCCCACACGTTGAGGACGACGACCTTGCCCTTGTAGTCGCCGACGTCGAGCCGCTCGCCCTCCAGGGTCTCCCCGGACAGCTCGGGCGCGGCCACGCGCTCGCCCGCGGAGACGGTGGAGATGCCGTCGGTGCCGGTGACGAAGCCGGTGTCGCCGCCCCCGCCGGAGGTGCCCCCCTCTCCGCACGCGGTGAGGAGCAGTGCGGCCGCGGCGGCGCCGGCGGCCAGGGCGGCACGGCGGCGGGCGCGCACGGCACGGGCGGCGCGGTGCGAGCTCTGCGCGGCTCGGTTCGAGCGCTGGGGGGGACGGCTGGCGGCACTCATGTGAAAAGTTTCGCATGCCCGTTCTGGGGATCTTGCGCACCCCCCTGCGCGCCCCGGCACGGGCGGGAACCCGCGTCTCAGGCGGGGCCGGCGGCCCCCGTGGAGGCCGCGCCGGCGAGGTCGCGGGTGAACGCCTGCCAGCCGTCGGAGGGTTCCTCGCCGACGTCCAGGGTGCGCAGCCGGTCGAGCATCTCGGGCTTCTGCACGTCGAGCCAGTCGCAGAACTGCCGGAAGGAGACGATCCTCACGTCGCCGCCCTTCTCCCTCTCCCGCGCGATGTGCTTCAGCGCCTCCTCCACGGCGTCCATGTAGATGCCGCCGTTCCACTGCTCGAAGTGGTTGCCGACGAAGAAGGGCGCCCGGTTCGTCTCGTACGCCCGCTGGAAACCGGATACGTACGCCTGCGTCGACTGCCGCCGCCAGCCCGGGTGGTGGTGGGCCGGGGCGTTGGTGGAGTGGAGCGACTGGTTGGCGAGCATGTTGTAGTCCATCGAAAGGACTTCGAAGGAACGTCCGGGAAAAGGTATCTGCTGGAGCGGAAGGTCCCATACGCCCTGTTTCCTGGACGGCCAGACCTGGCGTCCGCCGGGCGAGGAGGCGTCGTAGCGCCAGCCCAGCTCACGGGCGGTGGGCAGCAGCCGGTCCTGGCCCAGCAGACAGGGCGTACGGCCGCCGGTCAGTTCCTTGTCGTAGTCGAACGGCAGCGGCTCCACGCCGGTCCACCCGGAGTTGGTCCGCCACTCCTTCACGAACGACTTCGCCTGCTCGATCTCGCTGCGCCACTGCCCGGGCGTCCAGGCGTCGACGCTGCCCGGGCCGGCGCAGAAGTGCCCGTTGAAGTGGGTGCCGATCTCGTGCCCCTCGAGCCAGGCGCGGCGCAGGTTCCTCAGCGTGTCCTTGATGTGCTCGTCGGTGAGGTAGCCGATGTCGGAGGCGCCGCGCGGGTTGTTCGGCGGGTCGTAGAGCCGCTTCTTCGACTCGGGCAGCAGGTACAGCCCCGAGAGGAAGAACGTCATGGACGCGCCGTGCTCCCGGGCGAGGTCGAGGAAGCGCGGGAACAGCCCGTTGCCGACCTCGCCGGCGCCGTCCCAGGAGAACACCACGAACTGCGGGGGCGCCTGACCCGGCTCCAGGGGCACGGGCGGCTCGGGCTGGCGGGGCTGTCCGCCGGTGAAGGAGGTGGAGCCGTCGCCGATCGGACGGACCGTCGCGGTCGGCTTCGGCGACGCGGGACGGTCACCGGTCCCGGTGCGGGAACCTCCGCCGGGGGTGGATCCGTCGGAGCCGGTGGGGCCGCCGCAGCCGGCCAAGGAGACGGCGGCAGCGGCACCCGCGCCGAGCCCGAGCATTCCCCTGCGGGAGAGAGCGCGCATGGCGACCCCCTTCGTCACGTCCGTGAGTGGTCACCCGTTCAGAGGACGCGGCGAAGGGGGAGGTTCCCGTCGGATGCGGAGGTTTCGCAATGAAACCCCCGTGGGGGCGGCGCACCGCCCTCGCACGGGTGTCACGCGCCGAAGGCCTTGCCCTTGCCCTTCACCGGCCTGGCGCCCGCCCGCAGATGCGCGGGCACCAGGTCGAGGGCGGGCTCGCTGTAACCGACGGACACGATCGTGTCGCCGCGGTACGTGAACGTGGTCAGCGAGGCCAGCGTGCACTGGCGGCGGCGCGGGTCGTGCCACAGCCGGCGCTTCTCCACGTAGGACCGCACGATCCAGATCGGCAGCTGGTGGCTCACCAGCACCGCCTCGTGCCCGCGGGCCGCGTCCCTCGCCGCCTCCAGCGCGCCCATCATCCGGACCACCTGGTCGACGTAGGGCTCGCCCCAGGACGGCTTGAACGGGTTGCGGACGTGCCTCCAGTTGCCCGGGCGGCGCAGCGCGCCGTCGCCGATGCCGAAGGTCTTGCCCTGGAAGGCGTTCTCCGCCTCGATCAGCCGCCGGTCGGTGGCGATGTCCAGGCCGTGCGCCTTGGCGATCGGCTCGGCCGTCTCCTGCGCCCGCTCCAGCGGGGAGGCGCCGACGTGCACGATGTCGCGGGGCGCCAGGTGCTCGGCGACCCGGTCGGCCATGCGGCGGCCCAGCTCGGAGAGGTGGTAGCCGGGGAGGCGGCCGTAGAGGACGCCGTCGGGGTTCTCGACCTCGCCGTGCCGCATCAGGTGGACGACGGTGACGTCCTCGGTGTTCTTGTCGCTCACGCGGTGGCCTCCGCCGCTGCTCGGGCCGCCGCCGGGAGGGCGTCGGCGATGCGCTGGACGGCCCGCTCGTCGTGGGCCGTGGACACGAACCAGGACTCGAAGGAGGACGGCGGCAGGTAGACGCCGTTCGCCAGCAGCGAGTGGAAGAACGCGGTGAAACGGAACGACTCCTGCGCCTTGGCGTCCTCGTAGTCGCGCACCGGGTTCTCCGTGAAGAACACGGAGAACATGTTGGAGGCGTTCTGCAGCGTGTGCGCGACGCCCTCCTTGGTCAGCGCCTCGGTGACGAGGGACTGGATCTGCGCGGAGGCCGCGTTCACCTTCTCGTACGCGGCGTCGTCGAGCAGCCGCAGCTGGGCGAGCCCGGCGGCGGTGGCGACCGGGTTCCCGGAGAGGGTGCCCGCCTGGTACACGGGTCCGGCCGGGGCGAGGTGCGCCATGACGTCGGCGCGCCCGCCGAACGCCGCGGCCGGGAAGCCGCCGCCCATGACCTTGCCGAAGGTCATCAGGTCGGGGCGCACGCCGTCGACGCCGTACCAGCCGGCGCGGCTGGTGCGGAAGCCGGTCATGACCTCGTCGGAGATGTACAGCGCGCCGTTCGCGGCGCACGCGTCCTTCAGCCCCTGGTTGAAGCCGGGCAGCGGCGGGACGACGCCCATGTTGCCGGGGGACGCCTCGGTGATCACGCAGGCGATCTCGCCCGGGTGCGCGGCGAACGCGGCGTGCACGGCGTCCAGGTCGTTGTACGGCAGCACGATGGTGTCGCCGGCCTGCGCGCCGGTGACGCCCGGGGTGTCCGGGAGCGCGAAGGTCGCCACGCCGGAGCCGGCGGAGGCGAGCAGCGAGTCCACGTGGCCGTGGTAGCAGCCCGCGAACTTGATCACCTTGGTGCGCCGCGTGAAGCCGCGCGCCAGCCGGATCGCCGACATGGTGGCCTCGGTGCCGCTGGACACCAGCCGCACCTGCTCCAGCGGCTCGATCCGGGCGACCATCTCCTCGGCGAGCGCGACCTCGCCCTCACCGGGCGTGCCGAAGGAGGTGCCGCGCGCGACGGCCTCCTGGACGGCGGCGATCACCTCGGGGTGCGCGTGCCCGAGGATCATCGGCCCCCAGGAGCACACCAGGTCGACGTACTCCCGTCCGTCGGAGTCGGTCAGGTACGGCCCGGTGCCGGAGACCATGAACCGGGGCGTGCCGCCGACGGCGCGGAAGGCACGCACCGGTGAGTTCACACCACCGGGAGTGACGGCCGCGGCACGATCGAACAGCGCCTGCGAGGCTGGGGCTTCGTACGAATATGGCAGTTCGCTCATGACCTGCGACTTCTCCGACCTTTTCCGACGTCCCGGCTGTTCCTCCGGGCTGCGGCTGCTGTGACTCGTTTCAGGGTAGGCCAGGGGCGCTCCGAGGCGTCCCCGCCCCGATCGGGGTTCCGATCGGGGCCCCGGAGCGGCCGTGATCTGCGAAACTGACCCCTGGTGCACACAGCTCGCACGGCCGGGGCGGCCAGGGCCCGCGAAGAACTCGCGGACGGATGGTTCACCGCACGTTTCGGCGGGCGGCCGTGGGGGAGGTCACTGTCACGATGATCGGGTTGCGCGGCGGGGACCACGCGTCCTAGAAAAGCAGTCGGGTGGAGATATGCATCGCGGTGGCGGACTGGGCGAGGGGACCGGTGACCTGGGTCCTCGACGTGCCCGGCGGGGAAGGCACCGACGCGAAGCGGAGGAAACACATCAGACGCGTCGTTCACACGGCGAGCCGGAGCGGATCGGCCCTCTGAGCGGGGCGGGGAGCAGGAATGGTGGTCGGGTGGGGGTGACGTACAAGTACTTCGGCGCGCCGGACGGCGCCACCGCGGCCCGCGTCCCGATCTCCATGCGCCCCGAGGAGCTCGGCGGGGACGAGCTGGGCATGGGCGGCATGTTCACCAAGATCAAGCCGGAGACCATGGCCGCGATGGTCCTCACGGGCATCGAGGGCGTGCCCCTGCACCGGGTCCCGCCGCTCGAACTGGTCGTCCTGCACCCGGACTACGCGGTCGTGAAGCTGCCCATGACGGTGGTGGACCCGCTCCGCGACATAGGCGAGGAAGCGGTCGGCGCGGCCGCGTTCATCTGGTCGACGGTCCCGGACCGCGGCGGCCCGCGCGACGCGTTCAACGTCTACCGGCTCCTCCACGAGTGGCAGGACTTCAGCCACCGGCTGCACGAGGCGGGGCATCAGCCGTACTGCCTGGTGTGGCCCTGAGCGGGGGCTGACGCGACGGGTAACGACGTGACGGGGCGGGTTCCGGGAACCCGCCCCGTCTCGCGTCCGTGGCGGCCGGGGCGGGTCAGCCGTATCGGGTGAACAGGGCGTCGAGGTAGGCCTCCGGGCGGCGGGTGAGGAGTCCGGGGGTCAGGTCGGTGCGGCCCAGGTGGCGCCAGGGGACCGCGACCTTCTCCGCGTCGCCGTAGCCCAGGGTGTCCAGGAGGCGCCAGTGGAGGTGGGCGGCCGGGTCGGGGTCGAGGGTGCCGCCGGCGGCGGTGTAGCGGTCGGCGAAGGCCATGCCCTCGGGGGCGCCGTGCAGCAGGGCGAGGGCGGTCGAGCAGTGGGCCACGTCCAGGTCGGCCGGTCCCCAGGAGGTCTCCACCCAGTCGACGACTCCGCCGGCCTCCGGGGCGTCGTCGGGGCCGGTGAACAGGACGTTGCCCGGGTGGAAGTCCCGGTGCAGGAAGCGGCCCGCGTGGGCGGGGGGTTCGCGGCGGATGAGGTCGGCGGCCCGGTGCCACAGCTCGGGGCGGCGGGCGGCCGGGGGCGGTGCCACCCGGTCCGGGGAGGCCCAGGCCTGGTAGGCGCGGGGTCGCCGGTGTGCGGGCACCGGCAGGCGGTGGATGCGCACGAGAAGGCGGGCGAGCTCGTCGGCCCGGGCCCGCGCGCCCTGGTCGTCCGTGCGGACGGTGCCCGGGAGCAGGGTCATCAGCAGGGACGGGTGGTCGCAGTGCCGGGCGGTCGCGTCCACCGCCACGAGGGTGGCCGCGGGGACGTCCGTGGCGTCGAGCAGGCGCAGGATGTCCGCCTCACGGGTGAGCAGCCCCTCCGCGTGCCGCACGAAGAACGGCTTGACGAAGGACCGCAGGACGAGTGAGCGACGGCCGTCCGGACCGCTGACGTCGAGCCGGCGCATCTCCGACGTCCAGCCGCCGCGCAGCCGCTCCACCCGCTCGACGCGCTCCCCGGCGGACAGGGTCTTCTCCACCCAGGCGCGGGTGGCGTCCCAGGGGTGGCCGGTGTCTTCGGGGTGGTCGGTGTCTTCGGTCGTGGCCGCCATGCGGGGCAGCATACGGACACGGAGGAGCTGTCGGCCGAGGAAACGTGCCAGCCGGTCGTTCAGCTCGCCCGGCTCGGCGAGGGGGAGGAGTCCCGGGGCGTGCGGCTCCGCTCACCCCGTGCCCGCGCACGCCTCCGCCTCGTCCAGGTACGTCGCCACCGGGCCCAGGGTCAGCATGCCGCAGGCGGCACCCGCGTGTTCCGTGCGGGCGTCGCGGAGGGCGTCCGCGGCCCGCGCGGCGGTGTCGCGGTCGCCCAGGCGGACGGCGGCGCGGGCGATCAGGCACCACAGGGCCTCCTGCATGTGGTCGGGCGGTGGTGCGGGGGCCGAGGGGGACGCCGGAGCCGGTCCAGGTGGTCGCCGGGGCGGCGAAGGGCGTGACCCCGTTGAGGAGGTCCGTCTCCAGGCGCGAGAGGTCGGCGCCCGGGTCGAGACCGGGCTGGTCGGCGAGCGTGGCGCGGGCCCGGCGGAGGGCGGCCAGGGCATCGGCCCGGCGGCCCTCGTGGTGCAGGGCGCGGACGAGGAGCGTCCAGGCGGGCTCACACCAGGGGTGTGCGGCGACGTGGTCGCGCAGGTCGGCGGCGAGACCGGCGCCCTCCCCGCGGTCGAGGAGGAGACGGGTGCGCAGCTCGACCGCCTCCGCCCGCAGCTCGTCCAGCCGAGCGCGCTCGCGTTCGGCCCACGCGGAGCCGGTCACGTCGGCGTAGGCGGGTCCGCGCCAGGCGGCGAGCGCCTCGCCGAGCGAGGTCACCGCGCCGGGGGTGTACGCCAAGCGCACCATGGCGGGCGACGTCGTGGCCCTGGCCGCCGCGCTCGGCCACGACCGCTTCGCCCTCGTCGGTCACGACCGGGGCGCCCTCGTCGCCTTCCGGGCCGGGCTCGACCACCCGGAGACCGTCACGCACCTCGGCATCCTCGACATCGTGCCCACGCTCGACATGTGGGACGTCCTGCACGGCGTCTCCGCGGCGGTCGCGTACCACCTGTACCTGATGGCGCAGCCGCCCGGTCTGCCGGAGGCGATGACCGCGGGCAGCGCGGACGCCTTCTTCGGGTCGTTCCCCGACGCCTGGTCCACCGGCCCGGACGCGCTGCCTCCGGAGGTGCGCGCCGAGTACCTGCGGGCGAGCCGCGCGGCGGTGCCGTCGATCGTCACGGACTACCGGGCCCCGGCGGGCGTCGACATCGAGCACGACCGGGCCGGTCCGGACGCGGGGGCCCGGCTCGCCATGCCCGTGACGGTCCTCCAGCAGGACGGGGGCGCCCAGCTGGGCTACGACGCCACCGCGGTGTGGCGGGCCTGGGCGCCGGATCTGGACCACCGGCCGACCGGGGCCGGGCACTTCATGGCCGAGGAGGCGCCCGAGGAGGTCACGGCGGCGATCCGGGAACTGCTGACCCGACAGACGGGCCCGACCGACAGGGCGCACCTTCCGGAATACCCCTAGGGGGTATATGGTTACGGCAGGCGTGGGGACGCACCGTCCCCGTGGCGCTTCGAAGGGGGATGAGGTCCATGGACCACGCCCTGCACCACCACACCGGCCCCGCACACGGCGCCGCGCCCGGCGCGACCTGGTCGACGGCGGTACGGGCGACACTGCACTGCCTGCTCGGCTGCGCCGTCGGCGAGATCCTCGGCATGGTCATCGGCACGTCCCTGATGTGGGGCAACGCGCCGACGATGATCCTGGCCATCGCCCTGGCCTTCGTCTTCGGCTACTCCTTCACCCTCTTCGCCGTGGTGCGCGCCGGAGTGTCGCCGAAGGCCGCCGTGAAGGTCGCGCTGGCCGCCGACACCGTCTCCATCGCGGTGATGGAGCTGGTCGACAACGGCATCATCGCGCTCACCCCGGGCGCGATGGACGCGCACCTGTCCGAGGGCCTGTTCTGGTACGCCCTGCTCGGCGGCTTCGCCGTCGCCTTCCTGGTCACCACCCCGGTCAACAAGTGGATGATCGGCCGGGGCAAGGGCCACGCGGTGGTCCACGCCCACCACTGACCCCGCCCCGGCACGCCGGTCAGCTCCCGCCCGGCCCGCAGGCGGACGGGGACACCGGGTGAACGGGGGCGCCCGGCCCCGCGCTCACGGGAGAAGGCCGAACGCGGGCGGAGGACAAAGCGGGCGGGTCAGCCGTGTCGGGGCCGGTGAAGGCGCAGGCCGCAGGCCGCAGGAGAGCGCGTGCGCATGTCCGTGACGGATGGTGCCGGTGGCCGCCTTCGACCGGCACTCGACCGCCCCGGAGACACTGCGGCGGACGCCGCCCGGGGAGACCGTCGTCGTGCTGGTCACCGTCGCCTGTGCGGTCACCACCTCCACAAGCCGCTCAGCGGCGAGTTCACCGGCAGTCGCTGACGGCGCGGCGCCGCCCCGGGGACCGGTCAGTTTCCGAGAAGCACCGGCGGCCGGGGCGGCCCTACCGTCGACCGCATGAACTCCATCGACTCCGTCACGCTGGAGGTGGCCGACCCCACGGCCGCCGCGCGCTTCTACTCCGACGCCTTCGGCCTGGACCGGGAGCGGGTGCGCCTCGGCGAGTCCGCCGAGCCCACGAACGGCTTCCGCGGCTTCACCCTGTCGCTGGTCACGTCCCGGCCCGGTGACGTCGACGCGCTGCACCGCGCCGCCCTCGACGCGGGCGCCACGGAGCTGAAGCCCGCCGAGAAGTCCCTGTGGGGCTACGGCGGTGTCGTCCAGGCCCCCGACGGCACGGTCTGGCAACTGGTGACGTCGTCGAAGAAGGACACCGGCCCGGTCACCCGGACGATCGACGAGATCGTGCTGCTGCTCGGCGTCGAGGACGTGAAGGCGACCAAGCGGTTCTACGTCGAGCGCGGCCTCACCGTCGGCAAGAGCTTCGGCGGCCGGTACGTCGAGTTCGCCGGTGACCCCGGCACCGTGAAGCTGTCGCTGTACAAGCGCCGGGCGCTGGCGAAGGTCGCGGGCGTCCCCGCCGACGGCGCCGGCTCCCACCGCATCGTCCTCGGCAGCGGGGCCGGCCCCTTCACCGACCCGGACGGCTTCGTCTGCGAGGCGTCCGGTCAGTAGCCGAAGACCTGGGTCCAGGTCCAGTCGCTGCTGACCACGCCGACGCCCAGGCTGGTCAGCGAGCAGTTCAGGATGTTGGCGCGGTGTCCGGGCGAGTTCATCCAGGCGTCCATGACGCTCGCGGCGGAGCTCTGGCCCCGGGCGATGTTCTCGGCGCCCGGACTCGGGTGTCCCTGGGCCCGGGCGCGGTCCACGAAACTGCTGCCGCCGCGGCCGGTGTGGGAGAAGTAGCCGTTGGCGGACATGTCCTGGCTGTGCGCCTGGGCCGCCCTGGCGAGCCGGTCGTCGAGTTTCACGGGGGCGCAGCCCGCCTGCGCCCGCTGTGCGTTGGTCAGGGCCAGCACCTGGGCGGCGGGGCCGGCGGGCGGGGCCGGCGGGTCCGGTTCCCGCTTCGGCTCCGCGGGCTGCCGCGGGGGCGTCGACGTGGTCCGGGCGGGTTCGGGACGCGCCTCGGACTTCGTGGGGCGGGGGGTGGCGGAGGGCTTCGGCGTGCGGGACGCCTCGGCGGACGGCGTGGCCCGTGCGGACCGGGACGCCGAGGCGGTGGCGGTGGGCGGGGCGGACGCCGCGGTGCTGGGCGGGGCGGACGCCGGGCCGCTCGTCGGCGCCGCCCGCACCCGGTCCGCGCCGTCGTCCGGCGTGAGTATCGTGACGCCCGATACCACCCCTCCGGTGACCAGCAGCACCGCGGCCGCGGCGGCGACGGCCCGGCCGCGCCGCCTCCGCTCCCGGCTCCGCACGCGACGGCTCCTGCGGTGTCCGGCCACCACGTCCGCCGCTCCCGGGCCGCCGTGCCCCTCCGCCGGGCCGGGCTCCCCGTCACCACGCGAGCCCTCCGGCGCACCGGGCGCCGCCGCCATGCCGCCGAAGCCCTCGTCCTGCCCCGACGCCGCCGCACCGCCGGACCGGCCCTGGGACCACGGCGCCGCCGCACCGTCCGACTGACCCCGGGGCCACGAACCCACCGCACCGTCCGGCTGACCTTGGGACCACGGCGCCGCCGTCCCCTCGGGCCCGGGTGTCGCCGTCGGTTCTCCGGCGAAGGCGGCCGGTGACGCCTCCGCGGTCCCCGCGCCGTAGGCGGTGAGCACGGCGGCAGCCGCGAGCAGGCCCGCGCCCACCGGGACCAGGCCCAGCCCGACGAGCAGGCCCTCCGCCGGGACCAGGCCGGACTGGAAGCCCGCGCAGACCGTGCAGTCCCGGGCGTGACGGGCGATCCGCTTGCGCCACAGGGCCGAGGGGGTCAGGTCCCAGCCCGCCACCACGTCGTCCAGCAGGACGCAGCGCGGACGGGCGGACAGCGCCCGCACCACCAGGCGTGCCGTCTCCAGCTGGGCCTTCATCCGCTGGACGCGCACCGCCGCGTGCTGCGGTGACAGCTCCAGTGCGGCCGCCACCTCCGCCCGCGTCAGCTCGCCCGCCGCTTCCAGCCACCATAGGGACAGCAGCGCCTGGTCGTCGGGGTTCAGCCAGCGGGTGGCCTCGGCGACCTCCCGCCGCTGCCCCTCCAGTCCCAGCCGCACGATCGTCAGGTCGACGAAGTCGGCTCCCGGGTCGGCGAGTTCCCGGGCGTCGTGCAGCCCCGAGCGGGGCGGCTCCGTACGGTGGTCGCGCCAGTGGTGGCGGAGCTGGTTCATGGTGACGGCGACCAGCCAGGACCTGAAACGCGCCGGGTCGTCCAGCGAGCCCAGGGAGCCGAGGACGCGCAGCATGGTCTCCTGCACCACGTCGTCGACGTCGGGGTGCCCGTTGAGGGCGCGGCCGACGATGTTGTAGACCAACGGCAGGCAGGCGGCGACCAGTTCGTCCTGGGCGCGCTGGTCACCGCGCCGTGCCGCCTCGACCGTCCCGCGGCTCGGGTCGCCGCCCCGTCCCCTGCCGGGTGTTGTGCTCGCTGCCACGCTCGTCCACGCTCCTTCTCGGTCCCGGACCGAACTGCCCGTCGTGACAGGAGAGCCGCCGCCCGGGGCGGGATAACGGAAAGTCCGTGGGTCAGTCCAGGACGTGCCGCAGGTACGCCGCCGGGTCGGCGAGGTAGCGGCGCCAGTGGTCGACCAGGGCGAGGTCCTGCCAGGCGGTGCGCCGGATGCCGTGGTCACCGACCTCGACGATGTCCGCGCCGGGCAGGGCGGTCAGCAGCGGGGAGTGGGTGGCGCACACGACCTGCGCGCCGGCGCTCGTCAACTGGTGGATGTGACCGAGCAGTTCGAGGCACGAGGAGAAGGACAGGGCGGCTTCGGGCTCGTCCATGACGTACAGCCCGGGGCGCAGGAACTTGTTCCGGAACGCCGCGAGGAAGCCCTCGCCGTGGCTGCGCTCGTCCGGCGCGAGGCCCTCCCGGTCCAGCGCGTCCAGGGCGGTCTCGGCGCGGAGGAAGAAGCCCTGGCGGGCGGACCAGGAGGCGAGCATCCGGCGGCCGTGGGGGGCCGCGTCGAAGCGGATGCGCTCGCCCAGGACCGACTTGGCGCGGTGGCTGGCGTACCGCCACTCGTGCGAGCCGCCCCAGGGGTCCAGGCCGAAGCCCTCGGCGAGCGCCTCGACCAGGGTCGACTTGCCGGAGCCGTTCTCCCCGACGACGAAGGTCACCGGGGCGGTGAACCGCAGGCCGTCGCCGAGGAGCGCGCGGACGCACGGGACCGACCAGGGCCACTCCCCCGCGTCGTACGCATCCACATGAGCGTACGCACGTTCGATGATCACGGGATCGAGTCTGTCACGGCGCGGTCCGGCGGGCGGCCCGCCCCCCCGCCCGCTCACTTCGTGCCCACCGTCCGCAGCACCGTCAGCACCAGGGTCCGCGCCGCCTCCACCACCTCCCGCACGCTGACGTGCTCCCGTGCGCTGTGGGCCACGGCGATGTCGCCCGGACCGTACTGCAGGGCCGGTATCCCGGCGCCGGTGTAGTGCCGCAGGTCGCTGCCGTACGTGGCCCCCCGCCGCCGGGGCGCGGGTCCGCCCGTCGCGTCGGCGTGCGCGGCGCCGACCGCGTCCGCGAGGGGGTGCCCCTCGGGCAGCATGCCGCTCGCGAACTGCCCGCCCGGCCAGGTCACCGTGGCCGGACGGTCGCGCAGCCAGGGGTCGGCGGCGCACGCCTCGGCCACGCACCGCTCCAGCGCGGCGCGCGCGTCCGCCGGGTCCTCGCCGAGCCGCACGCCGAACCTGCCCTCGGCGACCAGCAGATCGGGCACGCTGCTGGCCCAGTCCCCGGCCCGCAGCGTGCCCACCGACAGGCCGTAGGGGATCGGGTACTCGGCGAGCAGCGGGTCCGGGTCCCGGTTCCGCTCCTCCTCCAGCGCGGCCAGCGCCCGGTGCAGCGGCAGGTAGGCGTCCACGGCGCTGACGCCCTTCTCCCGCGCGCTGCCGTGCGCGGCCCGTCCGGGCACGGCGATCCGGAACGTCAGCGCGCCCGCGTTGGCGGTGATCAGGGTGCCGGCGGTGGGTTCGGCGATGACGCAGGCGTCACCGGTGTGACCGCGCCGCAGCGTGCCGAACGCGCCGATGCCGCCGTCCTCCTCGCCGACCACGCAGTGCACGGCGACCCGGCCGCGCAGCCGTGTCCCGGCCGCCCGTATCGCGGCGAGCGCGGCGAGGTGCGCCGCGAGTCCGGCCTTCATGTCGCACGCCCCGCGCCCGTGCACCAGGTCCCCCGTCACCCGCGGCACGAACGGGTCCCCGTCCCACGCGGCCAGGTCCCCCGGTGGTACGACGTCGACGTGACCCTGGAGGATCAGCGTCGGCCCGTCGCCCCCGTCGGGCGTGGTGCCGACCAGCCCCCACGCCTCCTCGCGCGGCGCCTCCGTGCCGGGGAAGTCCGGCTCGGCGCGCAGCGCGGGCAGGTCCATCGGCCACAGGTCCACGTCCAGCCCCAGCCACTCCAGCCGCCCCGCGAGCTGGTGCTGCAGCTCGGACTCGGCGGCGCTCCCCGTGACGCTCGGCACGGAGATCAGCTCCATCAGCGTCCGCGCCGTCGCCGCCGCGTCGACCGCCGCCAGCGCCGCGGCCTCCTCATCGCTCAGCATGCCGTTCCTCCCCTCACCCCGGGGACGACACGGCACCGCCCCCGCATCCATACCTGCACCGGCCGGGGAGGGGCTACGCCTCCGAGGGGCGGCGCACCGGGCCGTCCACGAGGCCGGAGGACACGCGGGCGCCTCCGGCCGGCGGGCCGCGCCGCGAACCGGCTACGCCTCCGCGTCGTCCCGTTCCGCCACCGCCCCGGCCACCGTGAAGCCGGTGACCGTGCCGCCGCCCTCGCGGCGGAAGGCGTACGGGGCGCCGCCGTGGGCGAGGGCGATCTCGCGGACGATGGAGAGGCCGAGGCCCGAACCGGGCAGGGACCGTGCGTCGGCGGCGCGGTAGAAGCGGTCGAAGACGCGGGTCAGGTCGTCGTCGGCGATGCCCGGCCCCCGGTCGCGCACCTCCACCCGCACCGTGCCCGGCCGGGCCGGTCCCGCCACGTGGATCTCGACGGGCGCGCGGCCCTCCCGGTCGAACTTGACCGCGTTCTCCACCAGGTTGGACAGCGCCCGGGTGAGCATCCCGGGCCGCCCGTGGGTCGTGGTGTCCCCGCTCGCGCGGACCACGATCTCCCGCCCCGTGCGCCGCCGGGCGAGGCCCGCCACGTCCTCGGCGACGTCCGTGAGGTCGATCCGCCGCGGCGGCTCCGTGTCGGACTGCCCGGCCGCGAGGTCGACCAGCTCGTTGACCAGGTCGGTCAGCTCCCGCGCCTCCTGAGCGAGGTCGGTGACCAGTTCCTCGCGGCTGTCCGGCGGGAGTTCGTCGATGCGGCGCAGCAGCGAGATGTTGGTGCGCAGCGAGGTGAGCGGGGTGCGCAGCTCGTGTCCGGCGTCCTGGACCAGCCGGCGCTGGTCCTCCTCGGACTGGGCGAGCCGGCCCAGCATCCGGTCGAAGGCGCGGCCGAGCCGCCCCACCTCGTCGTAGCCGGCGACCGGCACCTGGATGCCGAGACGGCGGGTGCGGGCGACGGCCTCGGCGGTGTGGGTGAGCACCACCAGGCGGCGGGTGATGCGCCGGGCCAGCCACCAGCCGAACAGCCCGGCGGCGACCACCACGGCCGCCATGAGGAGGAACGTGCGCCGCTGCAGCGCGCGCAGCAGGTCCTCGGTGTCGCTGAACTCCTGCGCGACCTGCACCGCGCCCCTGCCGCCGCCGAGGGAGACGGTCGCGACCCGGTAGACGTCGTCGCCGACGTCCACCTCGGCGTGCACGACCACGCGCCCCGCGGCGGCGGCGCCCGCGATCCGGCGGTCGGCGTCCACCACGGGCAGTCCGGGGTCGCCCGGGTCGACGATCCCGCCGTCCGGCCCGAGCACCTGCACGTCGGTACGGGCGGGACGCACCAGGTCGTGGCCGGGCGCGGCGGAGGAGAAGTCGTGCGGCGTCATCCGGTTCGCCCGGACCTCGCCGCTCAGGTCCCGCACCACCTCGTCGAACACGGACTGCTGGTCCACCCGCACCAGCCGCGCGGCCGCGTTGTACGACAGGAAGCCGACCAGCAGCGTGACGGTGGCGGTCACCGCCGCGAACGCCACGGCGAAGGTGGTGCCCAGCGACAGCAGGCGCAGCCGGTGACGCGGGACGGACGGTCCGTGCGCACCGCCGTCGGCGGCCACTCAGCCCTCCCGCAGGACGTAGCCCACCCCGCGCACCGTGTGGATGAGCTGCGGGGCGCCGGGCTCGTCGAGCTTGCGGCGCAGGTAGCCGACGTAGACGGCGAGGTTCTTGGAGCCGGGGCCGAAGTCGTAACCCCAGATGCGGTCGTAGACGGCGGAGTGCTCGAGGACCACGCCGGCGTTGCGGATCAGCAGTTCCAGCAGCTCGAACTCGGTGCGGGTCAGCTCCAGTTCGCGGTCGCCGCGCCAGACCCGGCGGGCCTGCGGGTCCATGCGCAGCCCGGCCGCCTCCAGGTGGCGCCCGGACGGCGCCGCCGCGGCTCCGGACTCCTGGGCGGCCCGCTCGGGCTCCGCGGGCGCGGGGGCCGCGCGGCGCAGGAGGGCGCGGAGCCGGGCGAAGACCTCCTCGACGTCGAACGGCTTGACGACGTAGTCGTCGGCGCCCGCGTCCAGGCCGGCGATCCGGTCGGCGGTCTCCACCAGCGCGGTCAGTATCAGCACCGGGGTGCGGTCGCCCTCGGCGCGCAGCGCCCGGCACACCTGGAGCCCGTCGATGCCGGGCATCATCACGTCGAGGACCAGCACGTCGGGCCGGCTGCGGCGGGCCTGCGCGAGGGCCTCGGCGCCGTCGGCGACGGCCGTGACGCGGTAGCCCTCCAGGGTCAGCGCGCGCTCCAGCGCGTTGCGGATGGCGCGGTCGTCTTCGGCGAGCAGAACGGTGTGCGGCACCCGCCCAGTGTGCCAACCCGGCGGGCCGCACGGCCCCCCGCTCGCTCACCCCGGCCTCACCCGCCGGGGCGCAACGCGGCGAGCCGTTCCTCGAAGGGGGTCACGTCCTCGAACGAGTCCCTCCTGGGGAGGGGTGCGCCGCCGGCCGCCCCTTGCCGGACCTCCGTCCCGCCCTGGCCTGCCGGTTCCCGGCCGGAGGGGACCTGCCGGGCCTCCGAGCCGCCAGGCGCTGCGTCCCGCCGGGGACGGTCGGCCGGAGCCGCCTGCCGGGGCAGGGGCCGGGTCGCCGGCGTGGTGGCCGCCAGCGCGGCCAGTTCGGTCGCCGCCCGCGCGATGCGGGCGTTCAGTCCCTCCGCGCCCCAGTCCTCCGAGGCCGCGTAGACGCCGGTGGGGACGACGACCGCGCGGAGGTAGGAGAAGAGCGGGCGCAGCGCGTGGTCGAGGACCAGCGAGTGACGCACGCTGCCGCCCGTCGCCGCGATCAGTACCGGCGTGCCGGTCAGCGCCTCCGGGTCGGTGGCGCTCAGCGCGTCGAAGAAGGACTTGAACAGCCCGCTGTAGGACGCCGAGAACACCGGCGTGACCACGATCAGCGCGTCCGCCCCGGTCACCGCGTCGAACGCGTCCGACAGTCCCGGCCCGGGGAAGCCGTTCGTGAAGACGTGCGCGATCTCCACGGCGAGGTCCCGCAGCTCGATCACCCGGACGTCGGCCTGCCCGAGGCTCGCGGAGGCGGCCTCGGCGAGCCGGTCGCCCAGCAGCCGCGTGGACGACGGCACGCTCAGCCCGGCCGACACGACGACGATGCTCATGCCCGCGCCCCTTCCTCCTCGGCGGTGGCGGCCTTCCGCGCCGCGGCCAGCCGCGAGGCGTGGGTCGGCGCCTCCGGCACGTCCGCCGGCCGGTTCCTCGCGAACTCTTTCCGCAGCACCGGCACGACCTCCTCCCCGAGCAGGTCGAGCTGCTCCAGCACCGTCTTCAGCGGCAGGCCCGCGTGGTCCATCAGGAACAGCTGGCGCTGGTAGTCGCCGGCGTACTCGCGGAAGGACAGTGTCTTCTCGACGACCTGCTGCGGGGACCCCACGGTCAGCGGCGTCTGCGCGGTGAACTCCTCCAGCGAGGGCCCGTGCCCGTACACCGGCGCGACGTCGAAGTACGGCCGGAACTCCCGCACCGCGTCCTGCGAGTTCCTCCGCATGAACACCTGCCCGCCGAGCCCGACGACCGCCTGCTCGGGCGTGCCGTGCCCGTAGTGGGCGTACCGGGTCCGGTACAGCTCGACCATCCGCTTGGTGTGGTCGGCCGGCCAGAAGATGTTGTTGTGGAAGAAGCCGTCGCCGTAGTACGCGGCCTGCTCGGCGATCTCCGGCGAGCGGATGGACCCGTGCCAGACGAACGGCGGCACGCCGTCCAGCGGGCGGGGCGTGGAGGTGAACCCCTGGAGCGGGGTGCGGAAGCGTCCCTCCCAGTCGACGACGTCCTCGCGCCACAGCCGGTGCAGCAGGGCGTAGTTCTCGATGGCGAGGTTGATGCCCTGGCGGATGTCCTGGCCGAACCAGGGGTAGACCGGGCCGGTGTTGCCGCGGCCCATCATCAGGTCCACCCGGCCGTCGGCCAGGTGCTGCAGCATCGCGTAGTCCTCGGCGATCTTCACCGGGTCGTTGGTGGTGATCAGCGTGGTGGAGGTGGACAGCAGCAGCCGCTCGGTGCGGGCCGCGATGTAGCCGAGCATGGTGGTCGGCGAGGACGGCACGAACGGCGGGTTGTGGTGCTCCCCGGTCGCGAACACGTCCAGGCCCACTTCCTCGGCCTTCAGCGCGATGGCGACCATGGCCTTGATCCGCTCGCGCTCGGTCGGCGTGCGCCCCGTCGTCGGGTCGGGGGTGACGTCCCCGACGCTGAAGATCCCGAACTGCATGGCCGCTCACCTTCCAGTTTGTTGACGGTTCAACTATACCTCTGGAACGGCCCTCCGCCCCGTCCTATTCCACCCCTCCGGAAACGGCCCCACACCCCGTGCGTCCACGTACCCACGGCCCACGCCCCCTACGGCGCCGGCTCCCCCGCCCGCAGCCGGGCCGCCTGCTCGGCGCCGTACTCCGTGGTGCGCCGCAGGTGCTCGACGAACAGCGCCAGCTCGCCGTCGTCCAGGTCGTCGAAGAGCGCGAACCAGCCGCCCCCGACCCGCTCCCACACCCGCGCCACCTCGACGGTCCGCTCCGGCACCGGCGCGACCAGCACCAGCCGCCGGTCGCCCGCGTCCCGCTCCCGGACCACGTACCCCGCCCGCTCCAGCCGGTCCACCAGCCGCGTCGCCGAGCCGGTGGTCAGCCCGGTCAGCTCCGCGATCCGCCCGGTCGTCACCGGGCCGGGCTCCAGGGTGAGCAGGTTCAGGCACTGCAGGTCGGTCGGGTGCAGCCCCAGCCGGTCGGCGAGCGCCTGGTTGAACAGCGCGTACGACGCCATGTACCGCCGCGCCACCACGGCCAGCTCGGCCATCAGCCGTGACCGCGCCTCCCCCGGCGGCCCCGCCGTCGTCGCGCCCCTGACCCGTCCGTCCGCTGCGTCCGTCACGGGGGCATGTATCCCCGGACCGCACCGCCGCAGGCGCCCTCCAACAGGTGACACGGGCGGCCCGTGCGAAGCTGCGGGCATGCTGATCCTCCGCTCCGCCGCCCTGTTCGTCCTCGCCGCGATCCTGGAGATCGGCGGCGCGTGGCTGGTCTGGCAGGGCGTCCGCGAACACCGCGGCTGGATGTGGGCGGCCGGCGGGGTCCTCGCCCTCGGCGCGTACGGCTTCGTGGCCACCTTCCAGCCCGACGCCCACTTCGGCCGGGTGCTCGCCGCGTACGGCGGCATCTTCGTCGCCGGGTCGATCCTGTGGGGCGTGATCGCCGACGGCTACCGCCCGGACCGCTGGGACACCGCCGGCGCGCTGGTCTGCCTCGCCGGCATGGCCCTCATCATGTGGGCCCCGCGCAACGACTGACGCGGACCTCCGAGGGCCCGCCCGGTCTCCTCCCGCCCCCGCCATATGCTGACCGGGCGCGGACCGTTCCCCGCGGCCCGTCCCCCGCGGTGCGCGCCCGTGCCGACCGTCCGACGCCCGACCGCCCCGCCACCGCCCGCCCCGAGGAGCAGCCCATGGCCACCGCCGTACCGCCCGCCGCGTCCCGCATCGCCGTCGTCACGGGGGCGAGCAGCGGAATCGGCGCCGCGACGGCGCGACGGCTGGCCGAGGCCGGCTACCGCGTCGTCCTCACCGCCCGCCGCGCGGACCGCATCGAGGCGCTCGCCGAGGAGCTGAACGCGGCCGGGCACTCGGCGACGGCGTACCCGCTGGACGTCACCGACCGCGCCGCCGTCGACGAGTTCGCCACCGCGTTCCGCACCGTCGGCGTGCTGGTCAACAACGCGGGCGGCGCCCTCGGCGCCGACCCGGTCGCCACCGGCGACCCGCAGGACTGGCGCACGATGTACGAGACCAACGTCATCGGCACCCTCAACCTCACCCAGGCCCTGCTGCCCAAGCTGGACGCGAGCGGCGACGGCACGGTCGTGGTGGTCTCCTCCACCGCCGGGCACGCCACCTACGAGGGCGGCGCGGGCTACGTCGCCGCCAAGCACGGCGCGCACGTCCTCGCCGAGACGCTGCGCCTGGAGATCGTCGGCCGCCCGGTGCGGGTGATCGAGATCGCGCCCGGGATGGTGAAGACCGAGGAGTTCGCCCTGACCCGGTTCGGCGGCGACGCGGAGAAGGCCGCCAAGGTGTACGAGGGGGTCGCCGAGCCCCTCACGGCGGACGACGTGGCCGACACCATCGCCTGGGCCGTGACCCGCCCGTCCCACGTCAACATCGACCTGCTGGTGGTCCGCCCGCGCGCCCAGGCGTCCAACTCCAAGGTGCACCGGGAAGCACGATGACCACGGACGGCGAGCGGTGCCGCCTGGAGCTGGGGAAGAGGTGATGTACGCGATGTCGCACGCGAAGCAGGGGACTCCCGTACGGGGATCTCGGCCACGGCGATGAGTTCCGCGGCGTCCGGCGGTCTTCCTGTCGGGACAGGACCCCGTGACCGAGGAGGACGTGCCATGCGCGCCGTGACCTATTCGATGAGCGTCTCGCTCGACGGCTACATCACCGGACCGGACGGCGGCATCGACTGGTCGACGCCGGACGACGGCGTCTTCCGCTTCTGGATCGACGAGATCCGGCAGGTCGGTGTCCATCTGCTCGGCCGGCGGCTGTACGAGACGATGCTCTACTGGGAGACCGCCGCCGACGACCCGTCGCTCGACGACGCGCAGCGCGAGTGGACCGAGCTGTGGAACCCGCTGCCCAAGGTGGTCTTCTCCCGCACGCTCACGGAGGTGCGGGGGGCCGCGCGGCTGGCCGCCGGCGGCCCGGCCGAGGAGATCGAGCGGCTGCGGGCGGAGCCGGGCGACGGAGAGATCGCGATCGGCGGCGCGGCGCTCGCCGCCGAGGCGGCCGCGGCGGGGCTGATCGACGAGTACCGGACGATGGTCCACCCGGTGCTGGTGGGCGGGGGCACCCCGTACTTCCCCCGCGACGAGCGCCGCGTGGACCTCGAACTCGTCGAGACCCGCACCTTCGCGTCGAACATCGTGTACCTGCGCCACCGTGTGCGGAGGTGACCCCGCACGCGGCGCTCAGCCCTTCACGCAGACGACCTGCTTCAGCTTCGCGACGACCTCCACGAGGTCCCGCTGCTGGTCGATGACCTGCTCGATCGGCTTGTACGCGGCCGGGATCTCGTCGACCACGCCGGAGTCCTTGCGGCACTCCACGCCCCGCGTCTGCTCCTCGAGGTCCTTCGCCGTGAACCGACGCTTCGCCGCGTTGCGGCTCATGCGGCGGCCCGCGCCGTGCGACGCGGAGTTGAAGGACGCCGCGTTCCCGAGGCCCTTCACGATGTACGAGCCCGTGCCCATCGAGCCCGGGATGATCCCGTACTCGCCGGAGCCCGCGCGGATCGCGCCCTTGCGGGTGACCAGCAGGTCCATGCCCTCGTAGCGCTCCTCGGCCACGTAGTTGTGGTGGGCGCTGATCTCCGGTTCGAAGGCGGGCCGGGCCTTCCTGAACTCCTTGCGGACCACGTCCTTCAGGAGCGCCATCATGATCGAGCGGTTGTACTTCGCGTACTCCTGCGCCCAGAACAGGTCGTTGCGGTAGGCCGCCATCTGCGGGGTGTCCGCGACGAAGACGGCGAGGTCGCGGTCGACCAGGCCCTGGTTGTGCGGGAGCTTCTGGGCGACGCCGATGTGGTGCTCGGCGAGCTCCTTGCCGATGTTGCGGGAACCGGAGTGCAGCATCAGCCAGACATATCCCTCCGTATCGGTGCATATTTCCACGAAGTGATTTCCCCCGCCGAGCGTCCCCATCTGCTTCGCGGCCCGCCCCTCACGGAACTTCACCGCGTCCGCGACCCCGCCGAAACGGCTCCAGAAGTCCTCCCACCCGCCGGTCGGGAAGCCGTGCAGGCGCCCCGGGTCGACGGGGTCGTCGTGCATGCCCCGGCCCACCGGGATGACCTGCTCGATGCGCGAGCGCAGCCGGGACAGGTCGCCGGGCAGGTCGTTCGCCGTCAGGGACGTCTTCACCGCGGACATGCCGCAGCCGATGTCGACGCCCACCGCCGCCGGGCACACCGCACCCCGCATCGCGATGACCGAACCGACCGTGGCGCCCTTGCCGTAGTGCACGTCCGGCATCACGGCCAGGCCCTTGATCCAGGGCAGGGTGGCGACGTTGCGCAGTTGCTGGAGCGCGCCCTCCTCCACCGTCGCCGGGTCCGTCCACATACGGATCGGCACCTTCGCACCCGGCAGTTCCACATACGCCATGACGTCCTCATTCCCCCGGAAAAACGAACAGAAGTCCCATAACGCAAAACCGGCGCCAAGGTCGGCGATAAGGGATGACGGACCGGCGTCCACGGCAGTGCGTGCGATACACATTGTCTGCGAACGGCTCCCCCCTGCGGCAAGCGATTAACCAGCGGGGACACTGGAAGGCCCGGCGGGCAGCGGCCCGCACCCACCGTCGAGAGGACCTGGACCGTGCAGCGGAAGGCGTACGGACCCGGCGTCGCCGTGCTCCTGGCGGCCGTACTGGCCGGCTGCACCGGCAGCTCGGACGACGGCGGGCGGACGGACGACTCCAACCCGGGCAGCGCCGGCGCGGCGAGCCAGGCGGCCCAGCCCGGCCGGTACGCCACCCTTCCGGAGCCCTGCGGCGCGGTCGACGACCGCACGTTGGAGGAACTCCTGCCCGGCCTCGGCGAGTTGGCGGACGAGCAGCAGCGGGAGAAGGCGTACGCGGGCGAGGCGACGCTCACCTACGACACCGACCGCAAGGTGGGCTGCCGCTGGAAGGTGGAGTCGCTCGCGGCGACCGACCGTCTGCTGGTCGACTTCGAACGGGTCGTCTCCTACGACCACGCGGTCAGCGACGACGCCCGGGCCGAGGAGCTGTTCGCGCGCAAGCGGACGGCGGCGCAGCTTCCCGAGCCGGCGGTGACGGGCTCCGGCTCCCCCTCCCCGTCCGGTTCGGGCACGACGGGTTCCGCGGACCCCAGCGGGTCCCCGGCGGCGCCCGGTTCGCCCTCGCCCACCGCGTCGCCCTCCGTCTCCCCGTCCGAGCTCCAGCCGCGGATCCTGGAGGACCTCGGCGACGAGGCGTTCCTCGACGACGCGCTCAGCAGCTCCGGTTCGACCGTCCAGGAGCGCACCGTCACTGTGGCGTTCCGCACGTCCAACGTCATCGTGACCATCGAGTACGCGGAGCAGCCGGTGACCGTCGGCGCCGTCCCGGACAGCAAGGAAATGCAGGACAGGGCACGGAAACTGGCCGCCGAGCTGTCCGGCTCGCTGGGCGGCTGACCCTGCTTCACCGCCCTGTCACGCGCGCCGCGAAGCCCGCGAAGTACGGCCGTACGGGTGACGGGGCGCGTACCGTGACCCCTCGGACACCGTTCCGACCGCAGGGAACACGAGCGTCATGAGTGAAGGAACCATGCAGCGACGAGCACAGCGAGAGCAGCCCGAGCGAGCTAAGCGCCTGACCCGCGTCCTTGTCTGCGCGGCAGCCGTCCCCGTGATGCTGGTCGCCGCCGGCTGCTCCTCGGACTCCGGCTCCGACGACGGCGGCGAGAAGGCCGCGAGCGCCTCCCCGTCGGCGAGCCCGTCCCCGACCGTGCGGGCGGCGGCGTACCGGACGCTGCCCGAGGCGTGCGGCGTGCTGACGAAGAAGACCCTCAAGGATCTGGCGCCCAAGGCGAAGTCCGGCAAGGAGGGCAGCTCGGACGACGTGGCGTCGCGGGCCAGCTGCTCCTGGAGCAGCCTGGACAACAACGGGGTCGAGGGCTCGCAGTTCCGCTGGCTGAACGTGTCGCTGCTGCGCTTCGAGTCGGACATCGCGCGTGGTCCGGGTGACGAGCTGGCCAAGGAGTACTACGACAAGCAGGTGCGCGAGGTCCGGGCGACGCAGGGCGCGAGGAGCCTGCGCGCGGAGGCGCTGACCGGCGCCGGGGACGAGGCGACCGCGGTGCGCTACGACCTGAAGAAGAAGGAAGGCACCTTCAGGCAGCAGACGGTCGTGGCGCGCGTGGAGAACGTGGTCGTCACCCTCGACTACAACGGCGCGGGCCTGGCGGGCGACGAGACGCCGGACGCCGACGATCTGATGGCGGACGCGGAGAAGGCCGCCAAGGAGGCCGTGCTGTCCGTGACGCGGGCGAACGGCCCGGGCGCGGCGAGCGGTTCACCGTCCGCGCCGGCGTCGGGCAAGCCGTCCGCACCGGCCTCCGGGGCGTCCTCGGCGTCGGCCTCCGGCACGAGCTGAGCCCGCTGAAACAGATCCGGCCACCCGTCCTCCGTACACATGTGCCACTCTGTTGCGCGCAACAACACGCACTGGGAGGGGAGTACGGGTGGCCGCGCCACTGCAGCTGACACGGATGCACCGGGTTCTCATCGGCGTGGTCGTCACCGGTGCCGTCGTCATCGCCGGGATCGGCTTCGCCGGTTCGTACGCGGCGGTCCGTGAGCTGGCCCTGCAGAAGGGCTTCGGCGACTTCAGTTACGTCTTTCCGATCGGCATCGACGCGGGCATCTGCGTCCTGCTGGCGCTGGACCTGCTGCTGACGTGGATCCGCATCCCGTTCCCGCTGCTGCGGCAGACGGCGTGGCTGCTGACGGCGGCCACGATCGCCTTCAACGGCGCGGCGGCCTGGCCGGATCCGCTCGGGGTGGGCATGCACGGCGTGATCCCGGTGCTGTTCGTGGTCTCCGTGGAGGCCGCCCGGCACGCCATCGGCCGGATCGCCGACATCACCGCCGACAAGCACATGGAGGGCGTGCGGCTCACCCGGTGGCTGCTGTCGCCGGTGCCGACGTTCCTGCTGTGGCGGCGGATGAAGCTGTGGGAGCTTCGCTCCTACGAGCAGGTGATCAAGCTGGAGCAGGAGCGGCTGGTCTACCAGGCCCGCCTGCGCTCCCGCTTCGGCCGCTCCTGGCGCCGCAAGGCCCCGGTCGAGTCCCTGATGCCGCTGCGCCTCGCCAAGTACGGCGTCCCCCTCGCCGACACGGCCCCGGCGGGCCTGGCGGCGGCGGGCATCGAACCGGCCCTGATCCCCCCGGCGCCGGAACCCCCCGTGGCCGCGGGCAGTCGTGCCGCTGGGGCGGCACGGGTGGGCGACGGGGGTGCCTCCCCGGCCGTTCAGGCACTGGGGGAGGCGCCTCCCGGCGAGCAGCGGCTGCAACTCGAGGGCAACCAGAGCTCCGAGCAGCAGGAGGAAGCCCCCGGCAATCCCTGGCTGCACGCCCGCGACCCGCAGTCCGTCGAGTACCACGGCGACTACGACCCGACGTTCGACCCGGACGAGTACGCCCGCTGGATGGCCGAGCAGCGCCAGGCGGAACAGTACGAGGAGCAGTACCAGGAGGAGCCCCCGCTCCAGGAACCCGCTCCCGAGGAGACCGGCGCCTTCCCCATCCCGGTCGTCCCGGGCGGCCGCACCCGCGAGCTGGGCGAGGGCGGCGCCGCTCCCGGCGCGGAGCCGGACGAGGAGGCCTACTACCAGGTCTTCAAGAAGTCGATCAACGGCAGCTACCCGACGCCCCGTGAGTTCGGCGACAACGTGGAGGCCGAGTTCAGCCGGACCCTCCCGCCGGAGGAGGCCAAGCGCATGGTCACCCGCTTCACCAACCGCTTCAACGCGGAGCTGGAGGAGGACCACATCGCCTGACCGGCGGCCACGACGACGAGGGGGCGCCCGGTGTGCACCGGGCGCCCCGTCGTGTTCGCGCCGTGCGGTGTGTGCCGCCGTCCTCCTAGCGGGCCGCGTGGCCGAAGGCGACGCCCGCCGAGGGCAGTCCGCCCTTGCCCGGCTGGTAGGTGGTGGCCGGGGTCTTGGTCCCGCTCACCACGTTGGACATCGGCAGGGCGTGCAGGGCCCCGTGGGTGGGCGGCCCGTCGGGCATGCCGACGTACAGCCGGCTGCCGGTGAAGTGGATGCTGGAGCCGACGCGCTGGTTGGCGCCCGGCGTGCCGGGGATGCCGCCCGAGTTGCCCGCCTCGAACCAGCGGTCGTCGGCGCCCGGGGAGCCCACCAGGGAGAACGTGGTGATGGCACCGGCCTTCGCGGTGGTGCCGACGGCCTCGTCCGGGATGCCCACGGCCAGCCTCAGGTTCGCCGCGGTGCTGACCGCGCGGGGCGCGGTGCTGACGGCGGTGAGGGCCGCGCCGAACCGGTCACCGGCCTCGGAAGTGCCGCTGACGTCGTCGGTCGCGGTGCCCGAATAGTAGCTGTGCGACTGGCTGTAGGTGCCGGCGGCGGTGATGCGGAAGCTCTGGGCCATGCCGGTGTCGGTCTTGTTCACGCCGTCGATGTCCAGGTCCTCGCCGGGCGAGCCGACGACGAGGATCGACTCGCCGGTGACGCCGGCCGACGGGCGGTAGGGCACCAGGGCCAGGGCCGCGGCGAACTGGTCGCCCGGCTCGGCGCCGCCGGAGACGGTGTCCAGGTCCTGGTCGAGCCCGAAGAGCGGGGTGGGGTTGCCGGCGTCCAGCCGGTGCGAGAAGACGGCCAGGTTGCCGGCGTCGGCGTCCGCACCGATGGTCTCGTTCGGCGCGCCGACGGCGATGTGGAAGGCGTCGGCCGCGACGGTGGAGCCGAAGCGGTCACCGGTCTCCACGGCGCCCGGGACGTTGGGCTTGTCCTGGTGGATCGAGACGTTGGTGGTGCCGTAGAGGTAGAACGCCTGGCCCGCCTCGGCGACGCTGCCCAGCGACTCGCCCGGCGCACCCGCCACGGCGTACGGCTCGCCCTCGGCGGTGGTGCCGGCGGCCACGGCGTGGCCGAAGCGGTCGCCCTTCTCGGACGCGGAGGCGCCCAGGGAGCCGCCGCCGCTGCCCTGCTCGTAGTGGGTGGCCTTCTGCGTGCCCGTTCCCATGCCGCCGGGGGCGCCGTGGAGGATGTCGACCATGCCCGCGTCGGCGGCGCCCCCGAGGTCCTCACCAGGCGTGCCGACCACCAGGTCGGTGCAGCCGTCCTCGTTGAAGTCGGTGGTGTCGAGGGCCTCGGCGAAGTAGTCGTCGGCCTCGGAGCCGCCGGGGACCCAGTCGAGGTCCTGGGTGATCTCGGCGGTGCCCTTGCCGCCGCCGTACACGATCCGCACGAGGCCGGCGTTGGCGTCGCCGCCGACCGTGGCCTTCGGGTCGGCGACGGCGATGTCCTCGACGCCGTCGCAGTTGAAGTCGGTGAAGCGGGGAGCGCCGACCACGGAGTCCACCCAGGAGGCGAGGTCGTCGACGCGGGCGGCGATGCCTCCGGTGCCGGTCTGCTCCTCGTCGGTGCCCAGGCAGCCGCCCTGGTAGGACCGGCTGGCGAGCGCGACCAGCTGGTGGGCGCCGCCGGTGGTGCGAACCATCGGGCCGCCCGTGTCGCCCCTGCACGCGGCGACGCCGTCCTGGCCGGTGACGGTGGCGGTGGTGCCGTCGGCCGAGTCCACGACGAAGGTGCCGGTGTGCAGGTTCAGCGGGGCCCACTCGGTCGCCGTACGGCCGTAGCCGGCGAGTTTCAGCTGCTCGCCCGCGGCGGGCGCGGAGGCGGCCAGGGCGACGGGGGCGACGTCGCGGACCGGGCGGTTCAGCCGGGCCAGGACCACGTCGCGGTCGGTGCGGGGCACCAGCTGGACGACCTGCCGGACGGCGCCGCCGGTACCGCTGAGGTCGGCGCGGCCGATGGTCGCGGTGGTCTTCTTCGCGGGCTTGCCCGCGGGCACCGCGAGGCTCTGCGCCGGGTCGTCGGCGAAGCAGCTCACGGCGGTGAGCAGCCACTCGGGGTCGACCAGGACCCCGGAGCAGCCGCGGTCGTGGTCACCCACGATCAGCCGCGCGGCGTAGGCGTGGGTGGTGTCGCCGGAGGGGGCGGCGGGACCGGTGACGGCGAGGGCGGGCGCGGCGGTCAGGACCAGGGCTCCCGTGGTCAGCGCGGCTCCCAGTACGGCGGGGCGCACGGGTCTGGTACGTCGCATGAGGTTCATTCCTTGAGGTGGATCCGGCAGGGTCGGCGGGGCGCCACGCGAGCGCACCGGTTCGGCGGATCACCGCTGCCGCGTGCGTCCGCCCACGTCTCACTCCGGTCCCGGACGGGAGGGGAGTCGGTGCGTGCTCCGGTGGCGTCCGCCGGAGTTACGCGCTGGTACGGATTTCGACGAGGATGTGGCTCCGACCGCTCGGGTCGATGGATGCGCCGACGGGCTCGAACGAGTTCTCCGGCACCGTCACTTCCTGCACCGTCTCGTCCGGGGCCCGGAGGGTCACATCGGTGTCCACACCCGCGGCGCCCTTCATCCCGTAGACGGACTCGATCTCGAGGCTGAGGTAGCCGGAGGTCCCGGTGACGCTGAAGCAGACGAGCCGGTTGGCGTGCGTGTACACCTCCAGCAGCCCGGTCCGGCTGCCGCAGGTGGCGAGGGTGATGTGACCGTCACCCCGTTTGAGCACGATTCCCTGCTCTTCCTTGATCCTGTCGGCCTGCGGGTAGTTGAAGTCCTCCACCGCGTAGCCCGGTTGTTCACCGGCCACTGGGGCGACGGCCGACGCGTCGCGCGGTCCGGCGAGTCCGGTGGCGATCACGGTCACCACACAGGCGGCGGCGACCGCACCGGTGGCCATGATCCTTCGTGCAAGGTTCACGCAAGTCCCCCCTGCGCATCGTGGGTTGATTCCGCACGGTCCCGGCAGGTGGTTCTCACCGCGACGGGTCCGGACGGAAGAGCCGCCGAATTCAAACACAAGTTCGCTTCAACTGCACGCGCAAAGTGGCTTATTTGCGGCCGAACGGCTTGAACGCAGCGTGTGCGCCTTCTCACTGGATCGTTCCAACCACAACCAGTGGCCCAAACCTCACTCCTTGCGTACTCTCACGTCCGCTCACTTCCACACCTTCTCCAGCCCTTGCCGCACGCTGTCCGCAACTTCCCTACCTGACAGGCCTGTTGGGGCACGCGTGCGGTTCTGACGACTTGCGAACGCGACCGACGGCCGTTCACCAAGCGGTGTCGGACCGCCTGTCGCCGACCAGACGGATGGACTCGTGAACACCACTTTCTGGAGCAGACGCCGGTTCCTGACCGTGGCCGCCGCCACCGCGGCAGCCACGTCGATCCCCCTCGTCACGACCGCCCAGGTCTACGCCGCCACCGCGGCCACGGGCGACGTGCCCGACCTCCCCTCCCTGCCGGACACCCCCCGCGGCAAGGCCGTGTCCGCCTGGAAGGCGGGCGGCAAGGCAGTGAGGAGTGCGGCGGCGGCCGCGCTCACCGGTACTCAGGCCGACGTCGAGCAGTTCGTCGCCACGGGACTCGCCTCTGCGGTCGCGGAGGACAACCGCGTCGCCCTCTTCAAGGCCCTCTCCGGCTCCGGCAAGAGTGTCGCCCGTGACATCTCCGCCGCACTGACCGCGGGTGACGAGGCGATCGCCGCCTTCCTCGCCGGCGGCTACGAGACGTCACAGCTGGAGGACCTCCGCTTCCTCACCTTCACGCTGATGGGCCAGGGCGGCACGAGCGTGAGGGCCGCCGCGAGCAGGGCACTCGACGACGGCTCCGTCGACGCGCTGATGAAGTTCGTCACCGAGACGCAGTTCACCGCACGGTTCGAGGACGAGCGGGCGGAGGTCTTCAAGGTCCTGGCCACCGCCTCGCCCCAGGTGAGGACGTCCGCGCAGCGCGCCCTGGAGGAGGGCACAGCGGGTGCCATCGGCTGGTTCCTGGGGACCGAGCAGCACATCGCCCGCGCCCGTGACCAGGAGAAGGCGACCATCGACCAGCTCGTCGCCATCGTCGAGCGCGAAGGCAACCGGGCCCATCTGACGATGGAGCAGGCGGTGGCCGAGTCGGAGAAGGCGCAGACCGCCGCCGCCAAGGCGAAGGCGGCCGCGCTGGAGGCCGCGAACGAGGCGCAGGCGGCGCAGAACGACGTGAAGAAGGCCGGCAGCGCCGCCCGCAAGGCGGCCGGTGCGGCGAAGGGCGCCGCACAGGCGGCCCGCACCGCCATTTCCGCCTCCAACGCCGCTCAGTCGGCGGCGCGCCGGGCCGCGTGGGCCGCGAACGCGGCCGCCGCCGCGGCCGCGACCGCCGCGCGTGCCGCATCGAACGCCTACCGGTCCGCGATCGCGGCGTCCGCGGACGCCTCCCAGGCGAAGGCCGCGAGGGACGCCGCCGTCAACGCCCGCGACGCCGCCAAGAAGGCACGTACCGCCGCGGCCGCGGCGGACCACGCGTCGACGGCCGCGGCGCAGGCCTCCTCGGCCGGTTCCGCCGCGGCCTCGGCGGCCCGCAACGCCGCGTCCGCCGCGAACTCCGCCGCCGCCGCGGCCACCGCCGCCGGAGTGGCGCAGTCGGAGGCCGCGGCCGCCCGCGCCGCGGCCGCCGAGGCGGACGCGCAAGCCGCACGGGCCACCCGTGCGGCGTCCACCGCCCAGTCCCTGGCCGCCACCGCGGCGAGCGCGGCCAGGACCGCGCGGAACGCCGCCAACTCCGCCGCCGCCCACGCGGAGAAGGCGGCCGACGCGGCGGAAGAAGCGGCCGAGCACGCGGGGAAGGCCGTCGACCACGCCAACCGCTCCACCCAGTACGCCGCCCAGGCCAAGGAAGCCGCCGACGCGGCGACGGCGGCCGTCCTCGAGGCGATGGACGTCGAGCAGAAGGCGCGGGAGGCGGAAGAGGCGAAGATCGAGGAGCACACCCTCCAGGGACGGGACGAGGCACGCCGCCTCAAGGCCATCGAGGCACAGGACCTCGAGGCCGCCCGCAACCAGCTCACCCAGCAGCAGGCGCTGGACTCGGCCACCAAGGACCTCATCGCGGAGGCCGAGCGGGCGCTCCGGGAGGGGGACGAACGGGCCGCGGTCGTCGCCGGCCGCAAGGCGTGCGTCAACTTGCTGTCGTCACACGGCACCTGGACGCGTGAGGCCGCGGAGTTCGCCCTCGCCGGCGACGACCAGGCGGTCCTGGCCTGGATCGACACCGACCGGGTCATCGCGCAGAACCAGGACGACCGGGAGACCGTTCTCTACATCTCCCAGATCTCCACCCCCGACGTGGCCGAGGCCGCGCAGAAGGCCCTGGAGTCCGCCGACCCCGGCGCCGTCGCCGCGTTCCTCAACGGCGGGATGATCGAGGCGGCGAAGACGGACAACTCGGCCGCGATCTTCCGTGTCCTCGGGAAGAACCCCGGCAAGATGGTCAAGGAGGCCGCCACCGCCGCGCTCAGCGACGGCTCCGCCAAGGCGCTTCACGAGTTCTTCGCCACCAAGTACCCGGCGGCGCAGAACGAGGACGACCGTGCCGCCGCCTTCACGATCCTCGCGACCGCCGGGCCGTACACGAAGATGGCCGCGAACGTGGCCCTGGAGGGCCCGGACTGGATGCTCCGGGACTTCCTCACCGTCGTCCACCCGCGCATGGTGCAGCTCGACGCGGACGCCGCCGCTCACATCGCCGCGGTCCGCGCGTCCCTCGCCCACGCCGCCAAGATCGCGCAGGACGCCCAGACGGACGCCGCCAACGCGTCCAAGGCCGCGGCGGACGCGCGGAAGGCGGCCGACGAGGCGGTCAAGTGGGCCGACGCCGCCAAGAAGTCGGCGGCCCGGGCGGAAGAGTACGCGAGGGAAGCGGACACGTACGCGGACGCCGCGGAGCAGTCCGCGAAGGACGCCTCGGCGTCCGCCGCGACGGCGAAGGCCGCCGCCCTGGCCGCGCGTTCCGCCTCCCGTCGGGCCAATTACTCCGCCAACCAGGCCACGGCGTCGGCGAGTTCGGCGGTCCAGTCGGCCATCGCGGCACAGGCGTCCGCGTCCGCCGCCCGGGCCTCGGCCGTCGCGGCGGGCAAGGACGCACGGGAGGCGGCGCAGGCGGCCTCCGAGGCGCGCGCGATCGCCGTCGCGAAGCGGAAGGCGGAGCAGGCGGCCGCGGCCAGGAAGGCGGCGGAGGAGGCCCGCAGGAACGCGCAGAACGGTGTGGACCCCTCCGACACCGCCGACAACGACAAGGTGGAGAAGCCGGGCACGTTCCTCGGCGGCACCAAGGAGGACTGGCAGGAGGTCGCCAACGTCCTGTCGGCCGTGTCCACCATCTCGGGCGGCATCGCCGCCGCCTCCCTGCTGATCCCCCCGCCCCTGGGCGAGGTGATCGCGGGAACCGCGGGTGCGATCTCCCTCATCAGCGGCGTGGCGGGCGCGGTCATCACCGGCTTCACCGACGGATGGACGTCGCAGGCCTTCCTCTCCTCCTCCGCCGGCGTCGCCATCAGCGTCCTCACCGGCGGGATCCCGCTCACCAAGTTCGGCGGGGTGTCGGGCGTCATCGCATGGGGAGCCAACGGCCTTCGCTCCGCCCCCGTCATCGCCGCCCGGCTTCAGCAGGAGCTGGTCTCCCCGGCGGTCGGGGTCTTCACCACCAAGTGGGACCAGGCCAAGGACACGGTCAGCGACACCGTCAGCGACGCGTGGGACGCCCTGACTCCCTGGTGAGGGCGAACCGCTGAAATCCGGGGCGGATCGCGAGTACGTTC
This sequence comes from Streptomyces sp. NPDC096105, assembly GCF_044763335.1. Taxonomy (NCBI): domain Bacteria; kingdom Bacillati; phylum Actinomycetota; class Actinomycetes; order Kitasatosporales; family Streptomycetaceae; genus Streptomyces; species Streptomyces sp. NPDC096105. Next base: position 176,446 of record NZ_JBIWGC010000013.1, read on the forward strand.
ACGGCAGACATGCCGCGATCCGCTCCGGAAGGACCAGCACCCTTGTTCCTGTCCCTGCCCGCCTACGCCTGGATCCTTGTCGCACTTGCGGTCACTCCGCTCCACATAGCCCTGATGCGCTGGTCCATGCCGACGCCGAAGGGGAAGAGGAGCGTGTCCTTCATCCCCGTCGTCCTGGGACCGGTCCTGGTCCTGTACGCGCTGGTGAAGGGTTACTCCCTGTCCGTGACGCTTTACCTGTACGCGTCCGTTCTGCTCGTCTTCGTCGTCATGATCGTCCCGGTGCGGAAGTGGGTCGCCGCCGACATCGCGCGCCAGGAGCAGAATCCGGACGTCAAGGTGAGGCTGCACGGCCCCTCCACGGCATGGATCGTCTTCTCCATGCTCGTCTCCATGGGCATCGTGGTCGGGGTGTGGCTGTCCCACACCTGAGGCTCCCCGGCGGGCCGCGACACGGACACCGCACGGACGGCGGGGCGCCCGGTGTCACACCGGGCGCCCCGTTCCCGTCGGTCCGCGCGTCACGCGCCGAGCAGGTGCCTCACCCGCTCCTGCCCCACCGCGAACAGCAGGGTGGGCAGGCGCGGGCCCGTGTCGCGGCCGACCAGGAGCTGGTAGAGGAGGGCGAAGAAGGACCGCTGGGCGGTCTTGATCTCCGGGGGCAGCTCCTTGGGCGTGGCGTCGGCGGAGAAGCCCGCCCGGACCTTCGGGACGCCGTAGACGAGGTGGGTGAGCCCGTCCAGGGACCAGTTGTCCGCGAGGCCGTCGAGCAGCAGCCGCAGGGACTCCCGCGCCTGCTCGTCGAGCGACTTCAGCAGCTCGGTGTCGGGCTCGTCGCGGACGATGGTGCGCTGGTCGGCGGGGACGTGGGTGTTGATCCACGCCTCGGCCTTGTCGTAGCGCGGGCGCGCCTCGTCGAGCGAGCTCAGCGGGTTCGCCGGGTCGAGGTCGCTGAGGATGCGCAGCGCCTGGTCCTCGTGGCCGGCGGTGATGTCGGCCACCGAGGCCAGCGTGCGGTACGGCAGCGGCCGGGGCGTGCGCGGCAGCTCACCGCTCGCCGTGCGCACCGCGCGGGAGTGCGCGGCGACGTCGGCGGGCAGCGCGGTGTTGTCGGCGACCTTGGCGTCGAGCCGGTCCCACTCGTCGTAGAGGCGCTGGATCTCCTGGTCGAAGGCGATCTTGAAGGACTGGTTCGGCCGGCGGCGGGCGTACAGCCAGCGCAGCAGCTGCGGTTCCATGATCTTCAGGGCGTCGGCCGGGGTGGGCACACCGCCCTTGGACGACGACATCTTCGCCATGCCGCTGATGCCGACGAACGCGTACATCGGGCCGATCGGCTGCTTGCCGCCGAAGATCCCGACGATCTGCCCGCCCACCTGGAAGGACGAGCCCGGCGAGGAGTGGTCCACGCCGCTGGGCTCGAAGATCACGCCCTCGTAGGCCCAGCGCATCGGCCAGTCGACCTTCCAGACCAGCTTGCCGCGGTTGAACTCGCCCAGCCGCACCGTCTCCGAGAAGCCGCACGAGGTGCACGAGTACGACAGCTCGGTGGAGTCGTCGTCGTAGGAGGTGACGGTGGTGAGGTCCTTCTCGCAGTTGCCGCAGTACGGCTTGTACGGGAAGTACCCGGCCGAGCCGGAGCTGCCGTCGTCCTCGGCGGCGGCGCCCGACCCCTCGGCGGCCTCCAGCTCCGCCTCGTCCACCGGCTTCTGCTGCTGCTTCTTCGCCGGCGCCTTCTTCGTGCGGTACTGCGCGAGGATCGCGTCGATGTCCGCGCGGTGCCGCATGGCGTGCAGGATCTGCTCGCGGTACGCGCCGGAGGTGTACTGCTCCGTCTGGCTGATCCCGTCGAACTCCACGCCCAGGTCCGCCAGCGACCCGATCATCGCGGCCTTGAAGTGCTCGGCCCAGTTCGGGTGCGACGAGCCCTTCGGGGCGGGGACGGAGGTGAGCGGCTTGCCGATGTGCTCGGACCACGACCCGTCCACGCCGGGGACGCCGGCCGGGACCTTGCGGTACCGGTCGTAGTCGTCCCAGGAGATCAGGTGCCGGACCCGGTGGCCGCGGCGGCGGATCTCGTCGGCGACCAGGTGCGGGGTCATGACCTCGCGCAGGTTGCCCAGGTGGATGGGGCCCGAGGGGGACAGTCCGGACGCGACGACGACCGGTTTGCCCGGGGCCCGACGCTCCGACTCCTCGATGACCTCATCCGCGAAACGGGAGACCCAGTCGGTGGTCTCGGTGCTCTGAGCCACGATCGGCACGTCCTTCTTTCTGCTCGGGCAGCCGGTACGGTCGCACGGCTGACCGCCCCATTCTCCCAGCTCCCCCGGCCACCGCGAAAACGCCTTCTCACCGGCCTCCGCGCGGGCGCGGCGGGCGTGCGCGGAGGCCGCCCGCCGCGCCCGCGGACGGGAAAACCGCTTTACCCCCCGTGGGATACTGGCCGTGTCTATCTGAACCCACGAGGAGAACGGCACCCACTCCATGGCCTCGGTCACATCGCTCACCGATCTCGTCAGCGAGCAGCTCACGTCCGCCCTCTCCGCCGCCCGGCCGGAGACGTCCGCGGACCCGCTGCTGCGACGCAGCGACCGGGCGGACTTCCAGGCCAACGGCATCCTCGCGCTGGCGAAGAAGGCGAAGGCCAACCCGCGCGACCTCGCGACCGAGGTCGTCTCGCACCTCACCACCGGTGACGTGCTCAAGGACGTCGAGGTCTCCGGCCCCGGCTTCCTCAACATCACGATCGCCGACCGGGCGATCACCGGGAACCTGGCCGCGCGGTACGCGGACGACACCGGCCGCCTCGGTGTGCCGCTCGCCGCGAACCCGGGCACCACGGTGATCGACTACGCCCAGCCGAACGTGGCCAAGGAGATGCACGTCGGTCACCTGCGCTCCGCGGTGATCGGCGACGCCCTGCGCGGCATGCTCGACTTCACCGGCGAGAAGACGATCGGCCGGCACCACATCGGCGACTGGGGCACCCAGTTCGGCATGCTCATCCAGTACCTGCTGGAGCACCCGGGCGAGCTGGCCCCGGCCTCCGAGGTCGACGGCGAGCAGGCCATGTCGAACCTCAACCGGGTCTACAAGGCCTCGCGGGCGCTGTTCGACGCGGACGAGGAGTTCAAGGAGCGGGCGCGCAAGCGGGTCGTCGCCCTGCAGTCCGGCGACAAGGAGACCCTCGAGCTGTGGCAGCAGTTCGTGGACGAGTCGAAGGTCTACTTCTCCTCCGTCTTCGAGAAGCTCGACATGGAGATCCGCGACGAGGAGATCGTCGGCGAGTCCGCGTACAACGAGGGCATGCCCGAGACCGCGCGGCTGCTGGAGGAGATGGGCGTCGCGGTCCGCTCCGAGGGCGCGCTGGTGGTGTTCTTCGACGACATCCGCGGCAAGGACGACCAGCCGGTCCCGCTGATCGTGCAGAAGGCCGACGGCGGCTTCGGCTACGCGGCCTCCGACCTGACCGCGATCCGCAACCGGGTCGTCGACCTGCGCGCGACGACCCTGCTGTACGTCGTGGACGTGCGGCAGTCGCTGCACTTCAAGATGGTCTTCGAGACCGCCCGCCGGGCCGGCTGGCTGGGCGACGACGTCACCGCGCACAACATGGGCTACGGCACGGTGCTGGGCGCGGACGGCAAGCCGTTCAAGACCCGTGAGGGCGAGACCGTACGGCTGGAGGACCTGCTGGACGAGGCCGTGCAGCGGGCCGCCGAGGTGGTGCGGGAGAAGGCGAAGGACCTCACCGAGGAGGAGATCCGGGAGCGGGCCGCGCAGGTCGGCATCGGCGCCGTGAAGTACGCGGACCTGTCGACGTCGCCGAACCGCGACTACAAGTTCGACCTGGACCAGATGGTCTCGCTCAACGGCGACACCTCGGTGTACCTGCAGTACGCGTACGCCCGTATCCAGTCGATCCTGCGGAAGGCCGGCGAGGTGCGGCCGGCCGCGCACCCGGAGCTGGAGCTGCACGCGGCCGAGCGGGCGCTGGGGCTGCACCTGGACGCGTTCGGCGACACGGTGTTCGAGGCGGCGGCGGAGTACGCGCCGCACAAGCTGACGGCGTACCTGTACCAACTGGCGTCGCTGTACACGTCGTTCTACGACAAGTGCCCGGTGCTGAAGGCGGAGACGCCGGAGCAGGTGGAGAACCGGCTGTTCCTGTGCGACCTCACGGCCCGCACGCTGACCAAGGGCATGGCCCTGCTGGGCATCAGGACGCCCGAGCGGCTCTGACGCCCTGGCCGGAACACAGGCCGCGGCCCGTCCTCTCCCCCGCAGGGAGGACGGGCCGCGGTGGTGTCAGGGTCCTCCGTGACCGGGGGTCAGCAGTTGACCCACTTGTTCGACTTCTGGAACCAGACCTGGTCGCCGGTCCCCTTGGCCCCCCGCTTGAGGACCGCGGTGTTGCCCCTGTAGTTGGTCTGGTCGTACCAGCGGTAGTCGCAGGAGGCGCCGTGGTTGTACCAGGACTTGAAGCCCTGGAAGACCACGAACTGGGTCAGGTCCGCGTTGTTGCCCGCGACCTTCTGCATGCGACCGGTGTAGTTCTTCCCGGCCCAGACGCAGAACCAGCCCGACGGGCAGTCGCTCGCGGCGGACGGCGCCGCCTCGGCGGCGCCCGCGGTGCCGGCCAGCAGGCCCCCGGTCATCACGGCCCCCGTGGCCAGGACGGCGAGCTTGCGGGTGATGGTCATGCTGTTCCCCCTTCGGAACGCGGGTTGCGCCGGCTCGGCGGGCCGGCTCGTCACCGAGACTGGCGGAAGCCGCCCAGGGACCGCCACGATTGCCGGTGAAGTGACGTCACCGTGGGACACGCCAGTCTCTGACCTGCGGTTTCCCAGCCCCGTGGGACGTCCCGGCGGGACGGTGGCGGGCGGTGGCCGGATCGGAGCGGAGCCGACCGCCGACTCCCGCACGTGTGAACCGAGGTGTTGCAGAATGCGAAGGGGGAGAATCCACGCACGCGATCGGGGGAATCATGTCGCGTTGGAAAGCGCTGCCCGCGGAGCTCGATCCGAGGGCGCGGCACCTGGTGGTGAGCCTGCGCCGGCTGAAGGACCACAGCGGGCTGAGCATGCGGCAGCTGGCGGCGAAGACGGGGTACAGCACGTCGTCGTGGGAGCGTTACCTCGGTGGCAGGTCGCTGCCGCCGAAGGAGGCCGTCGAGGCGGTCGCGGCGGTCGCCGGGGAGGACCCGACCCGCCTGCTGGCGCTGTGGGAGGTCGCGTCGGCGGCCTGGACGGGACGGCGTACGAGCCCGGCCGCGGCCACGGCGAACGACGGCGCACCGACCGGTGCCGCACCCGGACCACCCGCCCGCCGCAGGCCCCCGCGGGGTGCCGTCGTCGCCGGTGTCGTCGCGTTCGTGCTGGTGGTCGCGTCGGCCGCGCTGCTGGTGGCGCGGGCCGCCGGGGACGACGAGGGGCGGGCGCGGCCCCCGGCGGTCTCGCAGGCCGCGCCGGCCGGCGTCGAGGTGTCGCCGACGGCCACGTCGTACACCTGCCGGGTGGAGCGGGCCGACGGGCAGTGGTTCGCGGGACTGAGCCGGACCCAGGACGCGATCCTGGCGAACGGACATGCGGGGGCTCATGTCGCTGAAGCCCAGTGCCTGTTGCGGCGGGCCGGGTTCCCTCCCGGCGACATCGACGGCATCTACGGTCCGAGGACCGAGCGGGCCGTCCAGCGGCTCCAGCAGAGGGAAGGTCTGGTCGTGGACGGCATCGTCGGCCCCCACACCTGGGGAGCCCTGCGCGGATGACGCCCCCACCGGAACGAGCCGAACTGGCCGCCGCCCTGCGGGAGGTGCGGCGGCGCACCGGGCTGAGCCTGACGGGTCTGGAGGAGCGCACCCCGTTCAGCAGGTCCTCCTGGGGCCGCTACCTGAAGGGCGACACTCTGCCGCCCCGCGAGGCGGTCAGGGCGCTGTGCCGTCTGGCGGGCGAACCGGACGGGCGCTGTCTCGCGCTGTGGGAGATCGCGGAGGCGGCGGGCAGCGGACGCGCCGCCCACGCCCCGCCGGAACCACCGCCGCCGTCCCGCGAGCCCCCTCGGCAGGAGGCCGGTGCGCCACCGCCACCCGAAGGGACGAACCGGAATCGGCCGTTGCGCGGTGCGGTGGCGGTCGCCGCGGTGCTCGCGGTGCTGGTGTCGGTCGTCACCGCGGCCGTCCTGCTGGCGGGCGACGACACGCCGGACGGATCCGCCCACGCGGCCGCGCCCTCCGGCGCGACCGTGGCGCCGCCGCCCCGCTGCCGGGGCGCGTCCTGTGCGGGCAAGGACCCCTTCACCATGCTGTGCGGGGTCGCGCCGGACACCCTCACCACGTACCGCGCCATGGCCGGCGCCCGGCTGGAGCTGCGGCACAGCCCCCGGTGCGGGACGAGCTGGGCGCGGATGTGGGCCGCCGAGATCGGCGACCGCATCGAGCTGACCGCGCCCGGCCCGCCCCGCTCCGCCGAGGTGACGGACGCCCTGGACGCGCGGGCGTACCTCTACACCCCGATGGCGGAGACCGCCCCCGGCACGGTCGTCCGCGCCTGCTTCCACCCGGCGGGCGCCGGTTCCGGGCCGGAGTGCTTCGAGGCCGAGGTGCGGTGAGCCCTCGCGGGGTCCGCGGTCACGCCCGCAGCGCCGCCCCCAGCCTCCGCAGCCCCTCCGCGATCTCCTCCGGGGTCTGTGTGACGAAGCACAGGCGGAGGGTGGAGCGGTCGGGTGCGCCGGCGTGGAAGGGGGCGCCGGGGACGTACGCCACGTCGTGCCGGACCACCTCGGGGAGCAGGGCCGTGGTGTCGTACGACTCCGGGAGCCGCACCCAGAGGAACATGCCGCCCCCGGGGCGGGTCCAGACCGACCCTGCGGGGAGGGCGTCGGGGAGGCCGGCCAGCATGGCGTCCCGGCGTTCGCCGTACACGCCCGCCACGCGGCGGACGTGGGCGTCCAGGTCGCGGTCGGCGAGGTAACGGGCGGCGGCGAGCTGGTTGACGGTCGGGGTGTGCAGGTCGGCGGCCTGCTTGGCGACGGCACAGGCGCGGCGCAGCCCCTCGGGCGCCCGCAGCCAGCCCAGCCGCAGTCCGGGCGCCATGATCTTGGAGAGGCTGCCCAGCAGCACCGTGCGGTCCTCCGCGCCCGGGTGGGCGGCGATCCACGGCACCCGCGCGCCCTCGTAACGGAGTTCGCCGTACGGGTCGTCCTCGACGATCCACAGTCCGCGGCGGGCGGCGACCTCGGCGACGGCGGCCCGGCGGGCGGCGGGGAGGGTGCGGCCGGTGGGGTTCTGGAACGTGGGCACGGTGTAGAGCAGCTTCGGCCGCTCCCGGACCACCAGCTCTTCCAACGCCTCGGGGTCCAGCCCCTGTTCGTCGCCGGGCACCGCGACGATCCGCGCCCCGGCGAGGCCGAAGGACTGAAGTGCCGCCAGGTAGCAGGGGTCTTCGACGAGGACCGTGTCGCCGGGTTCGAGCAGCGCGGTGGCGAGGAGGGACAGCGCCTGCTGGGAGCCGGTGGTGACGAGCAGGTCGTCCGGCCCGGTGGGCAGCCCGCGCGCGCGGGCGCGTTCGGCGAGCGCGGCCCGCAGCGTCGGTTCGCCCTCCGTCGTGGAGTACTGCAGCGCCCGCGCGGGCGTCCCGGCGAGCACCGCGCGGTACGCCGCCGCTATGCCCTCGGCGTCGAACAGCTCCGGTGCCGGGAGCCCGCCCGCGAAGTTGATCACCTCGGGCCGCGCGGTGACGGCCAGGATGTCCCGGACGGGCGAGCCGCCGACCGCCGAGGCCCGTGCGGCGAGCCGCGGGGTGGGAGCGGGGGCGGCGGGCAGGTCGGTGACGGTCATGGCACGGCTCCTCGGTCCGGGTGACGGCGCGTGACCGCAGCCTAGGAAAACGCGTGCCTTCTACATGCGCCCTTCCGCGATCCGGACGTCCGCCGCACCGCCTACCCGAGTTTCGTCGTCCCCTCCGGCACCCACCCGTCGCCGCCGATCGGGAACTCGTACGCCGGACGGCCCTCGTTGCCGCTGGTGCGGAAGGGGCGGCCCTCGTCGTCGACGGTGAGCGTGCCGCTGCGGTCGCCGCTGGACCACTTCAGCTCCAGGTACCAGTCGACGTCGTGGGCGGAGACGGAGGCGGTGATGTAGTACACCTCCGGGTCGGACTCGCTGACCTTGAACGGGAAGTCCTGGTTCCCCGGTTCGGGGGTGACGGCGGGCCGCGCCGAGTCCAGGGAGACGGTGAACGCCCGCGTCGGCACGGAGCCTCCGCAGCCCACGCCGGGGTAGGCCATGGCGAAGTCGTTCCAGGCGAGCGGCGCCCGCTTGCCCGCCACCCGCACGGTGAGGCCGTCGACGACCACCGTCTCGGGACCGGTGCCCTGCACGGTGAGCCGCAGGTACTGCTGCCCCGACGACACCGCGCCCTGCGCCGCCACCCAGGCCGGGGCGGCCTCCTCCACCGGCGGCGGGTTCACCTCGCTCGCCGGCTTGTCGATCAGATAGCGCTGCGAGCAGGGGCTCTCCCACGCGTACGGCTCCGCCTGCACCGTGACCGGCACGCCGCTCCTCTCCGCACCGACGCTCGGCGCGTCGGCGGGCGCGGACCCGGCGGGCGTCCCGGTCGGGCCCTTGTCCTTGCCCGAGGGGGACGCGGAGGCGCTGGAACGGGAGCCGGCGGAGGAGGAGGACGGCGAGGACGACGCGGGGGCGGTCTCCTCGGCGGTCACCCCTGCCGCGCCGGCCGGGCGGTGCCGGCCGCCGTCGCCGTCGCCGTCCGGTCCGCCGCCCGGCAGCCCGACGGCGAAGGCGATCCCGGCGGCCACCGCGGCGACAGCGATGCCGGTGAGGACGGCGGTGCGGGTACGGCGCCGGGCGGGGGCCGGGGTGGCCGGGTGGCGGGCCGGGTCCGCCCCGTCGAAGGCGCTTCCGTCGGGGGCATCCCCGTCGGGGGTATCGGCGTCCGTGGGGCCGGTCCCCGGCGCCCCCGCCCCGGCGGGACTGGTAGGCGGTGGGCCGGCCGGGGCGGCCGGGGACGCCTCAGCCTCGGGCGCGGCACCGGAAGCCGCCTCCCCGGGTCCGGTGCCCGAGCCCTCCTCCCCCGAGGGCTCCTCCCCCGAGGGCTCCGCGGCCGAGGACGTCTCGGCAGCCCCCGAGGGCTTCGCGGCCGAGGACGTCTCGGTCGCTGCCGCCCCCTTCCGCCCCCGCACCGCGTCCGCCAGCACCCACCGGCGGTGCAGCTCGACCAGCTCCTCGGGGCGCGCCTTGCACAGCCGGGCCAGCCGCTCGACCGGCGCGTAGTCGGTCGGCACCGCGTCCCCGTTGCAGTAGCGGTGCAGGGTCGACGTACTCATGTGGAGCCGCTTGGCGAGGACCCCGTAGCTGTGCCCCGATCGGTCCTTCAACTCCCGCAGCAACGTGGCGAAATCCGCCGCGGCCGTCTGTTCCGACACCGTTCCTCCACTCCCCCGTGTCCCGTTCCACCGTTCCAGGGGACGGACGTTCTCGCAGGTCAGGGCGGTGTGAGCGTTTCAGCGTCCCGGATCGCCCGCCGACTGTGGCGGCCGGGACGGATCACACCGCACGCTCTGGTCATCCAAGCACGCCGCTCCCGCCGATCGGTGGGGCGGCTGGGCCAAGTCCCTTTTGACGACAAGGAATCCGCCATGCGCGCCTCCCGCCTCCGCCTGCTCGCCGCCGCCGGTGCCGCCGTCGCCTCGCTCGCCCTGACCGCCTGCCAGGACGGCACCGGCACCCGCGACGAGGGCGCGTCCGCCTCGGGTCCGGCCGGCTCGGCCCCCGCGGACAGCCCCGCGGGGTCGTCCGCCGGCACCGCGGGCAACGGCTCCTCGGGCGGCGGCACGGGCCCGGCCGGGAGCGGCGACGGCCAGGGCGCTCAGGCCGGCACGTCCACGAACGGGGAGAACGGCGGGAAGGACTCCCGGTCGGCCGGTTCCGGCGACGGCTCCGCGGCCTTCCGCTCCTGCAACGGCTCGAACACCTCCGTCACCGCCGAGCCGGTCTCCCGCCCCGTGAACCACATGCTGATCACGGTCGAGAACACCGGCTCGCAGAACTGCCACCTGACCTACCACCCGGTGCTGCGGTTCGACGAGATGCAGTGGGTGCCGCAGCCGATCGAGGACTCCCAGCCGCAGGCCGTGGTCACCCTGCAGCCGGGTGAGTCGGCGTACGCCGGGGTCGTCCTGTCGGCCGCCGACGGCAGCGGCACGGCCGGCACCACCGGCCGGAAGCTCGCCGTCGGCTTCCAGGGCCGCGCCCCGCTCAGCGACGGCGGTCCCGCCGCGATCCCGTCCCTGCCGGCCGAGGGCGTGTACTACGACAGCAGCCTGACGGTGACGTACTGGCAGTCCTCGAGGGACGACGCGCTCGCCTACTGAGCCGGGCGGCGGCCAGGACGGACGGAACGGGCGGGTTCACCTGCGGCACCGGGTGGACCCGCCCGTCCTGGCGTGGTCGTGGATCCGGGTCCCCCGGAGGTCAGCGCAGGGTGCGGGCGACCTCGGTGGCCCAGTAGGTGAGGATGTTCCGGGCGCCGGCCCGGCGGATGCCGGTCAGGGACTCGATGATCGCCTTGTCGCGGTCGATCCAGCCCTTCTCGGCGGCGGCCTCGATCATCGCGTACTCACCGGAGATCTGGTACGCCACCACCGGCACGTCCACCGCGTCCGCGACCTTGGCGAGGACGTCGAGGTACGGACCGGCCGGCTTGACCATGACCATGTCGGCGCCCTCCTCCAGGTCGAGCTCCAGCTCGCGCATCGACTCGCGGAGGTTGGCCGGGTCCTGCTGGTAGGTGCGGCGGTCGCCCTGGAGCGAGGAGCCGACGGCCTCCCGGAAGGGGCCGTAGAAGGCGGAGGCGTACTTGGCGGTGTAGGCGAGGATCGCGACGTCGTCCCGGCCGATCTGGTCGAGGGCGTCGCGGATGACGCCGATCTGCCCGTCCATCATCCCGCTCGGACCGACCACGTGGGCGCCCGCGTCGGCCTGGACCTGCGCCATCTCGGCGTACCGCTCGAGGGTGGCGTCGTTGTCCACCCGGCCCTTGTCGTCGAGGACGCCGCAGTGGCCGTGGTCGGTGAACTCGTCGAGACACAGGTCGGACATGACGAGCAGGTCGTCGCCGACCTCCGCGCGGACGTCGCGCAGGGCGACCTGGAGGATGCCGTCCGGGTCGGTGCCCGCCGAGCCCACGGCGTCCTTCTCGGACTCCTCCGGCACGCCGAACAGCATGATCCCGGAGATCCCGGCGGCGACGGCCTCGGCGGCGGCCTTCTTCAGGCTGTCGCGGGTGTGCTGCACGACCCCCGGCATCGCCGAGATCGGCACCGGCTCCGCGACGCCCTCGCGCACGAAGGCCGGGAGGATGAGGTCGGCGGGGTGCAGCCGGGTCTCGGCGACCATGCGCCGCATGACCGGGGAGGTGCGCAGACGCCGCGGGCGCGTGCCGGGGAAGGATCCGTACGTCGTCATACCGCCTACGCTACGCCCGCCCCGCCCGTGCCTTTGCCGACGCCCAGTCGGCCCCCTCCCCGGCGCGGAGACCCTGAGGCCGCGGACGTCCGCGCGGTCCCGGCCCCGGCCGCGGCCGCACCTCATGCCGGACGCCCCGGAGGCCTCCTCCCGGATGACGGCACCGCTGAACGCCGCTTGTGGACCTGTCCGGCCGCCCCTCTTTGGCCCTGTCCACCGGACCATGCCGCCACCAGGCTGGGGGGACCGACGATCCCGGAGGTTCCCTTGAGTCTCGCGTTCCTGCTGGCCGCCCTGGCCGTGGTGGTCACCCCCGGCACCGGCGTGGTCTACACGCTCGCCGCCGGCCTGTCCCACGGCCGGCGCGCGGGCCTGGTGGCCGCCTTCGGCTGCACGATCGCCGTCGTGCCGCACCTGCTGGCGTCCGTCACCGGCCTCGCCGGCCTGCTCCACTCCAGCCCGGTCGCCTACGCGGTGGTGAAGTACGCGGGCGTCGCGTATCTGCTGTACATGGCGTGGGCGATGCTGCGCGACAAGGAGGCGTTCACCGTCCGGCCGGAGTCCGAGCCGCGCCCCGCGCTCCGCGTGATCACGACCGCCGTGCTGATCAACGTGCTGAACCCGAAGCCGACGCTGTTCTTCGTCGCGTTCCTCCCGCAGTTCGTCCCGGCCGGCTCCGGCGACTCGCTCGGCCTGATGCTGCGGCTCGGCGCGGTCTTCATGGCCCTGACCTTCGTGGTCTTCGCCGTGTACGGCGTGTGCGCGGCGGCCGTGCGGGACCGGCTGCTGGCCCGCCCCCGGATCACCACCGGGCTCCGGGCCGTCCTCACCGCCGGCTTCGTCGGTCTGAGCGTCCGGATGGCGGTGGCGTGATGATCCTCCGGCACGCGGACGCGATCCGGTCCGCCCACCCGGGCCTGGCGGCGGGCGCGCTCCACGCCACGGGCGTCGACGGCACGGCGGACACGGGTCCGCGGGTGGCGGCGTACACCGCCCGCGCCCTCGCCCGGCTCGCCGGCGCCCCCGAGAGCCGGTTCCCCGAAGTGCTGGCGTGGCGGCGGGCGTTCGCCCGCATGGGACTGCGTCCGACGCAGTACCGCTGCGCCTCCGAGTCCCTGCTGCGCCGCCTGCGCAAGGAGGGCGCGCTCCCGCGCATCCACCCGGTCGTCGACCTGTGCAACGCGGTCTCCGTCGCGTACGCCGTGCCGATCGCGGTGCTCGACGCCGACCGCGTCACGGGCCCGCTGCTCGAGGTGCGGCCCGCCCACGGCGACGAGGAGTACACGGCCTTCGACGGCCGCACCGAGCACCCGGCCCCCGGCGAGGTGACGTACGCCGACTCCGCCGGACGCGCGCACGCCCGCCGCTGGACCAGCCGGCAGAGCGGCCACTCGGCGGTGAGCGGGAGCACCCGCCGGATCCTCGTGGTGACGGAGGCGCTGCACGAGGGCGGCACGGACACCGTCGCGCGGACCCTGGAGACCCTCGCCGAGGAGCTGGCCGCGCACTGGCCGGTCACGCCGGCGTCCGCCCTGCTCACGCCCGAGGCACCGGAGTTCACGCTCGACGGCACGACACGGGCGCCGTAGCGGTGCGTGGCACCATGAGTGCGGTGACGGACAGCAGCGGGACGGCGCACGGCTCGGACTTCCTCCAGCTGCGGGCGGACGACGTGCCCGCGGACGGCAAGGCGGACTGGCTCGCGCGGCAGGTGCGGGAGGCGATCACCGACCGCCGGCTGACCGTCGGCAGCAGGCTCCCGGCCACCCGGCTGCTCGCCGCCGAACTCCGCGTCTCGCGGGGCGTGGTCACCGAGGCGTACCGCAGGCTCGCGGAGGACGGCCACGTCGAGGGGCGCCGGCGCGGCGGCACGGTCGTGGTCGCGGCGCCCCCGCCTCCCCTGCCGCCCCGTACCCGGCGGCCCGCACCCGTCACGCCGTTCACCGGATCCCCCGACGCCCGCGCCTTCGACGCGCTGCGCGCCGCCGACGCGCGGATCGACCTCACCCCCGGCCGCCCCGACCTGTCCGCCTTCCCCCGCACGGCGTGGCTGCGTGCCGAACGGGCCGTGCTCGCCGAACTGTCCAGCGCCGACCTGGGATACGGGGACCCGCGCGGCGCTCCCCGGTTGCGCCGCGCCGTCGCCGACTGGCTGGCCCGCAGCCGCGGCATCGCGGTCGAACCGGACGGCGTCCTGATCGTCGCGGGCATCGCCCAGGCCCTCACCCTGCTGCACCCGGTGCTGCGCGCGGACGGCATGACGGCCGTCGCGGTGGAGGAGCCCGGCTCGCTCGGCACCCGCCAGCACCTGGCGCACGGCGGCCTCGCCACCCCGCCCGTCCCGGTCGGCGCGCACGGCCCGGACGTCGCGGCGCTGCGCGCCACCGGCGCCCCGGCGGTGCTGCTCACCCCGGCGCACCAGTTCCCGACCGGCGTCGTGACCAGCGGGGAGCACCGCCGCGAACTGCTGCGGTGGGCGGCGGACGGCGGGCTGATCCTGGAGGACGACTACGACGCGGAGCACCGCTACGACCGCCCGCCGGTCCCCGCGCTGCGCTCCCTGCTGACCGACCGCCTCTGCTACATGGGCAGCGTCTCCAAACTGCTCGCCCCCGCCCTGCGCATCGGCTGGCTGCTCCCGCCCCGGCGGCACCTGGAGGCGCTGACCGACGCGAAACGCTTCACCGACCTGGGCAGCGCGGTGCTGCCGCAGCTCGTCCTCGCCCGGCTGATGGAGACGGGCCACCTGGAGCGGCACCTGCGGCTGCTGCGCGCCCGGCACGTCCGCCGCCGGGACGCGGTGATCGCCGCCGTCCACGCCCACCTCCCGGGCGCGGTCGTCCACGGCGCGGCGGCGGGCCTGCACCTGACGGTCACCTACGCGCCGGACGTCCCCGACACCGAACTGGCCGCCGCCGCACTGGTCTTGGGCGTCAAGTGCCACCCCCTCTCCTGGCACCGCCAGCTCCCCGGCCGCCCCGGCCTGGTCCTCGGGTACGCCGCCGACCCGCCCGGCACGCTCGCCGAGGGCGTGGCCCTGCTCGGCACGGCGCTGCGCACCTTGGCCTGAACCCGACGGGTCTTCCGCCCAAGAGGCTCTGAACTCCCTCAAGTTGCTTCACCCGGACGCCGGGGCGTCCGTACGGTCGGAAGCAGGAGCACGGAGCACGGGCGGAGCAGCAACGGCAGGGAACAGGGGAACGCTGTGTCGGTCGAGCACATCGCCGTGATCGTCCTGGCGGTCGAGGTGGTCGTCATGGTGGCGGCGCGGGTCGGCACCGAACGCCGCCACTGGAACCACGCCAAGGGACGCGGTCCTGCTCCGCAGACGGGCGAGGACCTCACCTTCGTACCGGCGGCGCTGTACGGGATCGCCGCCGCGTCCATGGCGGTCGGCGCCCTCACGGCGTCCGTCGAACCGACCCTCGAAGCGCTCGCCACCGTCGCGGTGTTCGGCGTGCTGCTCCCCGCGTTCACCGCGAACGCCGTGCTGCGGCTGTCCACCCGAGGCGGCCGTACGGCCGTCACTCCGGGCCTGCGCGGTCTCGCCGCCACGGTCGCCGCGACGGGCGGCCTGGTGTCGGTCGGCCTGATCTGAGAACCGGGTCCGGCAGCCGCCCCGGACCCGCTATGATCCCCCGGTCAGCCTTTGGCGCGCCCCCGACAGGGCAGCCCAAAGGCTTTTCTCATGCCTTCCGACACCACCGACACCCCTGATCCCCAGCCCGGTTACCGCGCGCTGCTCCGCAACCGCGAGTTCGCCGGCCTGTACGCCGGTTTCACGCTCACCGTCGGCGCGAGCACCCTCTCCGGCTTCGCGCTCGGCACGCTCGTCGACCGGGCGACCGGCTCACCGTTCCTCACCGCCGTGAGCATGTACGGCGCGACCTTCGCGACCGTCCTCGGCGCGACCACGCTGATGTCGGTCGCGGACGGCAGCCGTCCGCGCCGCACCCTGGTCGCGCTCCAGGCCGTCGCCCTCGCCGGCGCCTGCGCACAGGCGGTCCCGGGCATGCCCCTCGCCGCCCGCTTCGCCCTGCTCCTCCTGCTCGGCTTCTTCCAGTCCCTCAACACCGGGACGCGCATGGGCCTGCTCGCCGAGGCGGTGCCCGTCTCCGCGTACGTCCCGGCGCGCTCGCTGATGAACGTCACCGCGGGCGGCACCTCCGTCCTCGGCTTCGCGCTCGGCGCGGTCCTGCTGCGCCACCTCACCCCGCAGGGCGTGTTCCTCGCGGCGGCGGCCCTCACCGCGGCCGCGCTCGCCGTGACGGCCGCGACCGTACGGGAACGCTCCGTCCGCCCGCCCCGCCGCCCCGGCCTGCGCGAGACGTGGACGACCAACGCCGCCCTCCTCTCCCGCTCGGGACCGCGCGCCCTGCTCCTCAACCTGTGGGTGCCCAACGGCCTGATCGTCGGCTGCGAGGCCCTGTTCATCCCCTACGCCCAGGAGGACGCGGGGATCCTGCTGGCCGCCGCGTCCGCCGGCATGCTCCTCGGCGACCTGACCGTCGGCCGGCTGCTGAGCGCCTCGTGGCGACGCCGCTGCGCGTTCCCCCTGCGGCTGCTGCTCGCGGCGCCGTACCTCCTCTTCGCGCTGCACCCGCCGACCACCGTGGCGGCGGTCGCGGTGTTCCTGGCAAGCGCGGGCTTCGCCGCCACGCTCCCCCTCCAGGAGCACCTGCTCGCTCTCACGCCCGAGCAGGTGCGCGGCCAGGTGCAGGGCGTGGAGTCGGCGGGCCGCATGACCTGGCAGGGCATCGGCGCGGCGGTGGCCGGCGGCACGGCGCAGTTCCTCTCCCCCACCGTGACGATCACGGCCCTGGCAGCGCTCTCCGTGTGCGTCACGGTCGTCTCCCGCCCGTACGTGAACCGCACCCGGCCCCTGACGGTCGCGCCCAGGTCACGGCGCCGGTGACTTGGCGACGGGTCCGTCGGTGACCGGGAACCGCCACCACGGACCCGGACCTCTGCACGAGGAAGGACCTCTCCTTCACCGCGTCGAACCACGACGGGAAGGGCGAGCCGGCCCGCTGCCTCCTCATCACCGCCGCCAACGCGAGCGACAAGGAGTGCGAGGTCCGGAACGCCCCTGAGATCATGCTCGGTGACGCGCAGGGCCCCTCCCCGGTCATGGAGGGCACGGAGACCGGCGAACCCTTCGCCCTCGTCCCCGGCGGCACGGCGTACGCGGGTGTGCCGGCGGCCGGCGGCAACCGGGACACCTACGAGGTGACGTTCATGACCCTCACCCTCGGCAGCCCCGGCGGTGAGGCGGAGGAACCGGTCGGCCTGGCGATGCCGGTCGAGGGGTTCCTCCAGGCCGACGACGGCCAGCGCGTCACCGGCCGGCAGCCCACGGAGGGCCTCGCCATGCGCCCGGTCACCCAGTCCTGACCCCGGCTGTCGGTGTGCGCGGCTACGGTGCCTCGCATGACCGACACCTCCGGCGACGACCGCCGCCTCCCGCCCGCCCTGGCCGAACTGGCCCGCACGCCCATCGACTACGCCGACGGCGAGGGCATCGACCTCGAACCCTACGAGACCTTCTGCTCGGCCGGGGAGACCACCGACTGGCTGCGTCAGTGGACCGGGAACCCGGAGCTGGACGGCGACGCCTTCCGCGTGTTCGGCCAGGACGGCACCGGCGGCCTCGCGGCCCTCTGGCGGATACGCCCGGGCCGCCCCCTCACCGAGCAGCCCGTGGTCTTCCTCGGCTCGGAGGGCGAGACGGGCGTCGTCGCCGGCAGCCTCTCCGACTTCCTGTGGGTGCTGGCGGAGGGCATCGGTCCCCTGGAGTCGGTCCTCCACGACGACCACTCCCCGCGCCCCGAAGGCGCCCTTCCCGGCCTCGCCGCCCGCCACGCCACCACACCGCGCCGCCCGGCCCGCACGATCATCGCCGAGGCCCGCGCCGAGTTCCCGGACTTCACCGCGTCCATCGACGCCCTCTGCCGCTGACCGCGCCGGCGCCCGCCGAGCGGGACGACGCGCCCGCCCTCACATGCCGGTTCGGTTCAGGCCGCGCTCGCCGCCCCGCCCGCTCCCGCCCGCACGTCACGGCAGTCGCGGCAGGGACCTGGCTCCGGGCCACGGAAGACCCGTCCGCAACCGCCGTCACAGTCCCGGAAGGGGTGCGGGCGATGCGGGTGAGGGGTGGCGGCCCGCTCCGCCGGACGTCCAGCGGCGTGCGGTGGGCGTACGTCCGCGTCACCAGCGGCCCGTCCTCCGTGTGCTCACGGACCCGCCGCAGACACCCGTGCGCCTCCAGCTCCCGCAGCCCCGCCCGCCGGCCCGCCGAATCCCGTGCTTCCGGGCTTCCGGGCTCCGCTCCGCGGCACACCGGTGTCCGTGCCAAGCCCGGTACGGATGTCACCGCGCATGCATCCGTTCGTCACAGGCGTGTCCGGGTGGGGCGCCGGGTGAAACGGCGAGCGGACGGAGCGGGTCTTGTGGTGCGGAACGGCCGCCCTGACGGTCCGTCACGAAGGCCGGCACCGACACCGAGGAAGACACCATGCGCGTCAACAAGCTCACCATCGCCGCCCTGGCCGTCGTCGCGGGTCTCTCGCTGACCGCCTGCCAGAACGAGGAGGACGTCGCCGCGGACCCCGGCCCGGCCGCCTCGTCCCCCGCCGCCCCCTCCGCGAACGGCGACGGCGACACGGACCAGTCCCAGGAGGGCACGGTCGCCGGAGCCGGCGCCGACGGGGGCGGCAAGGCCGACGACTGCCGCACCGACGAGCTGGAGGTCACCGCGACAAACGTCACCATCGACGGCGACACCGAGGGCACCGTCGCGGTGGAGTTCACCAACGGCGGCGGCCGTGACTGCACCCTCGCCGGTTACGCGGGCGTCGACCTGAGGACCGACGCGGGCACGCTGTCCGCCGAACGCACCGGCGAGGCGGCCCCCTCGGTCGTCCTCGAGGACGGCGAGGCGGTGTCCTTCGCCGTCGTCCACCCGGTCAACGACTCGGGCGGCTCCGGCGTCCGCGTCACGAGCCTGGTGGTGACTCCGCCCAACGAGACGAAGTCGGTCACCCTCGACTGGCCGGCCGCCACGCTGCCCGTCACGGACGGCTCCGGCACGAAGGTGAGGGTCGGCCCGATCGGCAGCGCGGGCCAGGGCGGCTGAACTGTCCGGACGCCGTCCGGGTGACCTGGCCCGTCCACTCCGCGTTGATCCCGGCAAGGGCACGCGACCGGAACGGAACGCTGCTGGAGGTGCTCGGCCGGACGGCGACGCCGGAGCCGCCCGGCTGGTACCTGACGGCAGGCTGTCTCTTCCAGACCGTGTGGAGCGTCGTCACGGGCCGCCCGCCCGGCGAGGGCATCAAGGACGACGACGTCTTCCACTTCGACGACGGCGACCTGCCCCGGGAGGCGGAGGACGGGGTGATCCGGGCCGCGGCCGAGGTCTTCGCGGACCTCCCCGCCGAGGCCGGGATCCGCAACGAGGCCCGCGTCCGCCTCCGGTACGAGCAGAAGTCCGGCGTCCCGTGCGCCCCGTGCACCTCCACCGGGGCCGCGATCGACAGCTTCGCCGCGACCACCTGCTGCCTGGGCGTCCGCCTCACGCCCGGCGGCCGGTGGCGCGTCCACGCTCCGCACGGGCTGTCCGACGTGTTCGGGCTCGTCGTACGGCCGAGCCCGGTCCTCGCGCCGCGCGCCGTGTACGAGGCGAAGACCGCGCGCCGGCGCCGACAGTGGCCGGAGCTGACCGTGCTGGAGTGGCCCACGGCATGGGACGACGGCGGGGCGTGTCCGCAGACACGCCCCGCCGTCAGCAACCCTCGGCTCACCTCACGTCGTCGACCGACGCCTCCGCGCCCCCGGACGCCGCTCGCTGGGCCGGGTGACCGGGTCACCCGCCTCCAGCGCCGCCAGCCGGCGCCGCGCGCCGAAGTCCGCGAGGGCCTCCGCCAGCTTGTGGACCGACGGCTCGGGAGCCATCACGTCCACGCGCAGCCCGTGCTCCTCGGCCGTCTTCGCCGTGGCCGGGCCGATGCAGGCGATCACCGTCACGTTGTGCGGCTTGCCCGCGATGCCGACCAGGTTCCGGACCGTCGACGACGAGGTGAACAGCACCGCGTCGAAGCCGCCGCCCTTGATCGCCTCACGGGTCTCCGCCGGCGGGGGCGAGGCCCGCACGGTGCGGTAGGCCGTGACGTCGTCGACCTCCCAGCCCAGCTCGATGAGCCCCGCGACCAGCGTCTCGGTGGCGATGTCGGCGCGCGGCAGGAAGACGCGGTCGATCGGGTCGAAGACCGGGTCGTACGGCGGCCAGTCCTCCACCAGCCCGCGGGCCGACTGCTCGCCGCTCGGCACCAGGTCCGGCCGCACCCCGAAGTCGATCAGGGCGTTGGCCGTCTGCTCGCCCACCGCCGCGACCTTGATCCCGGCGAAGGCGCGGGCGTCGAGCCCGTACTCCTCGAACTTCTCGCGCACCGCCTTGACCGCGTTGACCGAGGTGAAGGCGATCCACTCGTAGCGGCCGGTGACCAGGCCCTTGACGGCACGTTCCATCTGCTGGGGCGTGCGCGGCGGCTCGACCGCGATGGTCGGCACCTCGTGCGGCACGGCCCCGTAGGACCGCAGCTGGTCGGAGAGCGACGCCGCCTGCTCCTTCGTGCGCGGCACGAGCACCTTCCAGCCGAACAGCGGCTTGGACTCGAACCACGCCAGCCGGTCCCGCTGGGCGGCGGCGGAACGCTCACCGACCACGGCTATCACCGGCCGGCCGCCCTCCGGGGAGGGCAGCGCCTTGGTCTGCTTCAGCGTCTGCGCGATCGTGCCGAGCGTCGCCGTCCAGGTGCGCTGCCGGGTGGTGGTGCCCGCGACGGTCACCGTCAGGGGGGTGTCGGGCTTTCGTCCGGCGGACACCAGTTCGCCCGCGGCGGCGGCCACCGAGTCCAGCGTGGCGGAGACGACCACCGTGCCGTCCGAGGCGCCGACCTCCGTCCAGCACCGGTCGGACGCCGTCCGCGCGTCGACGAACCGCACGTCGGTGCCCTGCGCGTCCCGCAGCGGCACACCGGCGTACGCGGGCACGCCGACCGCGGTGGCGACACCGGGCACGACCTCGAACGGCACCCCGGCCGAGGCGCACGCCAGCATCTCCTCGGCGGCGTACGCGTCAAGGCCGGGGTCGCCGGACACCGCACGGACGACCCGCTTGCCGCCCCGCGCGGCCTCCATGACAAGATGTGCGGCATCCCTATTCGCAGGGACAGCGGCGGTTGTTGACGCGCCGTCAACGACCGTCAGCTGGGGCGTGCCCAGGCCCGGCGTGGACGACGCAGTCGTGTCCGCGTCCGTGTGCACCTCGGCGACGCCCTGCCTGGCGTGCGTCCGCACGACGGCGAGCACGTCGTGCTCGGCGACGAGGACGTCCGCGTTCGCCAGGGCCTCCACGGCGCGCAGGGTCAGCAGTCCCGGATCCCCGGGTCCGGCACCGAGGAAGGTGACGTGCCCTTGTTCCGGAGGGGCGGGAAGAGTGGTGGGGCTCAAAGTGCTCGCTCCCCCATCAGACCGGCCGCGCCCTGCGCCAGCATCTCGGTGGCGAGTTCGCGACCGAGCGCCATCGCCGCCTCGTGCGTCTCGGGCACGGGACCGGTGGTGGACAACTGCACCAGCGTGGAGCCGTCGGTCGAGCCGACGACGCCCCGCAGGCGCATTTCCTTGACAGTCTGCCCGTCGGTCCGGGAGTCCCCCCGCTCGAGCGGAGCCGAGAGGGGGGGAAGGTCGGCCAGCGCCCCCACGGGTGCGCTGCAGCCGGCCTCCAGAGCGGCGAGCAGTGACCGCTCGGCCGTCACGGCGACCCGCGTGAACGGGTCGTCGAGCTCGGCGAGCGCGGCGATGAGGTCCGCGTTGTCCGCGGTGGTCTCGACCGCCAGTGCCCCCTGGCCGGGGGCGGGCAGAATCGTGTCGACCGACAGGAAGTCGGTCACCTCGTCGCTGCGGCCGACCCGGTTGAGCCCCGCGGCCGCCAGCACGACCGCGTCCAGGTCACCCTTGGTGACGTACCCGATGCGGGTGTCGACGTTGCCCCGGATCGGGACCGTCTCGATCTCCATGCCGCGGCTGCGCGCGTACGCGTTCAGCTGCGCCATGCGGCGCGGCGAACCGGTGCCGACGCGCGCCCCGGCCGGCAGGTCGGTGAACTTCAGCGCGTCCCGGGCGATGAGCACGTCCCGCGGGTCCTCCCGCACCGGGATCGCCGCCACGACCAGCTCGTCGGGCTGCGTGGTCGGCAGGTCCTTCAGGGAGTGCACCGCGAAGTCCACCTCGCCGCGCGCCAGCGCCTCCCGCAGGGCGGCGACGAAGACGCCCGTGCCGCCGATCTGCGCGAGGTGCTCGCGCGAGACGTCGCCGTACGTGGTGATCTCGACGAGCTCGACGGGCCGTCCGGTCACCTGGCTCACGGCATCCGCCACCTGCCCGGACTGGGCCATGGCGAGCTTGCTCCGCCTGGTGCCCAGCCTCAGTGCCTTCTCAGTCATCCCGGCCCTCGGTTCTCTGCGTTCTTCTCGGTGCTTTCCTCGGCGCGGGAGACGGAGGCCACCGTCTCGGGGTCGAGGTCGAACAGGGTGCGCAGCGCGTCCGCGTACCCGGCGCCGCCGGGCTCGGCCGCGAGCTGCTTGACCCGGACCGTCGGGGCGTGCAGCAGCTTGTCGACCACCCGTCGCACGGTCTGGGTGATCTCCGCGCGGTGCTTGTCGTCCAGGCCGGGGAGCCGCCCCTCCAGGCGGGCCATCTCACCGGCCACCACGTCGGCCGCCATGGTCCGCAGGGCGACGACGGTCGGCGTGATGTGCGCCGCCCGCTGTGCCGCCCCGAACGCGGCGACCTCGTCGGAGACGATACGCCGGACCTGGTCCACATCGGCAGCCATCGGAGCGTCCGCGGACGCCTCCGCGAGCGATTCGATGTCCACCAGCCGCACGCCGGGCAGGCGGTGCGCCGCCGCGTCGACGTCCCGCGGCATGGCGAGGTCCAGCAGGAAGAGCACGGGCTCGGGGCGCCGCGGCTCCTCCACCGGCTCGGGCCGCCGCCGCTCGGGGATGCGGCCGATCGCGGACGCGGTCGCGGCGAGCGCGCCGATGACCTCGGCGTCCGCCTCCGGCCCGGCGCCGCCGCGGGCGGCGTCCCGGCGGTCGACGGCGGAGCCCGCCGCCCACGCGCCGTGCTGCTCCAGCGTGGCCGCGTCCATCCCGGCGACGGCCGCCTCCCCCATCACGGAGAAGCCGGGCCGCACCGTGGGCAGGTCCACCGGGCAGCCGTCCTCGGCGGAGGTCTGCGGCTGCGCGGCCGGGGCGTCCTCGCGGGCGTCCTCCTCGGCGACGGCGTCGAGGTCGACGACCGGCGCCCCGCCGGCCCGGCCCTCGACGCCCGCGGCCACCGTCTCGGCGGTCAGCACCAGGCCGGTCGCGCCCGTGCAGGAGACGACCACGTCCGCACGTGTCAGCTCGAACGGCACCGATGTCATCGGGACCGCGCGGGCCGTCACGTCCGTGTCGTCACCCTCGGTGAGGATCCGCACCAGCCGCTCGGCGCGGTCGGGCGTGCGGTTGGCCACGACGATCTCGGCGGCCCCGGCGCGCGCGAGCGTGGCCGCGGACAGTGAGGACATCGAGCCCGCGCCTATGACGAGGGCCTTCTTGCCCCGGACCCAGGACTCGACGGGGGCGCCGAGCGCGAGCTGCTCCAGGCCGAAGGTGACCAGGGACTGCCCGGCGCGGTCGATGCCGGTCTCGGAGTGGGCGCGCTTGCCGACCCGCAGCGCCTGCTGGAACAGGTCGTTCAGCAGCCGTCCCGCGGTGTGCGTCTCCTGCGCGCGGGCCAGCGAGTCCTTGATCTGGCCGAGGATCTGCCCCTCGCCCACGACCATCGAGTCCAGCCCGCAGGCCACCGAGAACAGGTGGTGCACGGCCCGGTCCTCGTAGTGCACATAGAGATAAGGAGTGAGCTCTTCCAGGCCGACCCCGCTGTGCTGGGCGAGCAGCGTGGACAGCTCGGCGACACCGGCGTGAAACTTGTCCACGTCGGCGTACAGCTCGATGCGGTTGCAGGTGGCGAGGACCGCGCCCTCGGAGGCGGGCTCCGTGGCGACCGTGTCCTGCAGCAGCTTGGTCTGCGCGTCCGCGCTCAGCGACGCCCGCTCCAGCACGCTGACCGGGGCGCTGCGGTGGCTCAGTCCGACGACGAGGAGGCTCATGCCGGCATCACGGCGGGTACGTCCCCGTCGGGTCCCTGGTCGGTGGAGCCCTCGCGCTGGGCGGCGACGGCGGTGTTGGCGGCGCCGGCGGCCTGCGCGGTGGCGACCTCGGCGGCAGCCTCCTCACCGGCCTTGCGCTGCTCGTGGAAGGCGAGGATCTGCAGCTCGATGGAGAGGTCCACCTTGCGCACGTCGACGCCGTCCGGAACGGTCAGCACGGTCGGCGCGAAGTTCAGGATGGAGGTGACTCCGGCGGCCACGAGCCGGTCGCAGACCTGCTGGGCGGCGCCGGCCGGGGTGGCGATGACGCCGATGGACACGCCGTTGTCCCGGATGATCGCCTCGAGCTCGTCGGTGTGCTGCACCGGGATGCCGGCGACGGGCTTCCCGGCCATCGCGGGGTCGGCGTCGATCAGCGCGGCGACCCGGAAACCGCGGGAGGCGAACCCTCCGTAGTTGGCCAGGGCGGCGCCGAGGTTGCCGATTCCTACGATCACAACCGGCCAGTCCTGGGTGAGGCCGAGTTCGCGGGAGATCTGGTACACGAGATACTCGACGTCGTAACCGACGCCCCGGGTGCCGTAGGAACCCAGGTAGGAGAAGTCCTTGCGCAGCTTCGCGGAGTTGACACCCGCGGCGGCCGCCAGCTCCTCCGAGGAGACCGTGGGCACCGAGCGCTCGGAGAGCGCGGTCAGGGCGCGGAGGTACAGCGGAAGCCGGGCGACGGTGGCCTCGGGAATCCCTCGGCTACGGGTCGCCGGTCGGTGAGTTCGGCCAGTTGCCACGGTGCTCCTGCGGGTAGAGCGGGGCTTCAGGCGGTCATACGTCCCCGGACCGCCCCGTCGCATGCAGGCTATGCCTTTGTGAACGCGTGCACAAAGATTGTGTCCGATTTGCCCGGCCAACGTGACCGGGGTCACGCGCCCCCGGCGCACACGGACGGAACCGGCGCACCCGCGGCGGCGTTCCTTGGCTTCCAGGGGCAAAGCACCCACTCTCCTCTGTGAATCCCGCCCCCGAGACCAGACCGCCATCGATCCTAAGCGAATTTCCGCCAGATTGAACTGGTCGGTCAGTCACCCAGTGCCTTGCGGAGACGGTCCTCGTCCACGCGCCAGAAGGTGTGCTGCCGTCCGTCGACGAGCACCACGGGGATCTGCTCCCAGTACCGGTCGTACAGCTCCCGGTCCTCCGTGATGTCCTTCCCCTCCCACGGCACGCCGAGCTCGGCGCACACCTTCTCCACCACCACCTGCGCGTCGTCGCACAGATGACAGCCGGGCTTGCGGATCAACGTCACGAGCCGGTCCCGCGGGGGCACGGCACGGCGGAAGAGAGGGCTCATACGGGCCATTGTCCCGCGCAGGACAAGGCCGGGGCACCGTCCGTGACACACGGAGTTCACGACGTGCCAACCTCTCGGCTCCGGAACAGGTCCGCGCACTGGCTATGCTCACGCCATGGCCGCTCTCGGATGGCTCACTCCCCGTAGGCGCTCCGCCACGGCGCGGAGCGTGTTGGCAGGCGAGGCCTCGGCGGAGGCAGCCCGCAAGTCCACCCTGCACGTTTCCGAACGCGAACCCGAGTTCCCGGTCCACGGTGACGAACGGGCCGCCGCGTTCTTCGACCTGGACAACACCGTGATGCAGGGCGCCGCCCTGTTCCACTTCGGGCGGGGCCTGTACAAGCGGAAGTTCTTCGACACCCGCGAGCTCGCCCGGTTCGCCTGGCAGCAGGCGTGGTTCCGGCTGGCCGGCGTCGAGGACCCCGAGCACATGCAGGAGGCGCGCGACTCGGCGCTCTCCATCGTCCAGGGCCACCGCGTCGCCGAGCTGCAGTCCATCGGCGAGGAGATCTACGACGAGTACATGGCCGAGCGGATCTGGCCCGGCACCCGGGCGCTGGCCCAGGCGCACCTCGACGCGGGCCAGCGGGTGTGGCTGGTCACCGCCGCCCCCGTGGAGATCGCCACGGTGATCGCCCGCCGGCTCGGCCTGACCGGCGCCCTGGGCACCGTCGCCGAGTCGGTCGACGGCGTGTACACGGGCAAACTCGTGGGCGAGCCGCTGCACGGCCCCGCGAAGGCGGAGGCGGTCCGCGCGCTGGCGCTCGCGGAGGGACTGGACCTCAGCCGGTGCGCCGCCTACAGCGACTCCCACAACGACATCCCGATGCTGTCGCTGGTGGGCCACCCCTACGCGATCAACCCGGACTCCAAGCTCCGCAAGCACGCGCGCCGGATGGACTGGCGGCTGCGCGACTACCGCACCGGCCGCAAGGCGGCCAAGGTCGGCATCCCGGCGGCGGCCGGCGTGGGCGCGGTGGCCGGGGGCACGGCCGCCGCCATCGCCCTGCACCGCAAGCGCCGCTGACGCCCCGCGGCCGTCGCACGGGCGCGCCCGCGGCGCGCGGGCCGGACCGCGACACGCCCGAACCCACTGCCGTACCCCGCACCCGGCCCGAGCAGTCCTGTTGGCTGCACACGGCCACAACTCGCCCCGGACCAAACGGAATACGAAAGCTTCCGGTCATCAACCGGTCAGCCCCTCATGTCTGAACAGGCGTCAATCGGTTACGGAAGCGACGTAATCGACGATTTGAGCAACTCGGCGTAGCAGAGCCTGTACGAAGCGTTATTCTCCTCAGACGCATTCCGGGACCACCGCTTCGCCACGACGGGTGAACGGCCCCGCACTGCACGTGATGAAAGCTCTGCCTCTGGGAGTCCCGTGTACCCACACGTCGGGGTTGACGCCTCGGGCCTGGCTACGCTGCGCGCGACAGTCGCGACAGCCCGAGACATGTTGCGCGGAATCGTCCCCCCCGCGCACGCCGTCCCCGCATTCGCCGCCGTCCCCGCCGGCCCGTGCTACGCCCTCGCCGAGGGGACGGCCGCGGTCGGCAGACGAGGACGTCCGTCCGGCGCTCCCGCTGCCCGCCGTCCCGCCGCCGACAGCGACAGCGCCCGGATGATGGACCTCGTGGAGCGCGCCCAGGCCGGCGAGGCGGAGGCCTTCGGACGGCTCTACGACCAGTACAGCGACACCGTCTACCGCTACATCTACTACCGCGTCGGCGGCAAGGCGACCGCCGAGGACCTCACCAGCGAGACCTTTCTGCGGGCGCTGCGCCGCATCGGCACCTTCACCTGGCAGGGCCGCGACTTCGGCGCCTGGCTGGTGACCATCGCCCGCAACCTCGTCGCCGACCACTTCAAGTCCAGCCGCTTCCGCCTCGAGGTCACCACCGGGGAGATGCTCGACGCCAACGAGGTCGAGCGTTCCCCCGAGGATTCCGTACTCGAGTCCCTGTCCAACGCCGCCCTCCTCGAAGCCGTACGTCGGCTCAACCCCCAACAGCAGGAGTGCGTCACGCTCCGATTCCTCCACGGCCTGTCCGTCGCCGAGACGGCCCGCGTCATGGGCAAGAACGAGGGCGCCATCAAGACCCTCCAGTACCGGGCCGTCCGCACCCTCGCC
This sequence comes from Streptomyces sp. NPDC096105, assembly GCF_044763335.1. Classification (NCBI taxonomy): domain Bacteria; kingdom Bacillati; phylum Actinomycetota; class Actinomycetes; order Kitasatosporales; family Streptomycetaceae; genus Streptomyces; species Streptomyces sp. NPDC096105. The sequence continues at coordinate 203,627 of NZ_JBIWGC010000013.1, forward strand.
CGGCTCCTCCCGGACGACGCCCGCTGACCCTCCGTGAGACGCGGCGGGAATCCTCAACCGGGTCACCGGTGTCCGTAACCCAAGTGCCGCGCCCGTCGTTGTGCGGGATACAGGCTCCCTGTGGTCACCCCCTGACCGGCTCCGCTCACCCGATCGTGTGGCGTCGGCCGGGCCGGGGAACCCTCAGGACCCCCTGGGGAGTCGACCGTCATGACGAGAGGAGGTGCCGCCAGTGATCGCGAACGTATCGGCGCACCGGCGGGCGAACGCCTTCGCCCAGGCCCTGGAGGAGCAGTCCGACCGGGGCACGGCGGCCGAGCGAACCGAAGGACCGGCACCGGCCCCGGACGCCGCCGAGACCGAACAGGACCAGCTGCTCACGCTGGCCTCCGGTCTGGGCGCGCTGCCCCGGCCGGAACTCGACCCGGAGGTGAAGGTCGTCCAGCGGGCCCAGCTGGTGGCCGCGTTCGAGGCCATGCTCCAGGAGGGCACCGCCGCAGGCGAGGCGACGGACCGGACCGTCCCCGGACAGCGCTCGCGCCGCGCCAAGGGCGCCCACCGCGCGACCCCGCTGGGCAGGCTCCGGCCGCGATCGAGGCTGGCCAAAGGACTCACCGCGGGCGGGCTCACCGTCGGCGTCGCCGCCGGCGCCCTCGGCGGAGTCGCCGTCGCCAGCTCCGACGCCCTCCCCGGCGACTCCCTCTACGGACTCAAGCGCGGCATCGAGGACGTCAAGCTCACCCTCGCCGACGACGACACCGAGCGCGGACAGGTCTACCTCGACCACGCCTCCACCCGGCTGAGCGAGGCCCGCCGGCTGATGGAGCGCGACCGCGCCGGCGACCTCGACCACGAATCCCTCAACGAGATCCGCCGCGCCCTGTCCGGCATGCGGCACGACGCCGCGGAGGGCCACCGGCTGCTCCGCGAGGCCTACGAGCGCGACCCGGACTCCCTCGGCCCCATGCAGGCGCTCTCCTCCTTCTCCCAGGCCCACCGCGACACCTGGGGCAGTCTGCGCGACCGGCTCCCCGTGCAGCTCGGCGACGTCAGTGAGCAGGTCACGTCGGTGTTCGACGCCATAGACGAAGACGTCGCCCCGCTGCGGTCCCTGCTGCCCCAGCCACCGAACGACGAGGCGGGCGACGGGAAGCGGCGCGGCGACTCCGCCCCGGCGTCCGACACCCCGTCCACGGCCGAACCCTCGCAGTCGCCCGGCACCGAACGGGACGGCTCCGGCACGGGCGAGGCGGACAGCGCGGCGCCGACCGGCTCCGCCGACACCGAGCGCGAGAAGGACGGCCTGCTCGGCGGCAACACCGGCGGTCTCCTCGACCCGCCCCAGGAGAGCGGCCAGAGCAGCACGCCGCCGCCCACGGGCTCCGCCACCCGGCCTCCCGCCTCCGACGTCACCCTCCCGCCTCTCCTGCCCGGGCTCCTCCCGGGTCTGGGCATCGACGCGCAGGACCGGGAGTAGCACCGGGGGCGCCCCTCGCAGCAGGGGCGCCCCCGTACGCATGACGGTCTAGAAGAACACCGACCGGCGCTGCACCAGCAGCTTGTACAGCGTGTGCTGGATCTGCTCCCTCACCTGGTCGGTCAGGTTGAACATCAGCATCGGGTCCTCCGCCGCCTCCAGCGGATACCCGTCCGTCGGGATCGGCTCCCCGAACTGGATCGTCCACTTCGTCGGCAGCGGAATCGCCCCCAGCGGCCCCAGCCAGGGGAACGTCGGCGTCAGCGGGAAGTACGGGAAGCCCAGCAGCCGCGCCAGCGTCTTCGCGTTGCCGATCATCGGGTAGATCTCCTCCGCCCCGACGATCGAGCACGGCACGATCGGCACCCTGTGCCGCAGCGCCGTCGACACGAACCCGCCCCGCCCGAACCGCTGCAGCTTGTACCGCTCCGAGAACGGCTTCCCGATGCCCTTGAAGCCCTCCGGCATCACCCCGACCAACTCGCCCTGCGCCAGCAGCCGTTCGGCGTCCTCCGCGCAGGCCAGCGTGTGCCCCAGCTTCCGCGCCAGCTCGTTCACCACCGGCAGCACGAACACCAGGTCCGCCGCGAGCAGCCGCAGATGCCGCTCGGCCGGATGATGGTCGTGCACGGCGACCTGCATCATCAGCCCGTCCACCGGAAGCGTCCCCGAGTGGTTGGCGACGATCAGCGCACCGCCCTCGGACGGGATGTTCTCCACGCCCTTCACCTCGACCCGGAAGTACTTCTCGTACATCGGGCGCAGCAGCGACATCAGGACCTGGTCGGTGAGCTCCTCGTCGTACCCGAAGTCGTCGACCTCGTAGTCCCCGGTGAGCCGGCGGCGCAGGAACGCCAGCCCGCTCGCGATCCGCTGCTCCAGGCCGCCGTCACCGCCCTCGCGGTCCGCCGCGGGCTCACGCGGCTGCTCTCCTTCACCGGTCACGGGATCATCCTCCCGCACCGGCTCCGCCCCGGGCAGGGGCTGGACCTGCCCCACCGCCGCGGACGGCCGCGCCGCGCCCTGGCGCCGGCCGGCCGCACCACGGCGGCGCGACGCGGCACTCCCGCGGGAGCGGTGGTCGTCGTCGAACGGGATGACCTTGGCGTCCGCCATCGTTGCTGCGCTCCTCAGTCGGCGCCGTGCGCCGGCGCGTGGCCGCTGCCCGGCACGGGCAGCGCGGCGATCCGGTCGACGGCCCTCGCGACGGTCTCCGGCGGCAGCAGCCCGGGACCGCGGCTGCGCACGAAGTCCGCAAACGTTTCAGCAGTCGAGTACGTGGGGGTGAACCCCAGCGTCTGACGCATCTGGTCCGTCGCCACCACCCGCCCGTGTGTCAGGAGCCGGATCTGCTCGGGCGAGAAGTCCGACATCCCCAGCGTACGCATCAGCGAGCCCGCCCAGGTGACCGCGGGAAGCAGCAGCGGCACCGTCGGCCTGCCCAGGCGCCGCGAGCACTGCGACAGCAGCAGCACACCGTCCCCCGCGATGTTGAACGTCCCGCTGTTGAGCGTGCCACGCCGCGGCTCGTGCGCGCCGATCCGCAGCACCTCCACCACGTCGTCCTCGTGCACGAACTGCAGCCGCGGGTCGTAGCCGAACACCGTCGGCAGCACCGGCAGCGCGAAGTACGACGCGAGCGGGGTGTCGGCGGCCGGGCCCAGGATGTTGGCGAACCTCAGCACGCACACGGCGACGTCCGGGCGGCGCCGGGCGAACCCGCGCACATAGCCCTCGACCTCCACCGTGTCCTTCGCGAAGCCGCCGCTGGGCAGCGACTTGGGCGGCGTCGACTCGGTGAACACCGCCGGGTCGCGCGACGCCGAACCGTAGACGTTGGTGCTGGACTTCACCACCAGCCGCTTGACGTTCGGGGCCTTCTGACAGGCGCCCAGCAGCTGCATGGTGCCGATGACGTTGGTCTCCTTCAGCGACGCCCGGCCGCCGCTGCCCAGCGGCGTGCCCGTCACGTCGAGGTGGACGACCGTGTCGGCGCCCGACTCGGCCAGCACCCGAGCGATCGTGGGCTGCCGGATGTCCGCCTGGACGAAATCGGCGCCGCCCAGGTGGTGCTCGGGCCGCACCGCGTCCACGGCGACCACCCGGTCCACCTCGGGATCCCGCTGGATCCGCCGCACGAAACGGCCCCCCAGCTGCCGGGCCACCCCGGTCACCAGCACGACCTTCCCCAAGATCAGCGCCTTTCTCTCACCCTGCTGCCGACGGCCAACCTATCGGGTACCCGTCGCCGTGCGGTGCCGAGCGGACACGTGACGTGACAACATCCCCGGGACGTACCACCGGACACACCGCACGCACCGCACGCACCAAAGGGCAGTGGCCCCCCACCGAATCGCGGTGGGGGGCCACTGGACACGCTCTCGCGCTGTCGCTTACTTCTTGTTGCGACGCTGGACGCGCGTGCGCTTGAGCAGCTTGCGGTGCTTCTTCTTGGCCATCCGCTTGCGCCGCTTCTTGATAACAGAGCCCACGACTACCCTCGCTCACTTCTCATCACTCGGTGTTTGGGCGCCATGGGCCCACACGACCTACGAGGGGCTAGCCTACCCGCCCGAGCGCTGAGGTCGTAATCGAGGTGACCGGGAGGGCCCATGAGTGCCCGATACGGACCCTCCCGGACCGCCGTCAGGCCGTGTCCACCCCCACGTAGCTGTCGCGGAGGTACTCGTGTACCGCTTGCTCCGGGACGCGGAAGGACCGCCCCACCCGGATCGCGGGCAGATGACCGCTGTGCACCAGGCGGTACACGGTCATCTTCGACACTCGCATCACCGAGGCGACTTCCGCCACGGTAAGGAACTGAACCTCGTTCAGAGGCCTCTCGCCAGCTGCAGCCATGACACACCTGAACCTTCCGCACTCGACGGCCACCGGCTTCCCCTTCCGGTGACTCTTCGTCGTTGCGTGCTCACTCCCCAATGTAGGGGCGGGTGATGCGAATGGGGAAGAGGTGCACCCATCGGCGGCCTACTGTGACAGACACGCTCGATTGAGTACGTAGCGGGTCAGCGGCAGGTAGTCGTCGGACCGTGCGCCGTCGTCAACCGGAACGACCACGGACACCGCCCCCTCGGCCTGCCCGACGAACGGCGCCGGGTCGTTCACATCGGCCAGCCCGACGCTCGCGAACCCCAGCTGACCTGCCCCGCAGACCCAACCGTGGTCCCCGATCACCAGCCCCGGCAGCGGCCCGCCGGCGTCCGCCGCGGCCGCCAGCGCGGCCCGAACCGGGAGAGGGGAATGCGTGTGCGCGCCCGGCTCACCACCGGGGCGCTGCGCGGTCGCGTCCCGGACCAGCCCGACTCCCCGTACGTAGTCGAGGTTGCCCGTGCGTAGACCGAACCGGGTCGTTATGTCGACACAGCGACCCTGCGCCGGGGTGAGGACATCACATCCCGCCGCCGACAAGGCGTCTGCGAGCACGGCGTAGAAACGGAGCAGCCGATGCGGGTGCCCGGTGCCCAGCAGCACCGGAACACGGTGCCGCGCGGTCTGCGCGAGCCGCTCCGCGAGTGCGTCCAGGGCGGCCAGCGTACGCTCCGGATCGATGGCCTCGCGCCCCGACGTCCGGGCCGGATCCGCCGCCACCCCGCACCGGTCCGCCATCAGCGCGAGCACCTCCCGCTCGCCCCACGCCCCGACCGGGTCGAGCCCGATCAGCACCCGCGGGTCCCGGGCGGCGAACAGCCGGTAGCTGCGCAGGCTCTCCTCCCGGGTGGTGCCCACCACCCCGGCGAGCCCGGCCGTCAGAAGATGCGCGCGGAGGCGGTCGGCGGTCACCACGCGAGCGATGCTGCGCCACCCGCCCGCGCCCGCGGGCCGGAACGCGGCCCACGCCCCACGGTCGGGGTAACACCCCCGCCCCTCGGGGACGCTCAGGGCAGCATCCCCCGCAGCGGGAACACCGCCCGCCGGGTCGCCAGGACCGCCTGGTCCAGCCGGTCCGCCGGGTCGTACCCCGCGTCCCACGCGGCCCACGACACCGGCCACCGGCCGTCCGTCATCCGGTACGGACCCGGCTGCCGGGTCCGCGCGTACACCTGCTGCCGCCACTCCTCCGGCACCGGCGTCGCCGGCTCCACGGGCCGCCCGGCGGCGATGCCCACCAGGTGCGACCAGGACCTCGGCACGACCTCGACCACCGCGTAACCGCCGCCGCCCAGCGCCACCCACCGGCCGTCGGCGTGCTCGTGCGCCAGCTCGTGGCAGGCCACCTGCACCGCCCGCTGCGCGTCCAGCGACACCGCCAGGTGCGCCAGCGGGTCCTCGAAGTGCGTGTCGGCCCCGTGCTGCGTCACCAGCACCTGCGGCCGGAAGTCCGCGATCAGCTCCGGCACCACCGCGTGGAAGGCGCGCAGCCATCCCTCGTCCCCGGTGCCCGCCGGCAGCGCCACGTTCACCGCGCTGCCCTCCGCGTCCGCGGCGCCCGTCTCCTCCGGCCACCCGGTCTGCGGGAACAGCGTCCGCGGATGCTCGTGCAGCGAGATCGTCAGCACCCGCGGGTCCTCCCAGAACGCCGCCTGCACACCGTCCCCGTGGTGCACGTCGACGTCGATGTACGCCACCCGCTCCGCACCCAGCTCCAGCAGCCGGGCGATGGCCAGCGCGGCGTCGTTGTACACGCAGAACCCGGATGCGGCACCCGGCATCGCGTGGTGCAGACCGCCCGCGAAGTTCACCGCGTGCAGCGCCTCACCGCGCCACACCGCCTCGGCCGCGCCCACCGACTGCCCCGCGATCAGCGCCGACACCTCGTGCATCCCCGCGAACGCCGGATCGTCGATCGTCCCCAGCCCGTACGCCTGGTCCGCCGACCTCGGATCGGCCGACGCGGCCCGCACCGCGTCGATGTAGTCCTCCCGGTGCACCAGCCGCAGCGTCGACTCCCCCGCCGCCTTCGCCGCGACCACCTTCACGTCACGGTCCAGACCGAGGGCGCCGACCAGGCTGCGGGTCAGCGCCAACCGGACCGGGTCCATCGGGTGGCCCCGGCCGAAGTCATAGCCCGTTACTGCTTCGTCCCACATCAGCTGTGCGCGACCGCTCATGCCCGCCACCGTATCGGTCGGCCCCCGGCGCGAACGAACGGGCGTGCACGAGCGTCACCAGCACCAGGACCATCGGCACCAGCATCGCCCCGCGGTAGCTCCAGACGTCACCGAGCGCGCCGACGAGCGGGGAACCCACGAGGAAACCGACGTAGTTGAAGACGTTCAGCCGCGCCACGGCCGCGTCCGACGCCCCCGGCCGCCCCGTCTCGTCCGCCCGCCGCCCCGCCGCCGCGAACGTCTGCGGCACCAGCACGCACAGCCCGAGCCCCAGCAGCGTGAACCCCAGCATCCCCGCCCACACCCCGGGCGCCCCGGCCACCACGGCGAACCCGGCCGCCGCCACCAGCGCCCCCGCCCGCACCACCGACACGGCACCGAAGCGCCGCACCCCCAGGTCCCCGATCGCCCGCCCCAGCAGCGTGGTGACCATGTAGACGTTGTACGGCACGGTCGCCATCTGCTCCGAGCTGCCCAGCACGTCCTGAAGGTACTTCGCGCTCCAGTTGGAGACCGTCGAGTCCCCGATGTACGCCACCGTCATCACCAGGCACAACGGCAGCAGCCACGCCGGCCCGCCGCCCGCACCGGCCTCCGCGCCCTTCACGCCCTTCCTCACGGGAGCCCGGTTCTCCCCGTCGGCGTACCACCGGCTGCCCAGCAGCGCGGCCGGCAGCAGCACCAGCACCACCGGCAGATACGACACCCACAGCGCCAGCCCGAAGTGCGTCCCCACCCAGGCGAGCGACGCCCCGACGATCCCGCCCAGGCTGTACGCCGCGTGGAAACTCAGCATGATGCTGCGCCCGTACGCCCGCTGCAGACTCACCCCGAGCATGTTCATCGAGGCGTCCAGCGCGCCCACCGCCAGCCCGAACGCCGCCAGCGCCAGGGCGAGGACCGCCATCTGCCGCCCCGCGCCCACCGCCAGCAGCGCCAGCAGCACGACCGGCTGGGACCACCGCAGCACCCGGCTCGGCGGCGCCCGCCGCACCAGCCGCTCCGTGGAGACGCTGCCGATGCCGGCCAGGATCGGCACGGCGGCGAGGAAGACGGGCAGCAGCCCGTCGGAGACCCCGTACCGGTGCTGGATGCCCGGGATGCGCGTCACGAGCAGAGCGAAGGCGACGCCCTGTACCGCGAAGCTGAACGCCAGCGAGGCCCTGCCGCGCCGCAGCACATCAGTCATGGCGGCGAGCGTAGGGCTCGGGGGTACCGGTGGGTAGATCCGGTCGAGGACGAACCGTGTTCAGCCCTCGGCGCGGTCGCCGGTCAGGAAGGAGAGCAACTCCCCCATGTCGCCGAAGAGTCGGGTGGCGCCGCTCAGCTTCTCCGCCGGCGTCGTCCCGGTGAACCCGTAGACGTCCATCCCGGCCGCCACGGCCGCCTGGACACCGAGCGGGCTGTCCTCGACCACCACGCACCGCTCGGGGGCCGTGCCCATCCGCTCGGCCGCGTACAGGAACAGATCGGGGGCAGGCTTTCCGCGGCCGACGTCCTGCGAGCTGAAGATCCGTCCGTCGTCGAACCACCGGTCCAGCCCGGCCGCCCGGTGCCCCACCCGGATCCGCTCATGGCTCCCCGACGACGCCACGCAGTACGGCACCCCGTCCGCCTCCAGCTCCTCCAGTACGTCGGCGACTCCGGGCACCGGCTTCAACTCCCGCTCGAACGCGGCGAAGACGCGGGCGTGGAAGACGTCGTCGAAGTCGGCCGGCAACCGCTGCCCGGTGCGCTCCTCGATGAGATCGTGCACCCGGTGCATGGCCGACCCCATGTAGTCCCGGATGGAGTCCTCGTACGTGGTGGGGTGCCCGAGCTCGGTGAGGTAGGCGGCGAGGTGTCTGTTGGAGATGGGCTCGCTGTCGACGAGCACGCCGTCGTTGTCGAAAATCACCAGGTCATAGCGCATGGACCCGACCCTAAACGCAGAGAGCCCCCGTGCCGAACGGCACGGGGGCTCTCCCTATCAAGAATTGTTCGGCGGCGTCCTACTCTCCCACAGGGTCCCCCCTGCAGTACCATCGGCGCTGTAAGGCTTAGCT